>JADLCR010000045.1 GCA_020847095.1 Oligoflexia bacterium | reverse complement strand
ATTCAACCTGGGACGAGTGATCTTGAGCGAATGATCAGTGAAATTCAAGAAGGATATTTTACTGATGGACCTGAGGGCGGACAGGCAGATGCTACTGGAGAATTTATGTTTGGTGCATCTAAGGTGCGTCGAATTCGGCAGGGCAAACTGGCGGAACAGGTGCAAAAGGTCACCGTATCTGGCCAAGCATTTGAGGTACTCAAGTCAGTCGATGCCGTAAGCAAGGATTTTAAGTGGGATTTGGGCGCGGGCCATTGTGGAAAGGGGCAACCGGCAAAAGTCGACGCCGGAGGTCCCTACTTGAGATGTGAACTCATGTTGGGTGGGAGACAATAAATGGCGCAAGACTTATCCACATTTTCCAGTGTTCTCATTGACGAATCATTGCGTCTTGAGCCCTGTTTTGCCGAAGTCTGCGCCGACGAATCTACTGAAATGAGAATCGTATACGAAGCCTCTGATTTTTCAGTGGCCACCACAAACAGCACCACCCTTTTTGGATTGAGAACGATCTTAAATCAAAGACTTGGATTTGTGACAACCAACAGCCTGAATCTGGCGGAGCTCAAAAAATCAGCGCAAGAGGCTCAAAACATAGCGCGGCTAAGTCCTGAAAGCCCATTTCATAGCATCGCTAAAAAGGGATCAGAGGGTGCTTCGTTTTTTGAGGTCTATGATACGGAATTGGCGAATCTGGCGCCCAAGGAACTTCTTAGGTATGCGGAGTTGCTTGTCCATGAGGCAAAAAAAGATGAGCGTGTTGCGATTGATCGCGCGGAAATCAGCCTGAATCTTTCCACAAGGATTATCCACAATTCCAATGGCGTTTTTCAGCGCGTAAGGCAGGCGACATGCAACTGGTTTATTATGGGCATGGCAAAATCAGGAGATGAGGTTACGAGTTTTGACTACGATGGAAACGCTGCGACCTCTCTCAATAAGTTGGAATCAAAAATTCAGCGATCCATTGAAGAATTTAGAAATTCAGTATTGGGCTCGCTTGGTGCCAGACACGGAAAAAGTTATAAAGGGCAGGTATTGCTTCATCCAAGTGCAGTGTCACAGCTTCTTTTGGGATGCGTCGGATTTAACGTGAGTGCCCGTGCGCAACAAGATGGAATGTCAAAGTGGAAAGACTTAATAAATACGGAAGTGGCTCATCGAAATCTAACAGTTAAAGAATCACCCACGGCGAGCTCGCGCGTTCATGGTTGGATGCCCTTTGATCGCGAGGGAGTCATGACCACCAATAATGATGTGATAAAATCGGGAGCTTTAAATTTTACGGCCCATAGTTTATTTACAGCAAAGCGCGCCCAAGTGAATCCAACTGGAAACGCCATGGGAAGCAGTCGTGCGCTTCCATCAATTGGGCTTACAAATCTAGAAGTTTGTCCGGGAACTGCAAGCGATTCAGAACTTTATCAAGCAGTAAAGGAAGGTCTTGTTCTTAAGCGTTTTTCAGGAAATGCGGATCCTGTTTCTGGTCAATTCAGTGGTATTGCCAAGAATAGTTGGTGGATTGAAAACGGGCAAAGAGCCTATCCGGTCAAAGAAGTCATGGTTTCTGGAAACATGTTTGACCTTTTAAAAGAAATAACGGCTATTGGAAGGGTTCAGCACGAACCAATGGGATCTGTCTTGGCGCCATATATAGCGGTCGATAAGGTCAACGTGACCGCTTAACTGCCCTTTAGTAACCTTGACTTATGCATTTCTCCTATAGAAGATAGGCCGATGGAATTAGCAATCAGCAGCCCCTATGCGTGGCTCATCATTGCAGCACTTTTTGTGGTCGTGGAGATTTTAACTCCAAGTTTTGGGCCGATCCTTTTGGCCGTTGGGGCTCTTTGTGGAGCGCTGCTAGCCTACTTAGAATTTGGGTGGGTGATACAAATACTTGGGTTTTCAATTTCGAGTATTTTGGCTTTGACGATGTTAAGACCCAGAATTGCACAAGCCCTGTATTCGTCTAGGGGAGTTCCGAATCGCACTGACGAAATCATCGGAAAAGTTGGTGTTGTGACTGAGAGTATTAATCCGGTCAAAGGAGAGGGGCGCGTTATGGTCGACGGTCAAGATTGGGCCGCCGAAGCGAGTCTTGAGATTGCGGCTGGCGAAAATATTCGTGTTCAGAGCAGCAATGGTATTCGATTAATTGTCACTCCAGAAAGAAGAGGATCATAAAATGTCATATTTTTTATTGGCCGTCGTGGGTTTGACTCTCGTCGTGCTGGCAAAGTCGATTAAAATCGTGCCTCAAAAGCAGGTTATGATCATCGAGCGTTTGGGAAAATATAATAAGCGCGCCGATGCAGGATTAAATATCATTGTTCCATTCTTAGATAGCGTGAGAGCAATCGTTGATCTGCGCGAGCAGATTTCTCCCATTGAACCGCAATCTGTTATTTCTCGAGATAACGTGACTATGGCCGTGGATGCGGTTATGTATTATTTAGTCGTAGATCCCGTCAGAGCGACCTACGAAGTTCAAAGTCTCAAGTGGGGAATTGAACAGCTTACCTTGAGTGCGCTCAGAAATGTGATTGGTTCGTTAGATCTCGATCACACGTTGACATCGAGAGACACAATTAATACCCAACTACGTGGTGCGCTAGATGTGGCAACACAACCCTGGGGCGTCAAGATTTTGCGTGTGGAGTTGAAAAACATTAATCCCCCTGCAGAAATCAAACTCACCATGGAAAAGCAAATGACAGCTGAGCGAACAAGACGCGCGCTTGTCACCACGGCTGAAGGTGAAAAAGCGGCGGCTATTTTGAAAGCTGAAGGGCAAAGACAGTCGCTTGTCGTCAGTGCGCAGGGTGAAAAGGAAGCTGCAGTTTTAGAAGCTGAAGGTAAGGCCGAAGCCCTCATGAGAGTTGCGCAGGCTGAGGCAAATTCTATTAAGGCCGTTGCTCAGGCCATTGGGGGTACTGAACCTCAACAGTATTTGGTGGCTCAGAAATACCTCGAAGCGCTTGGAAAAATTGGCGATACCGCTGACAAAATAGTTTTTCTCCCATTTGAAGCGGCCGGAGTTATGGGCGCCCTGGGCGGAATGAAAGAACTGTTTGGACAATCATCATCGCTCGCTCACAAAACCGGACATAAGAAAGGGTCAGACCTAAACGTCTGACCCAATTTGGAGGGGAAGGGTAAGCTTCAACCTTAGCTTACCCGGGACTCTTTTTGGGACTCATCGCTCCGACCAAGAAGTCGGCTCCACAGGGATGGGTTCTTTGACTCGCCAATCTTAATTGTTACGGGTTGAGCTTTTTCTTTTTTTGGAATCGCAATTCTCAAAACGCCGTCTTCGTAAGAGGCTTCAATTTGATCGGAGTTGACGCTTTCTGAAAATTCAAAACTTCTTTCCATCTTTCCATGGTAGCGCTCTCGAATCTGGGCCCCTTCTTTTCGATTATCTTTTCGTTCGGCGCGGATCGTGAGAACTTGCTCCTTAACTTCTACTTGAATGTCGTCTTTTTTGAGACCGGGTAGATCCACTGAAATCATGTAAGCTTCAGAAGTTTCGCTCACATCACATGCGGGAGCAGAAAAGGTATTCCAAGTCGTGCCGCCACTCAAATTGGGCTTCAGAAAAAAACTATCAAATAGACTGTCGAAATCGTTTCTAAAAAAATCTAATGAATTTCTCATATTCATCCTCCTGTGATTGCTCACAAGAAAAAACATGAGATGCCTTTAGAAAATGTCAAGAGCCGACAACGAAACCGCTTCCACGTCAGTGGAAGTGTCAAATATTCGACTCTTCCTCCACTTACGAATTTGATTTTCAATTTCTCGAGCGGCGCCATTTACGGATTCTTGAAAATTTGAATCGGTAGATTGAGATTTAAATTTGCCATCATGAAACGCAATTTCAATTGAGGTGACGAAGACTCCATCTTTCCAGGCCACTGTGCCGTGGGAAACGGCCTCGATTGGTATCTGTTCCAAAATGCGACCAAAAGTGCGTTGGGAGTACTCGACTTCCTCGCGTGAAGGATCAAAGCCTTTGAACGTAAATTTATCTAATTCCATGTTCTCTCCCTTTTTAAGCTTACCTCCTTATTCAAAAGGTGTGCACGATTTGTCACCAGTCAAGTCACTCCTAAGTGGCGGTAATAACTAAGAATTTGTATTTACTTCACCGCTTGTAAGAGTTTTTGACGAAGTCATACCTTTGAGGGGAGGTTCAAATACCCCCTAATTGCTCCCTAAGGGCATGGAAATTGAAGGATTTTCGCTTTAACGAGGAAGCCACTGTAAAAATGAAAATATATAAACTATTGATGGTACTGATTGTTTCGCTACTAGCTCGCCCGGTATGGTCGCAGTCCAAGTCCATTTACTCTTTTTCAGGAGGCTGCTCTTCTCAAGGCAGTTGGACCCAAAAGGCCCTAGTCGAAACCCAAAGTCTCATCAACCACATTCAGAGATTGGAGTCCAACGAGGCCTGTAAGGGTATTGGCTCAATCGCGCGTGATCTCGAATCGGTGGCAAAACTTCTTTCGTATTCCAAAGATCGCAAGACAGAAATGAGTCGCCTAGAATCTCTTCCACAAGAAATTTCCGCCGTTAGTCAATTTGTACGTTCAGAAAGTAAGGCCAATGCCCTCCTTGGCGCCTTGGGTGTTAAAAATGTTGAAAGCGCAGCGCTCAGTGCCACCGCTGGTCGAGTGCTCATTGCAGCACAACTCGTGAAAGTTGCTGAGCGGGGTGGTGCTGTGACCCGGCTTGGCGTCGGCATGCTCCAAAATGTTTTTAAGGCGCTTCCGCAATACGACACCTGTCTTGAGGGAAATCCCGGTGAGGCCGGAATTTTACTTGGCACTTCGATTCAATTGCTCGCAGCGTTCGGCTCTGGTCAAGAAGGAGTATTGGGGTCTTTAGGAGACATGGTTCACTCGGCCATTGAACTCATGAGGCGCAGACATTTTTCAAAAGCATTGCGATCGCTCAATCAAACCCAATTGAGATCTTCGCTTTCTTGTCTGGTTGAATCAGTAACAGAAAGCTACTGCAAGACGTACGATGCCAGGGTTTTAATTGAACGTTCGCGAAATGAAAATATCATGGAATTTGAAGTGGGCGAGGGTGATCCGTTTTATGGATACTACGTCCTAACCAGACCCCTGTCGGTTGTGATCGATTGGATCCAAAAACTCCAACTTGGGGTTGTTCCAAAATTATCGAGCGACTATTTTGTAAAGAATAACGTTTGGGATAACGTGACCAACGCCATTCAAGTGGCGAATCGCGCCTGGGGACGATTTTTTCAAGCGAAGGGAATTCTTAACGACACGCTTAAAAAGCGCGGGGACATCGTTAGCCAAAAAACACATATATTTGAACTTATTGCTGACCTGACACAAACATTGGCTCCAGAAACCCGAGCCGGATCTAACTTTATTAATTTCTTTGCCAAATACAAAACAGGCGCGCTCATTCCCTGGTACTTGATCGGTCGAGAAGATATTGATCCAAGACTTCGCGCCAATGACTCGACTCAAGCTGGTGGAAAGCAAGCGGGTATGGTTTTCCGATCAGAAGACGATTGGGAAAAAGTCATGAGGGGCGATGGTAAGCAATTTCAACCAGAGTTTGAAAACCCAGATGCGCTCATGGATGTCATTGAAAAACGACTCGGTGACATTTTAGAAAACGGAATTAATATTGCCAGCGGCTATTTCCGACAGTTCATGATTATGGACTTGGCCAATACGGTTTCGCTTTGCTATGCCTCACAAAACTTGAATTGCGAAGAGTCCTTCAGGGTTATTTATGGATACCTGGGCTATTTAGAAAATCTGGTTCGATCCCACGAAAAAGATGGCGGAGAAGACGCCGATCTCGCAGTCATTCCAAACATTGAAGATACAAGACTTAAAATCGACGAAATTCTCAAGGCCCTGCAAAATGCCCGAAAGGCCCAGGCGAGTTTAAGTTCAGACAAACTTCCCAAGTTTATTAGTAAGCGCAATCGGGTTTCACAAAAAGAGTTTTTAACTGACGATGAGATCACAGCCCTTCGTTCACGGATCCATGAGTACTATGTCAAAATCGTTGATCGGGCTTACGAAAACTTTCGAGTTCTAGAACAGCGGGACACTTTTTTAACGACGCGACTTTCAACGTTTGTTCAGCTCGAATACATGCTTAAAATGCGCCATGAGAAAAATTGGGGAAAATATGAAAACCAACTTCTAAAGGCCACAGATAATAATTTATTAAGTCTGTTGCTCTCACTGCATCAGAAAAATCCCGATGCGGTCTTTCAGGATCTAAACGTTGCCCTTAACGTTCATCGGCAAAACTTATTTTCTGTGGAGACACTATTCAGAGACAATTTTCTCAATTTTATCGAAGACCTAAAAGATAGTGTCACCGGCGCTAGACTTTCAAACGTGGCTAGGAATTTCCGAACGATTGGGAAAATGGGTCGTGATTTACATAATGAAAAAGTGAAAATGATGTTTAAGCCTAGCACTTGGTTCATTTTCATGATGCAACCAATCGGTGGCCCAGCCATTTTGGATTCCTATGTGGCCTACAAAAGATTTGTTGAGCGACCTGACTTGTATCAGCTGGAGCCCTGGGATGCGTTACCAAGACCTGCAGCGGGCGATAAAGGAGCCGAAAGTCAGGTGCTAGGGCAGCTGTGTATTCAGACGTTGGCTTTTGAAAGTCGCTCGGAGTTTGCCCAGTTTTGTAAAGGATCAGTGTTAAAGGGTTATTATAAACCAAACGAGATCTTCAGCGACTTTGATGTCTCATATGACAAGATGACTAATTTTACCTACTTGAATAGTGCTGCATCGGATTTAAAACGAGTTTGTGCCATTCGAGATTATGGCCGACGGCACTTTGTTTACTGGCTAAGTCAAGGGGCGGGATTAAAACCATGAGACAGCTTTGGGTTGCTTTGTTGATCTTGTGTAGTTCGACGTTGGCGTCGGCGCAACTTGGGCCGAAACCCGCCGAAGATCAGAAGAAAAAGATACTGGCTGTGGACGACTATTACAGCTTTGGCGGCGGCGCTTGTGTCATTCAAGGACAATGGACTCAGGCGGCACTGGAATCTACGCGCAATCTTATTCAGCTCGTACAAAGTTTAAAAGACGACAAAAACTGCAAAGGAATCGAATCGGTAGTTTCTGATATGGGTCGCCTTGAGCAAGTTTTGAAATTACCTGATCAAACTCAGCTGGGAAATAAGCTCGAAACACTGCCAAGTGAGTTGCACAGCCTGTTTGCGGCCGCACAAAAAGGTGGTCCTTTGAAAGACTCGATCCTGGATTTGCTCGGAGCTAAGTCAATAAAGGCAGCGGCTACATTTGCTCAAGCCCGCGAAGCTGAAACGGTCAGCGAGGGCGTGAATGCGGGCGTCCTTGTTGAATCAGCACTTAATATGAATTTATCTGGTCTTGCAACACGAGCCACTCGCGCAACTAAAGATGGCGCCGCCATGCTCAGTCAGTTTTTTAATATTTTGCCCCAGTATGATCAGTGCCTCGTAGGAAGGCCTTCCGCCGCAGCGGGAGTCTTGGGCGCAGCGATTCGAACCACCATGGCATTTTCATCTTCGTCTGAAGGTCTGGGCGCGGATCTGTCGCGGGCGTTGGGTGGGTTTGCGACCATGCTTCAACAAAGAAAATTTAGCAAAGTCCTTCGTGAGCTGGCGAAGACCGAATACATCGTATCACTTTCTTGCTTGCTCGAATCTTTGGCTCAAAACCATTGCACGAATGTGGATAATTTGGCTCTGCTGCGATGGGGACAAAGGGAAAATCCATCAAACTCCACGAGAGCGAGAATTACGGACACCGATTTAAAAAAGCCCCTGGCGGGCTACTATATTTTATCAAGAACTACTCCCGTTGTGACGGATTGGCTTCAGCTGGTGCGACTAGCGGCGCGGCCTCGACTACCTGAGGATGCGGCATTTAAAAATACAGCTTGGGACACGGTTACTGACGTCATTAAAGAGATCAATAGGATCTGGGGAACGTATAATGAAAAGCTAGCTTTCATGCGTACTCTTTCCGATTTGGAATCAAAGAAAAACTATGTTTTTCAAATGATTACGGATTTGACTAATTCCATAATCACCACCCGAGAAGGTGGCAAATTTATCAAAGAGAACTTTTTTACGACGACGGTTCAAGGTCCGAAGCTTCCGTTCTTTCTCATTGGTCGCAGCGAGCTTCCCAAAGAAGTATTTCGTACGGACGGCGGTTTTATCATGGATTGGGATAAATACATTTTTCAGAATGGCCGTTACGTCGAGGAGTTTAATGCGCCCGATAAACTCGCTCAAGACATTGGAGATCGCCTTAAAATCTTGATTGATGGCGCTCTTGATGTGGCTGGCGCGTATTTTAGAAGATTTATTATCATTGACACAAACGACCTCGTGGTCCGATCAATGATTGATCCAAATTTCACGGTGCTCGAAGGGTTTGTTGCCATGTACAACTACCTCTCGGGTTTTGAGGAAAAATTAACAGAAGCTGTTTTAAGGGGCGATCAATATGCCCAGTCGATTATCCTTCCGTTATTGAGGGATACGAAAGCCAGTATTTTTGCGGTGGTGCAGGAGTACGAAAAAGTTCGCCGACTTTCAAACGCTATTTGTAAAGGTGATTCTAATTGTCTAACGCAAGCCCAGTATCGCGATGATGTTCGTGACGCCTATATGCGGGTTGTGGATGCTGCCTACAGAAATTTCAATGCAATGTTTCAACGAGAGTCATTCTTCACCAATCGTATCTCCACCATAGTTTCGTATGATTACGCGTTGAGAGTTCGTAGCGGAGAAAAACTTAACCTCTATGAGCAAGACTTGATGCGGGCTTTGGGGACGACCCTTCTTGACAGTGTCATGGATATTAGCGATCGAGAGCCATCCATTCCATTGAGAGACTTGAGTTGGGCGTACGACATTAGCAAACGAAATCTTTGGTCCTTTGAGCTGCTCTTTAGGGATACCTTTGTAGCGGCGATTGCTGAGCTTGATTCGATGGAAAAAAACATGGCGCCCACCAACTATGATCTTTGGAAGGCGACTCAAAAAAGACGTATGCAAGACTCCAATTATTGGGCGCGCATAGGCCTTGCCCCCGTGACTGTCGGAGGGCCGGTGCTTGAAGGTCCTCTGACGCTCTTTAACTACTTTATGCTGGGAGTATTTCATCCAGAACGTTATCCGAATTACAGTTGGGATAACCTGGTTCCCCGTCGGCGGGATGATGGATTTAAATCCATCGCGTTTACCAAGGCCCGCTTATGCGTTCAAACTTTAGCCTTTCAAGATCGCTCACTTTACTCAAGATTTTGCCGAGGGGCGGTTATGGAAGGGTTTTTTGGTGGTCAGTCCGACCCATCCAATAGGCAAGGTCGTCAGTCACTTTATGATGTTAGCTACAACGACTATACTTTAGGCGCCAAGGCCCAGGGCTTCTCTGAAGATGAGCGCATTTGCGCGCTTCGAGATGGTAGTCGCCGAAACTACATAAAATGGCTTTCGGAGCAAAGTCGAAGCTTAGAGCGACTTTCAAGGTAATTTTCTCGACCAACGTCCGTTGGAGCATTTTCAAGGTTCGTGAGAAACTAAATTGGATGAAAACTTCAATTGTCAGTTATGGGTTGGCGATGGCTCTTGGGATTGGCCTTTTTTCGACCGCGGTGGAAGCAAAACGTGCAAAACCGAGCGAGTTCCAATTCAAACTTAAAGCACATTTAACAAAGAAAGAGAAGATTCGAGTTATTCAGGCCTACCGGCAGTTTTTGATCGATATTGATCGTTTGACTGTTCCGAATCAAAGCGTAGGATTACAAATCCGGCTGTTTTCAGAAGCCAAAGCTGATGAAATTATTGGTTCTAGTTGTTTGTTTGCGGGCTGGCCTAGTATTATCGTTAAAATTTCTGAGTCGCGCGTCGTTTGCCGGGCTCCTTGGCTAATCCGAGCCAATGGCAATCCGGATCTGGCCAAACTTAGCGAAGAAGGGAAGAAGGCGCGCTGTGAAAGCCCTAGCGAAATCAAGTGTCAGCCTCTCTTTTTTGGAGAGGCAGCTGGGTGCGTACCGTTTAACGGAAGTGGCGAAAAAACGGCCACCGAACTTTGCTCTGAACGTGATCCGAATTATGATGAAACGTTGAAGGCATGGACGAAAGAAAGCCAATTGCAAGTTCTCGATTCGGTAGAGCGGTTTTGTAACTTCGATTATTCAAAATACAAAAGATTTAATGAAGACAAGCAACGAACCTGCAGCGCCTTAAAAGCACGCCTTGAGGGGCTACTTGATAAAGTTGAACCCCCAAGTTCAGAGGCACCTCGAGCAGAAGCCCCTGCTGACGACAAAGCGTCTAGCGTAACCCCCGAGGGAGTGACCAATTCAGAGTCCTCTGTAGGGGTTTTTAAGAATGGTTGTCACTTTACATCTCGGTACGGTGATCTGAGTTTGAAACGAAATAAAAAGAATTTGGAAATCACAAATCGCGGAAAAAAATATAAACAAAAACTCTTGCTCGACGCCAGCAGCAACTGGTCAACAGAAACATGCGTGGGCAAAGTCAATTGGGTAAAGGACGATCAATGCACGCCTCCGGTTCCGGTTTATAAACGCGCGCCTTTGGGCTCATGTGCGCTGAATTTTCCGTGCGATCAAGATAAATGTCCTTCTATCAAAACTGAAGTCAGGGGAAATGAACTGCTCATAATCATAGCCGAGAGAAACGGTCGAAACCTAGAATACCGAACATTGCCCGTACACAGAGAGTTAGCTGAAGACCCTGACCAGGTTTTGGATATTCCGGTTTGCGGAAAAAAGGGTCCGCTTCATATTTCGTACAATCCAAAGAACTGCACTATTGAGTCGCCCTATTCAGCCGCATCAACGGGAGAAGATGATGCCTCGGAAAAAGCCTCCGGGGTTGCTCGTTAGGTTTCGATCTACCAAGTCAAATGCTCCCCAGGGTCGCATTTGCCATGGCCGTTGACTCGTTTCGATCCCATTGAGTGTCTCAACGGGAAAATAATCACTGAAAATAATTGGTACATAATGGTGCGAGCAACAGGGATCGACTACTTCGCTGGTTCGCCTCCGGCTCAACAGCTACGTAGTCTTCCCTCGTCAACTAAATCAGGCGTCGTGCCTGATTTGCCAAGTCAAATGCTCCCCAGGGTCGCATTTGCCATGGCCGTTGACTCGTTTCGATCCCATTGAGTGTCTCAACGGGAAAATAATCACTGAAAATAATTGGTACATAATGGGGCGGCTGACGGGGCTTTCGTAACCCCGCGGAATCCCTAGTTTCGAATATCGCAAGTAGCATAAAGTAGCAAAATCCCCAATTCAATCTTAGCCTCATCTGTTATTTCTCCCTACGATCGAAAAAACTCGCGCCTTCTCTTCTTTGGGGAGTTTATAACCCAGCTTGTCAGTGCCTCCTTGAACATCCACGCCTGCCTTCCTTAAATAACAATTGGTGGTTTTAAGCTCTGAGTGTCCAACGATGGACATAACTCGTGCTAAAGACTCACCTCGAGCTAACAGGTTGGTGATAAACGTGGCTCTCAGGTCATGGAACTTAACTGGTGTTATCCCAATGGTGGCGCAAAACTCTCGCGTCACCCGCGCTTGCTCGCCATGCTCCCATTCTCCTAGTCTTGGAAGTATAAATTCATCTTCCAGTTTATGCTTTAGCCTCAGTTCTTTGAGGAACAGAAGCAGGTCTTCGGAGATAGGAACAATGCGGCTCTTGCGCGTTTTTGTGGGACAGAAACCATTTTTAGATGTCCATTGCCTTGTGATCGAGATGGTTCGTGAATCTAAATCAATGTCTGTCCATCTGAGCGCAAACATTTCACCACTTCTCATTCCTGTCATAAGGGCGATAGCCCAAACAGGAAAAAATCTATGGTTTACATCTTTGGCTTCTCTCAAAAAGATTTCAACCTCTTGTGTTGTCAGCACTTTTTGCGTGACCTCGGCCACACGAACCGAAACCCCTGAGCAGGGATTTCGATCTAAAATGCCATCTTCCACTGCTAGCTGAAAGATTCTTTTGATCATCTTCAAGATGTTCCGCTTAGTGTACTGAGACACAATCGCTTCACATTTATTGAAGATCAGGTCATAAACATCTGATTTTGTGAAGGAGCTGATTTCCTTATCAGCCCAATGCGGATGCACCCAGATTTGAAGTTGTCTATCATATCCCATCACAGTTGATGGCATAAGTTCTAACGTCATTCTCCTGATACATTCGGCATGCCACTCAGACCAGGTGTAAGTTGATGAGTTTGATTCTCTGAGCTTTGCAAGCTCATGTTTAAATTCAAACTCAGTGGATTCTGCTTTTCTAAGTGATTCGATACCACGCTTGCGCTTTTGAATGCGTTTGCCTCTGGCATCGAATCCGTTAACGTACACTTCATACAGCTTTTTATTTTCTTCAAGGTATGTCTTGATTGCCATTGCTAGGCTCCTCTCGTTGAGAAAAGAGTCCGACAATCATCAAGCCTGAATCTCAGTCGCTTACCAAACTTGTACGCCTTGACCTGATTTCGATGAACCATGATCCTTAGCGCGTTCGGAGTGACTGATAAATAGTGAGCTGCTTCTTGTGTCGTTAACCACTCGCGTTCTATTCGGATTTCAAAGAGCTTACTTCTGGATTTAGAATTTATAATAGTTTTTTTCAATTCGTCAGCTTTATTTTTCTGGCCTTCTACGTCTTTATTTTCTCCCTTTAATTTTATGTTCATTACCTTCCCCCTTATTGCCCGCCACCTTTTCGCCCCGTCCTCCTGACCACTTCCTACCGTCCACATCTTTAGATGTAGGTAGGGAGTGGTCAGGAGGGTTTACAGGGGCGATTTTAGTGGCGGGCATATTATTTAACTCTTCAAATTCATTTCACTAACGGCGGAATCTCAGATTCCTAGCCGACGGAGTTCGACTATCCGCACGGACCCCCACATTTAGAATTTAACTCTTTTGGTTTTTGAGGATTCGCCGTTCTTAAACTGTCCATCCATTCATATAGTGAAACAGGTTGGGCGTAGGCGTTAACCATTACTGGAGCCTTCTCCGAAACGGACCATTGACCATTACTAAACAGAAAAAAGTTGTCGTCAAAGTGGCTGAGCAGCTTGTGGCTTCTATAGTTTCTGTAATCGCGGAGATTGCTTAGTGTCGCTTCGATGATATCAGTTGGAGCAATGTAAATGCAGCCATTCAGAGCTTTGGACTCTCTTATCTTTTTGAGTTTTTCAACAATTCGATCAGAGCTGTAATAATGTTTATCCACATCGATTCCCACTGTTACGATTTGATTCTCATCTTTGCTCGGCATTCGCATAAGTATACTCGGGCTCAAACGCCAGTTTTCAGACGTCATTGAAAACGGCATTTTGAAACTTGGATCACTCTTGTAATGGATGTCACGAGCCACATCTGCTTCGCCAAACATGAAACCAAACCAAGTTGACCAGATGGCGCATCTTTCCGAGTAGGCCATATCTGGATTTACTATCTGTGGCTTTTCAAGAGCGGCCAAAGGCAAGGTCAGCATTTTGGAAACTTCAGGACGGGTATCACCCGTGACAGATAGTTGGTAAAAATTAGCTCCAAAACCTTTAAGCCCAGACTGATTCACAACAATCAGTCTTCGTCTCTTCAGTGCGCGCAATGCCTGCTTTACCCCTGACTTTGTGATTGGTGGGTTCATGATTGCCTGTAGCCCACTTGATGAGAGTGGACCGTGCTCGTATAGAAGCTTGAGGATTTGTTTTCCTCTAGCCCACGGTTTTTCTTTTGTCTCCATTCTTTCCCCCTTAGACGCCGTTCATTCGACGTCTTGAATGTTTTTTTGATGCAAAACCAAACTCGTTTCGTGCCAATGTGGATATTGGTTTGTAACGGCATGAAATTAAAAACGAATCTCACTAATGAGACTGACACGATCTCAAATATGAGACTCAATCGGCTCAAATTTAAGATTTTTCGTGAGACTCCATCTCCTTTCTATATGGAGGTTAGGATGCAAGCCTTTGAGGGTTTTATGCCAATGTGGGCGTGGAAGTGTAAGCCGTGAAAATGATTTTTGAATTTGAAATGCAGTCTCTATATAGAGACTCTCGGGTTCAAAAAGGGTCTCTCTATGTAGACTTTCGCGGAGACTTTTAGGTCTTCATTTTTTTCTTTTTTAGAGACTATGGAGTGCTTACGACTCAAAAATAAAGGAACTGGTAATTGTATCAAGCAGTGGTTGCTTATCGGTGATGGGTTGCCCTTTTAATATTTGTGAGCACGTCTTTGAATCTAATGCTTCAATTTCAGACAAGGCTGCTTTTAAGTCTGATGACGCAATTGAAGGAAGCTTAATTGGCTCAGATTTTATAATAACCTGTGCGATCAGCAATATGTCATTACGGTGTTTTTTAATTTTTCTAGCGTCAACATCTTCGCCCTTTTCCTTTTGGTCGCTTAGTTCTCTGAAAGCTCTGGCCTTAAGGCAAATATTTATCTTTGGATCTATTAATGAAAATCCCAACTTTGACTTTATTGTGTGAGCTTTAATGAGTCCGAAATATTCATCGTCCAACAAGATGGCACTCAATCTATCGACCTCATCATTAACGATTGGAATAATGTGCTGATCTTTCTCTAATTCCAGCCCTGATTCATTTCTCGCAAATATTTCTAGCATCTTTGGAAAGGCTTCGTCTTCGGGATCTGAAAACCTGTAATAGCGTTTACCTTTCACAGTTTCCTGTAACTTATATTTTCCTAACTTCACATATTCTATAATCCGCTTATTCAAATCTCCTGAGGCGTTTGTCAAAATGACCATATCAACGTCTTTGGTCACTCTAAAATCAAGCTCATTGTCTTCTAATATTTCAGATGCAGCGGTTCCGCCAATGATCACATAGTGATCAGAGAAATCCTTAAAGAAATTAGAAAAATGGTCTACACCTCTAACCTTTGGCATTAGCAACCTCACTCAGTCCGTACATTTCTAACATTTCTTCCAGAGCAATTTGAATTCTTTCGTCGGGATCATTTTTTAGATCCATATATATCTCGATGGGATTGACGGCATCCTTAATTGAAAAAAGCTCTGGATCTTCTTTTCTAACATCATACAGAAGCCTTGGCTCGCCAAAATCACCAATTGGCTTTCCAGTAGCTCGTATTTTTAAAAACTGCTGATTTGTAACTGCGAATACTGGTAAGCGTGGTTCTGCAAGTTGACTGAACTTACTTAGGGCACTCTCTCCACTAAAGGGTAAATTCATTTTTTCCAAAGCGTAGTTGCCCGGTACGATTTGATGAGTTTTCTTTAAATTGGCACTCATTAGTCTTTTCCATGCCTCTACTTTTGGGACGAAATTAACTATTCTATGAGGACCTGTTCCTCGAACTTCAAGAAACCCCTCTTTAATTAACCTCAAAATACTGCCAGACAACTTTCCTATTGAACAATCATAGCCAGTCTTCTT
>JADLCR010000044.1 GCA_020847095.1 Oligoflexia bacterium | reverse complement strand
TTCTCGCATTGAAGGAGTTCCAATTCGATTTTGCGTTCAATACTTAGATCAATTAGACCTGCAGTTAAGAAATGTTCGGTCAATTTTGACAGCGTTTTAAAGGGCTATTCGACTAACTCAAGATCTTGAGATGCCTTTTCGGCGGCTACCACGATGGGATCTTGCTCTTCCCGGAGAGCTCCCAGCGAGCGCACTTCAAACTGCTCGGCCTCGGGTTCCGTTGGTAAATCAATACCTTGTGAAAGCTCAACCTTAAAAGCATTCAACCACTGATTTGCAAGTTCTGTAAAATTCCACTGTTCCGGTTCAAAGCCCCACTCGGCAAGCTCTTGATGAAGATTTGTCACTTGAGAAGCCGCCCCACAGCTTTTAATCATTTGAAAGTCGCTCAACTCATTATTGATATTAATTGAAACACCGTGAAGCGTTATCCCACGATCCACTCGAATGCCGAATGAGGCGATTTTCTTATCATTGACCCAAAGGCCCGGCTCAAAGCCACGGGTAACCTCAAGTCCGGATTCAGCCAAAAACATAGCGGTCGCTCGCTCGAGCGCATCGACGTATTGACGAACGCCAATTTTCCAATCGCGAAGGGGAATGATAGGGTAAAGCACAAGTTGACCGCGATTATGAATTGTCGCCTGCCCGCCTCTGTCCGTATTAACTATTGGAATTTGCCTTTTGCGAAGCTCGGGAACAGGAATCAAGATATCTTTGAGCACGTCACTTCGCTTCCCTAGGGTAATCACGAGGGGATGTTCAAGTGCAAGGATCTGAGGAAGAGCTTTGCCCTCTCGCACTTTACTCGAGATTCCAATTTGGCTTAACAAAGAGGCTTCATAATCCATCACGCCAAGCCAGCTCAAATGGAGCTTTTGAATGTGGTCCAAAACCATGTCCATCTTGACTTGTAGGCTATCACATTTAATAGAGTTCGACGATGTCGTTTTCTCGAAAACCGGACCCAGAATGAACGACAGCTATAGCGCCGTCTTTACCGAAATAAGAGACCACTTCAAGCGTCCCTTTCATGTGCCCTGGGCCCTTTCCTATAAAGGCCCCAGTGTCAGGATCATAAATCGAATTGCCTTCTTCGGAAACCCTCAAAATATCACCTATTTGAAGTCCTGTAATGCGGCCGGCGTTTACATAAACGCGATTTTCAATAACCGCTGCAATCTTCCCGCCCCAACTGACTTTATCAACCGATTTCGTTATTGGTAAAATCATGCCCTTGAATGCTGATAATAACGCTTCTTCGGTTAATTCGGGATCAGCGGCCAACGACTCACGAGCCTCGGACAAAACCCGATGGGTCTTCGCTTCCGAGCTTGCAGATCTCACTTCGTTCAAGATTTCCTTTTTTGACTGAGCCGAGTAAACTCTCACTCCAACGGTGGCATTGACCTCGGCACTTACACTTCTAATCAAGCCAATATCATCACCGCTGCGCTTTGCCTTTATCTCCAACACTCGCCCTTCGACGATGGCGACCACTCCCATTTCGGAGGCAATTTTCCCAATTTCTTCTATTTCGTACTGATCCCCTTTTACAAATCTTCCAATATCTTTTGATATATCGTTATTGTCGACGATGACAAAATTGTCAGTGAGCTTTAGTCCTTTCACCAACGCATCCCGGCTGTTTTTTGCAACTCGAATGGACTTCTCCGACGATAAATTGATAAACGGCAAAACCAGAATGCGCTTGCGTGGCCCCTGCCCGCGAAGCTTAGAAAGCTTTTTGAGAAGATCTTGAGTCTCCGGCTCCTCGGTTGTTCTTTGAGGCGAAGTTACACAACCCGCAGTAAAACTGATGACGCAGGCACCTAATAATGAAGCAAATAGAACACGCCCAAGCCGATGACTAACCATGTTTAAATTTTACTGACGTTTGCCGAACTCCACAAGGTCCTATCGACCTTTGTCGAGTCTGAATTCTACGCGATCGTCTCCTGGACGCACCTGAGAAACCTTTAATCCCTCAAAACTAATCGATTCAAGTCGCTTTGCCAAACCGGTCGCCCCGCCTGAGACATCGGCTTCAAAAGAAAACTGCCCCCGCTCCATGCGGCGCTCCCTCATGGTTCTTAATTCACTCACCCTTGCCAGGACCTGTTTTTTGAAAAGATCCAACTCCTGGGGTCCTAGTGATGTGTTGATCACTAACAAAAGAGTTGAGACATTGAGATTTCCTTTTGAATTTTCATCAGCAAGTCTGGCGGCAAGTTCTGCTGAAAAAACCGGAACTTGTTTTTTCAAAGATTTGACAAGAGTGGGATCTTTAATTTTTTCTTCAAGACTCTTATTCAGCTCTAAAATTTTTCTTCCGTTTAGAGCGTTAAATCCGTTTACAGCAAAACTGGTCCGATAACCTTGAGCGGTCAGTTCATAAGTTAACTGTCCGCTCAAAATAACTTGAGCTTTAAAATATTCACCTAGAGAGCGCATCTCATCCAGACTCAAAAAGTCACGTCGATAGAGATCTGGAATCTGACCCGGAACCCATTTATTGACAGCCTCTGGAAAAACGATGGCCTTAGACTTTAAAGAAGCTTCAAGAAGCTGAAACATCAATTTTGCGCTCTCACGCTGCTTAGCTATCCCCGGAGTGCCGTCATCAACCCACCATCGAAAACTTGATTCCAAATCTGTTTTTTCTACGATTTTCACAAGCGGAATAACATTGAGCTTGCCGTCATTCTGATACAACACGCCGGAGCTTGCCAAAAGATCCCTGAGAGAAGTGAGTGAAACACGCATCTGCACTTGAACAGTGGTATCGGGCCCCTTGATTTTAGGGTCTGAGGCCTTATAGGAAGTGACAAATTTGCTCCAATTGGGAAACACCTTCGACTTCATCACGCCTAAATTCTTTTCTACCCGAGCCCCACCGATCAATTGAGTCGCCGCTTGAACAACAACCTTATTGACGGCATCTTTAAACGCTTCGGCCTGGGCCTTTCCCGCATTTGCATCCTGACTGATACCTTCAGAATAAAATGTCGATAAGTCATCTGATTGAGTGCGCCCAATCGTTGGCATTACCAAAACAACAAGAATCAAAAGTATTTTCATGATATTTACTCTAACTGTTTTACTGGAGCCCTGCAAGGCCACGAACGCCTAAATGAGATTCTAAATCCTCAAAGAATGCTTCTGACGGGTTAACACCGTACTCAGGTCCAAGATCAAGTTGAATGGTTTTCTTTAATTCTGGAACCTGAACTTCTATTCGACTTCGCATTTCGCCCTTATGTTTAGCAAGAACCGATTTCAAAAGTTTAATATGTTTCTCCGTCAATTCGCCCGCTTTCAATCGAACCACAACCTCTTTAGACATTGCCGCCAACGCTTGAATGGTGGTCACTTGATCGACCAGAATCTTACTCGTGTTGTTCTCTCGCTCGTGCTGACCCGTAACCACTAGCGGCTGAGTTCCCTTAAGTAAATGCTGGTATTTAGTGAAAGCTTCCGAAAAGATAACCAGTTCCACAACACCGGTCTGGTCTTCAAGTTGAGCAAATGCCATTCGAGTTCCCTTTTTTGTAATGAACTCTTTGAGGCCTCCAATGATCCCACCGATGGAAATTTTTTTCTTCACCGGAGCCTCTTGTAGTCCCGAAATGAGGCACTGCACATGATTTTTTAAAATGCTTTCAAAGCCCGCCAATGGATGATCACTCATATAAAAGCCAAGGACTTCACGTTCATTACTCAGCCTCAAAGTACGACTCCATGGCTCAACTTGAGGCAAATCCAGAGAAGGGGCCCCATCGCTTTTTGAATCCAGATCGAAGAGACTCGTTTGGCCTAGTTCGCGGTCACGGCGTTTGCTTTCAGCAAAATCGATAATCTTCTCAAGACCGGCAATAATCTGAGCCCTATGACTATGGAGGTTATCAAAGGCTCCTGCCTTTACTAAACATTCAATGACTTTTTTATTCACTCTTCTAAGATCCACGCTTTCAAAAAAGTCAGACAGTGAATCAAAACACTTATTAGGTTTAGATTCGCGCGCTTCTACAATGGCCTGAACAGCAGCCTCGCCAATACCTTTAACCCCACCTAAACCAAAAACAATTTCATCACCCAATGCAGCAAATTGGTATTGAGAATGATTAACATCGGGGCCGCGAACTTTAATGCCATGCTCACCGGCATCTCGAATGTATTTAACAAGCTTATCGGTGTCCGCCATCTCAGTCGTGATGAGAGAGGCGTAAAATTCAACGGGATAATAGGCCTTAAGGTAAGCCGTTTGAGCGGCGATTACGCAATACGCTGAGGCATGAGATTTGTTAAATCCATACTCAGCAAACTTAGCCATCAAATCAAATAATTCACCGGCCTTTTTTGGATCGAGCTTATTCTCGGCAGCACCCTTTAAAAATCTCTCCCGCTGAGCGGCCATTTCTGAGGCCTTCTTTTTACCCATCGCCCGGCGAAGAATATCCGCCTCACCCAAAGAATAGTTTGCGCACTTTGCCGCTATCAGCTGAACCTGCTCTTGATAAACAATAATCCCGTAAGTTTCTTTTAGAATGTCTTCAATGACGGGAAAGATATAACTGACTTTAATTTTTCCATGCTTTCGCGCCACATATTCGTCCAACATATTCATCGGACCCGGTCGATAGAGAGCGTTAATGGCCGTGATGTCTTCAAAGCAATTGGGTTTAAATTTTTGAATAAGATCGGATATGCCATCGCCCTCAAACTGAAAGACTCCAGCCGTATCGCCCCGAGATAAGAGCTCATAAATTTTGGGATCATTCAAAGAAATCGAATTTGTAGATAACTTTTGCGCCCTCTCATCATGAGGCCGGTTGCGATGCACATTTTTAATAGCATTACTAATCATGGTGAGTGTTTTAAGTCCGAGAAAGTCGAACTTGATCAGACCAATTTGCTCAGCTCTGACCATATCGTATTGAATGACGGTCTCACCCTCATTGCCCTTGTAAAGCGGGCAATGCTCAACCAACGGTCGATCCGAAATAATAACTCCCGCCGCATGGATCGAGGCGTGCCTTCCTAAGCCCTCAAGCTTTTGAGCCGTTTTTAAAAGACTGTCCACTTTAGGATCATTCTCAGATGCTTCACGTAGTTTCGGCTCAAGATCGATTGCCTCTTGCAAAGAGATTCCTAACTTCTCCGGAATCAATTTTGCGATCACATCGACTTCTGAAAAGCTCATGCCCATGGCTCGCCCAACATCACGAAGGGCGGCGCGTGCCTGCAATTTTCCAAACGTGATAATCTGGGCCACGCACTGGGAACCGTACTTTTCAGTCACGTATTGAATCACTTCACCCCGTCGGTCTTGACAAAAATCCACGTCAAAGTCAGGCATGCTGATACGTTCTGGATTGAGAAATCGCTCAAACAAGAGATTGTATTTGAGTGGGTCAAGATCGGTGATTCTCAAACTGTATGCGACAAGCGACCCGGCACCCGAACCTCGCCCAGGACCCACGGGAATGTCTTTGGATTTAGCAAAGTTAATAAAATCGGCAACAATTAAGAAGTAACCGTTAAATCCCATGCGATCGATGACATTAAGTTCAAACTCTAATCGGCTAAAGTATTTGGGCCGTTCGTCAATTGCCACGGGCTCGTTTCTTAAAGCCGCTTCTTCGAATCGCTTCTCGAGTCCTTGGGTGGCCAACTCACGCATTTCATCTTTAATTGTTTTGCCTTCGGATACGGGAAACGAAGGGAGATGATAAATGGTATTTCCTCGATCATCGGTAAATTTGAATTGCAGCTGGCATCTTTCAGCCACCTCGGTGGTGCGCTCGCATGCCTCGGGGATATCTTTGAAGAGGCGAAACATTTCTTCGGGCGATTTCAAATAGAATTGATCACTAGGAAGCTTGGGCCTGCGATCATCTCCCAAAGTCTTACTTGATCCGATACAAAGCATGACTTCTTGGGCGTAAGCATCGTCTTGTTTCAAATAGTGTGGTTCGGCAGTTGCAACAACCCCGATCCCTAAATTCTTTCCTGTTTCAATAAAAAATCGATTAAGAGCCTCTTGCTGAGGAGCTCCGTTACGACTGATTTCCAAGTAAAATCTGTCCCCATAGAGATCACGGTAAAAATGAATTTTCTCTAAGGCCTTTTCAGGACCTCCGTTGAAAAAAGCTTGAGGAACATCTCCGAAAACACTGGAAGTAAGAGCGATCAAATCTGAACTGTAGAGCTTGAGCACTTCATAGTCGATGCGTGGACGATAATAGAATCCTTCGGTGTACCCTCGACTCACAATTTGGCAAAGATTCTTATAACCGTTGAGATTTTGCGCCAATAAAACAAGTCGGGGAAAGCTTTGAGGATTTGCAATCTTGACTCCGGACGAAGTCACAGCACCTTTTTCAAAACGGCCGTACGGCGCAATATACAAATCACACCCGATGATGGGTTTCACACCAGCCATCTTAGCCTCGAGGTAAAACTCAATGGTCCCAAACATATTGCCATTATCCGTTTGAGCAACGGAGTCCATACCTAGCTCTAAGACCTTTGGCATCAGATCTTCGGCCGTGATGCTACTTTCAAGGAGGCTATATTGAGTATGTAGGTGCAGATGGGTAAACTTCAAAGGATGCCTTACTCCCATTCTATGGTGGCCGGTGGCTTGCTTGAAACATCGTAAACCACCCGATTAACACCTTTAACTTCATTGACAATACGGCTGCTGACTCGAGACAAAAATGCGTGATCGAAAGGATACCAATCAGCCGTCATTCCATCCAACGAGGTCACGGCCCTGAGCGCTATCACACGATCGTAGGTGCGTCCGTCACCCATCACACCGACACTTCTCACTGGCAATAAAACCGCAAAAGCCTGCCATATTTTCTCATAAAGGCCTGAGGCCTTTAATTCGTCGACATAGATGCGATCAGCTTTTTGAAGAATGCTCACATCGTCTTTGTTGACAGCGCCCAAAATCCGTATGCCCAGGCCAGGCCCAGGAAAAGGATGACGCATCAACAGATTTTCCGGAACGCCTAAGTCGCGCCCAAGCTTTCGGACTTCATCTTTAAAAAGCTCTCGCAGAGGCTCAACAAGTTTTAACTTCATTCGTTCAGGAAGCCCACCGACGTTGTGGTGACTTTTTATAGTAACACTTTGCCCGCGCAGATTTACACTTTCAATAACGTCAGGGTATAAGGTTCCTTGTGCCAACCATTGGCACGGAAATTCTTTCGTCGCTTTTTCAAACACTTCAACAAAAACACGGCCGATGATTTTTCTTTTTTGCTCTGGATCTTCGATATTCGCAAGCTGCGACATAAATTCTTGTTCAGCAAAAACAGCTTTTACTGGAAGTTTCAAAGTCTCGTAGGCCTTCATCACTTCGTGCGCTTCTTGATCTCGCATGAGACCCGTATCAACAAAAACACATTGAAGGCGCTCTCGCCCTAATGCCTTTAGTAGTAGAGTCGCCGTCACGGTCGAATCCACTCCGCCACTTAGCGCGCACAGCACCCGACCGCTTTCACCGACTTGAGTTCGAATTTCTTGGATGAGGTGATCTATAACTCCTTGGCCTTGCCAATTTTTAATCGCTTTGCATTTCTTAAAAACAAAGTCCGAAAGTACCTCAAGCCCGCCTTCGGTGTGAGAAACTTCCGGATGAAATTGCAGCCCCGTAAAGCCCAGACCTACTTTAGTATTTTCAATTGCTGCCCAATGCCCCGATTGAGATTTCGCCAAGCCAACACTATCCGGTGGCAACTCTTCGACAAGGTCTCCGTGACTCATCCATACATTCTGGGTCTTGGCGCCGTTGAGCCACATGATCGGCATGCGCCCGTACTCACGAGTACTTCCAGCTTTTACTTTTCCGCCAAAGCGGTGACTGAAGAGCTGCATGCCATAGCAAATGCCGAGCACTGGCGATAACTTTAACAATTCTGCAAGGTCGTTTCTCTGCGGAGCTTCTTCATCATAAACAGAACTCGGTCCACCACTGAGAATGATTCCTTTAGGTAACTTCTTTTTGATTGTTTCAAAGGGCGCATCAAAGCGGAGAATTTCGCTATACACCCCTAATTCGCGCACCCGTCGCGCAATGAGTTGAGTGAATTGGGAACCAAAATCCAGAACAACTATCCCCCCAGCGTGTTCCATTTTCACTCCAATCTGTAGTTAGGGGCTTCCTTGGTGATGATGACATCATGAACATGGGACTCACGAAGGCCTGCTTGAGAAATACGTACAAATCGAGCGCGCTCTTGCAAATCGCCGATGTTTTTTGCGCCTAAATAACCCATGCCGCTTCTCACTCCGCCCAACAGCTGATGAATGATGCTACTTAAAGCGCCTTTATACGGAACCTTACCCTCAATTCCTTCAGGCACAAGTTTGTCATCATGCTCAACGGATTCTTGAAAATATCGGTCGCGGCTACCTTTTCTCATAGCGCCGAGACTTCCCATGCCACGATAAACTTTGTAGGTTCGGCCTTGATATAAAATGGTTTCGCCTGGACTCTCATCAGTTCCCGCAATGGCATTACCAACCATTACTGTATTGGCGCCAAGGGCCAGGGCTTTGGTGACATCTCCTGAAAATTTAATCCCGCCATCAGCAATAATTGTCTTTCGATGTTTTTTGGCAACGGTAGCGCAATCTAAAATAGCTGTCACTTGTGGAACCCCGACACCGGCAACAACTCGAGTGGTGCAAATACTTCCCGGGCCAATTCCCACCTTAACAACATCAGCGCCTGAATCAATGAGCGCTTGAGTAGCCTCACCGGTGGCCACATTTCCACCAACCAGAATGATGTCTTTAAACTTTGATCGGCACCACTTGATCATTTCTAAAACGTTTTTTGAATGCCCATGAGCCGTATCAACAACCAACACGTCGACACCAGCTGCCGCAAGACTTTCCGCACGATCACGACTTTCACCGGCAATTCCAAGTGCAGCCCCAACAATAAGTCGTCCCCGATGGTCTTTTGAAGCATGTGGAAAGGCCCGCGCTTTTTCTATGTCTTTAATTGTAATGAGCCCCTTAAGTCTCCCAGCACTGTCTACTATCGGGAGTTTTTCAATGCGGTGCTTTTGTAAAATGCCTTTAGCATTTTCAAGGGTTGTGCCCTCGGGAGCGGTGACCAAACCTTCTTTGGTCATAATATTAGAAATCGGCTGATTAATATTGGTCTCAAATCGCAGATCCCTATTGGTTAAAATCCCAACAAGAACTCCGCCTTTGGTAATGGGCACTCCGCTAATTCCATAGTGCCTCATTAAATCTAAAGCCTGGCTCACACTATTTTCAGGCTCTAGGGTGATGGGCTCCGTGATCATGCCGCTTTCATATTTCTTCACTCGCTCGACTTCACGGGACTGGGATTCGATGTCCAAATTTTTATGAATGATTCCTAGCCCACCTTCTTGGGCCATCACCCGTGCTGTCTTACTTTCGGTGACCGTGTCCATGGCGGCCGAGATCAGAGGCATATGAAGCTTAAGATCTCGCGCAAAAAATGTTTCCGTTTTCACTTCAGTGGGTACGACATCTGAGTAAGCAGGTACTAGCAAAATATCGTCATAGGTCAGGGAGTCACGAATTTCGCTCATGGTATCTTTCCTCCAGTGCCTGCGTACCAAGACGTGTAGAGAATGTAATTGTCTGCACTTAAGTTAATATGCTTCAACTCTTCCGGGCTCAGTTTGCGTTTTGCGACTGCTGGACGTCCCATGATGAGCATGCCGTCTTCAAAGGTTGAATTTTCGGTGACAAGTGAACCGGCGGCGACGAGACTGTTTTTCCCTATTCGACAATTATCCATCAAGATTGCGCCCATCCCAATGAGGGTGCCATCGCCGATTTTACAACCGTGCAAAATAACTTGGTGGCCTACGGTGACCCGCTTTCCAATTTCGACTCCAGCTTTTTTATAAGTGGCGTGCACGACACAGTTGTCTTGAATATTGGTTTCGTCGCCAATACTGATTTTAAAAACATCGCCTCGAATAACGGTGCCAAACCAGATCGAACAGCGAAGCCCAATATCAACATCGCCAATAATCGTTGCAGTGGGGGCAATCCAAGCTGATTGGTGAATTCGAGGGTAAATACCATTGACGGGTAAAATCATGGCGAGCCCCCTAAGTTAATGAAGCCCATCAGGCATCGGTTGAACATGGTCTGTATGAGCTTTCCGGATAATCAAATCTAAGTTCAGAACTCGACTCTTTTCAATGACATTTTCATTGGTCCAAAACTCACAACCCGAATTGACGCTAAAGCCAACGATTTCCTCTGCTCTCAACGATAATTCAAATGGCTTTTCTCCCTGATAACCCTCCACCAAGGCGTACTGAGTTTGACCCCTGACGTCATAAAAGTAGACCGAAGTGATTTTGACCCCTAAAAGATCAAAAATCTTCAATACACCGCCATAGGGGTGCACCGAGTTAGCTTTACCGTCGCTTTGAGATAGCAGAAGTGTGACCCCCGACCGATCGAGCCAAAGGGGTAAAACATAACGCTCTGTTTTATCTTTAAAGATGAGGCTAGGTCGAAACTTAGCTCCGCCTAACGATAACCCATTTGGAAATATGCGGATGCGCTCATTCATTGCGAAACGACCTCTCCCCAAAGCACAAACGGCTGCGCTCTGACAATTTTCATAGGCAAAGTTTTTCCGACAAGGTCAGTGTCGGATTCAAAATGGACCACCTTGTTGTGACTTGTCCGAGCAATGTAGACATTCTTATTGTGACGGGAAGGTCCTTCTACAAGCACGTCAAAAATTTTCTGATCGTATTTATGGACAATCTTTTCACTCAAGGAATCCTGAAACTCAAGGAGTCGCTGAAGCCGTTGATTCTTGATCTCCTCGGGAACCTGCTCTGTGTACTTGAGCGCCTTTGTAAACGGTCTGGGACTGTACATGAATCCGTATACATTTTCATATTCCACCTCTTGGAGGAGGCTAAGCGTTTGCTCGAAATCTTCGTCAGTCTCACCGGGAAACCCAACGATGATGTCTGTTGATAGATTCACATTGGGAATGGCGGCTTTTATCTTATGAACCTTTTCCAAATAGGCCTCCCGAGTGTAACCTCGGTTCATCATCTCAAGAATTTTTGAAGAGCCGGACTGGGCTGGTAAATGAACATAGTGTCCGAGCTTATCAATGTGCTTGGCTAAGACTTCGATGAGCGCATCATCAAAATCTTTTGGATGGCTTGTTGTAAAGCGCACGCGCTCCACATCAGTCTCTGTGCAGACTCGTTTCAATAGCTCGCTGAGGCCGCCAGCCCCTTCGGGGCACTTGTAAGAGTTTACATTTTGACCAAGCAAGGTGATTTCTTTAACTCCGCGAGAAACTAGGCCTCGAACATCAGAAATCAATTCGCTCATCAAACGGCTTCGTTCTCTTCCGCGCGTAAAGGGCACCACACAAAAAGAGCAAAAATTATCACAGCCCTTAGTGATGGTCACAAAAGCATTGACCTTGGTTTTTCGGACCAATGTTTCTAAAGAATAGGTTTCTCGATGCCCCATCCGTGTCCACGCGTCACGCTTATTTTCTTGAACTACGGAATCTAATATTTGAGGAAGCTGATCGATAGAATCGGTACCAAAAACGAAATCAAGCAACCTTGCTTTTTGCAAAAGCTTCTTGCCCTCCATTTGGCCCACACACCCACCCACTCCGATCTTCAGTTGGGATTTGGTTTCTTTTAAGGATTTGTAGGTTCCAATCTCCGACATGACTTTATGAACGGGCTTTTCGCGAACGGAGCATGAATTGATAATGATGATATCCGCTTCTTCCGGTGAGGTCGCAGCCAGGTACTTATTGAGCTCCAGAAGCGAGTACATGCGCTCTGTGTCGTGCTCGTTCATTTGGCAGCCGTAGGTTGTGATATAAACCTTTTGCCCTCGACCTAGATTCTGACTCATTTCCATAACTTAAAGGACCTCAATTGAACCCATTCTTATAGTCTTTCTGGACAAATAATGTCAACGCTGGCAGTGTTTAAAATCATGATGAAAGCAAGAAAAGCGAGCTCTAAAAAGAGCACGGATTTGCCAGCCGATTTTTCAAAAATGGTTCGTGAAGTCATCGAAACCCAGTTCAAAGCGCAGGCGAAGGACAAACGGGTCGTTGTAGAGGGTAAAATCTTCCTCGAAGAGGTTTGCCTGAGAGTCGGCTTTCAAAGCACCGTTGGGATCAATCAGGTTAACTTTGAAGCCAGTGTTGATCATTCACCTCAGAAAAAAGACGTGATGACCCATCTCAATCGGGCTCTCGATGCGCTGGGATCACTGATCTCTGAGTACTTCTCCGCTGAAGGCGATATTGAAGTCCCTAAAGAATGGCACCCCTTTGAATTTGAAGGGGCCCCTGTTTATTTGAAGGTCAGTAGCGACAACTCAGATCTTGAACAAGCGGCCGACCGGTTTTTAGCGGAAGCCGGCGCTTTAGAATCTGACAAGCCCGAAAAGGCTAAAAGCCCTCGTCATCGTCGGAAGTAGGGATTCCTCCTCTTACTTCCTCGATAAACCGACTAGCTTCCTCTTCGGATTCTGCCTCGTCATTGCTATCCTCAACATCCATTTCAGAAATAATGAGGTTAAAATCCTTTTCCGAGCTCAAATCTTTTCTTAAAATTTCAAGATAACGGTCAGGATATTTTGCTGTTAAATCTTCAATGTATTTATCCAGTTTGCCACCTTGAAGGATCTTGGTTTTAGCGCGGTTGCGCTTCCAAAGGGCGATGTAATGAAATCGGCAATATCCGTCGGTAGTGCCTTCGGCGTCGCAGTCGGCAGCCCGGCAATATTGCTTACCGTCGGCATTAGTTAAAATGACCTCGGCCACTTCCACTTTAGCCGCGACGACCTCGGGAGATTTTGCTGCTCCCTTGCCCTTGGGGGCGGCGCCTTTAGCTTCTGGAAGCTTTGATAATTGGCTTTTAGCTTTAGCCGTAAGTTTTTGTTTTAACTCGGGTTTTTTAAGTTTCATTGCTGTCTTCTTTGATGTTTTTGCAGCAGCTTTTGGTCCCGCCGCTTTCGCTTTTGATTTAATTTTCTTTTTGGCCGCCATGGGGCTTCTTCCTCCGAAGGCAAAAGATACACTAAGTCCAATCTGACCCTAGAGTGGGTTCTCAATGCTTGGCAAGTCTTTTTTTTTGACAAAAATACAAGGCTCGACGAGGCTTTGGCGGTCCAAATCTCAAAGGAGAAGAAAAATGAGTCAGTCCGTAGTTATTGTGAGCAGCACCCGAACTCCCATCGGCACCTTTCAAGGAGCACTTTCGGCGCTAACGGCCCCTCAACTGGGGAGCCTATCGATTAAAGCCGCCATTGAACGCGCCGGAATCAATCCTGATCTGGTCAATGAAGTGATTATGGGTAACGTGCTGACCGCTGGAGTAGGTCAAGCCCCCACCAGGCAGGCCGCCATCTTCGCGGGCCTACCGAATTCGGTGGCCTGTATGACCATTAACAAGGTTTGTGGCAGCGGGCTAAAGGCCGTGATGCTGGCGGCTCAAGCCATTCAATCTGGAGACGCAGAAGTTATCGTGGCCGGCGGACAAGAAAATATGTCCCTGACTCCTCACCTTTTAGAAAAATCCCGACTCGGATTTAAAATGGGGCACGCCCAACTCACCGATTCTATGATCAAAGATGGACTGTGGGACGTCTACAACAATTACCATATGGGAAATGCGGCTGAACTCTGCGCCAGAGAAAAAACGATTTCACGAGAGGATCAAGACCAATTTGCCATCGAGTCCTACAAACGTTCCCAAAAGGCCACAGAATCGGGACTTTTTAAACAAGAAATAACTCCGGTGTCGGTTCAGCAACCCAATTCCAAGGAACAAACACTTTTTGAAAAAGATGAAGAACCATTCAAAGTCAAATTTGAAAAGATCCCAACTCTGAAGCCCGCGTTTGATAAACAAGGAAGCGTCACCGCTGCAAACGCGAGCTCTATAAATGATGGTTCGGCGGCTCATGTGGTGATGAGCGAAGCCAGAGCTAAAGCGCTTGGACTCAAGCCCTTGGTGAGAATTGTGGGACAAGCTTCAGCAGCGCAAGCGCCAGAATGGTTTACCACCGCCCCCGCAAAAGCGATGAATCAGGTTCTTAAAAAAACCGGACTTACGCTTAAAGATATCGACGTCTTTGAAGTCAATGAAGCCTTTAGTGTGGTCGCCCTCGCTTGCATTCGAGAATTAGGGCTGGACGCTGCTCGGGTAAATCCGCTGGGCGGAGCGGTCTCTTTGGGACACCCGATCGGGGCCAGTGGCGCAAGAATATTAACCACTTTGATTCACACGATGAAACGCGAAAAACTTAAGCGCGGAATGGCCTCAATTTGTATTGGTGGTGGAGAAGCGAGTGCCGTTATCCTAGAGAGGATCGACTGATGAAATCAAAAATTTATAAATCCGCTGACGACGCCATTTTCGATGTCTTTGATGGCGCCACCATTATGTGCGGTGGGTTTGGACTTTGTGGCATTCCTGAAAATCTGATCCAAGCTTTGAGAAAAAAAGGGAGTAAAAACTTAACCTGTATTTCAAATAACGCGGGCGTTTCTGATTTTGGACTTGGAATCGTGATGGCTAATAAGCAAATCAAAAAAATGATTTCTAGTTATGTCGGAGAAAATGAGCTTTTTGAAAAGCAATATTTGTCCGGTGAACTTGAAGTTGAGTTTTGCCCTCAAGGCACCTTGGCTGAGCGAATTCGCGCTGGCGGTGCGGGAATTCCCGGGTTTTACACCCCAACGGGAGTCGGCACCAAAGTTGCCGAAGGTAAAGAAACTAAAGACTTTGATGGTCGAACTTATATTTTAGAGCGCGCTCTAAAGGCGGATTTTGCCTTTGTAAAAGCTTGGAAGGCTGACGAATACGGAAATCTCCTCTTTCGAAAATCCACTCGCAATTTCAATCCGATGATGGCCACCGCAGCGAAGGTGACCATAGTCGAAGCTGAAGAAATTGTGGCCACCGGAACTTTTGATCCGGATCAGATTCACGTTCCAGGAGTTTACGTGAAGCGGATCATTAAAGGACCATCTTACGTCAAACGCATTGAAAATCTCACCGTGAGGGAGGCCTGATGTTAACCCGTGATCAAATTTGCATGCGCATTGCTCAAGAAATTGAGGATGGATTCACAGTCAATTTGGGAATTGGCATGCCCACTTTGGTGGCCAACCACATTCCAAAAACTAAGGAAGTATTGCTTCAATCAGAAAATGGCATTTTGGGAATGGGACCGTTTCCTCTAAAAAGTGAAGTTGATCCAGATCTTGTCAACGCCGGCAAGCAAACAGTGACTACGGTTTCTGGGGCGAGTTTTTTTTCGTCGGCTGATTCATTTGCCATGATTCGAGGCGGCCACATTGATCTTACAGTCCTGGGAGCGATGCAAGTTGATGAAACTGGATCTTTGGCTAACTGGATGATTCCAGGTAAAATGGTCAAAGGTATGGGTGGGGCCATGGACCTCGTCGCCGGAGCCAAGAAAGTCATTATCGCAATGCAGCATTGCGATGGAAAGACTGGAGAAAAGAAGATTCTCAAAAAGTGCACACTACCGCTCACTGGAATTCGAGTGGTAAACTTAATAGTAACTGATTTAGCGGTAATGGAAGTCACTCCAAAGGGTTTGTTGTTGAAAGAACACGCCCCAGGAATGACTGCAGCCCAGATTCAAGAAGTAACAGAGGCAAAGCTGATTATTTCACCTGAGCTGAAACCAGTCGCCGTTTAATAAATTTGAGTAAAGAGCCGGCTCCACTGGAGGGAGCAAGTATAGGCAAATGGCATCGCACATCCGGCAGCTCAAACAAGGCGAAATTTTGTTCAAAGAGGGCGATCCCCCTGACAGCATGTACGTTGTCAAAAAGGGACGCCTGGTCGTATTTAAGCCAAAAGGAAATTCGGAAATTGAACTAGCAGAGGTTGGCGCCGGTGCCATGATCGGTGAAATGGCTTTCTTTGATCGCAAGCCCCGATCAGCCAGCATTCGCGCCGCGTTGGATAGCGAGATTATTGAACTTCCTTATAATGCCCTTCAGGCTCAGTTTGACAAATTTCCCGAGTGGCTGAAGTCGATGGTTAAAACCATTAACGACCATTTACGGGAAGCCAACAAACGAATTAAAAATCTAGAGCAGGCGCAAGGATCAATGAATTACAAAGGCGGCGGTGGCAAAGCCCCGTCATTCACGCCTCACCAAGCCAATAAACTTGCAGCAATCTTGATGTTTGTCGCTCATAAATGGGGAACCCCCGTTGAAGGTGGCGGTGTCGATGTCAAACCCGGTCCGCTAAGAAAATTCACCATACAAGTATTCCAAGAGCCCACTTCAAAAATGCAGGCCCTGATGGAAGGTCTTCAAGGACTTGGCTTTCTCAAGATGGAAGATCTAGGCGAGGGAAAACAGCGCATTACATTACTCAAAAAAGAAATGCTCGAAGGCTTTGTTGAGTGGTTTAATGAGTATCTTTTTGCATCCGAAGATAAGCGCGTCACGGTCAAAAATGATGAAATGAAAGTGATTAAAGCCCTGCTGCATTTCGGAGCCAAACTCCAACCCGATGAAAAAGGGTTCGTGAAAGTGAGTCTCGTAGAAATTCAAAATGAATCCATGAAAGACTTAGGCTATCTCGTTGGTGTCAACGACGTGAACGGATTAATCGCTAAAAATTTAACTTCTGACAAGCTTTCAGAAAAAGATGGAACTTATTTGAAATTCGAAATTGCTGAGCTCGCCCGAATCTACCCCTTTTGGCAGATTGTCTACGGTCTGGGCCTTGACCAGGGCATTGAATAAGACCTGAACAACCGAGTGCCAAAAACTGTCCCCTGCCACAATCTTCATATAAGCGCCCCTATATTCGATTTTAGAGAGCGGTTTTTGCCATAAGCTTTGCAATTATTCGATCTGATGATCTTACTCAAGAGACTCAACACTCATGCATTAGTGCTCGCTTTGATAGTGGGACTTTCCCTTTGGGGCCCATCGGCATTTGCCGAAACTCACCGTCCAAGCCTTGCTGAGTCGCTACTTTCTTGCATCAAAGCGATATTTCATTTGAATCCGGCGGGTCAACGGCCGCTTCGTGTTGAAACCGAATTGCTTGTTCCCGATACCAAAGCTTCAATGAAACCAACTGTTATTTTTTTGGGCCAAGACGCCTCCGGTAACGTGATCTTAGAAAAAAAGAGCCCGCGATCGGCGTGGTATTCGGCTCATGAGTACATGCCGGGAACGTTCACAAAACAGGCAGATCCTCGACGGCCCCTATTTACTTTGGGGTTTCGCCTCTACCAGAATCTTGGGTTTTCAATTTTCGAACTGCCGAATCGGGCCGTTCGTTTGATTGCTCCATCGGCCGAGAAATTAAAACGCAAAGTCTTAGAGGTTAACGAAGTCCTTAAGAAAAGAGGTAAAGAGCCAATTTCATACCTTCCCGTTCAGCAAGGATTCTTAAGCGCTCGGCAGATCATCGAATTAGGGTCTCGTTCAGAGGGAGACATTGCCCTCAGGTTTCCGTACGATGACAACAATCCAAACTTGACCGTTCATGAAGTAGCCTACCACCTTGGATCGATTCTACTACCTCGATCACTGCTCGTAAGGGCACAATATGTAAATCTAAGAACTCTCCAGTTAGCGGCTTTTCTAGACAAACATCAATCCGTACTCGGCGAACAAGTCACTCGCCTCTTAACCGACCAGCTCCTTAAGGAAAGATCATTTGAAATTGATGCGGGCACTGCTAATTTTTCTTCTTATCTTTCAAAACTAAAAGAGGGTGATCTGGATACGCCCTTTAGCGCTTCTTATAAATTTGCGGTCACAGAAGACTTGGCGGCACTTGCAGAGGCGGTAAGCTTTTTGGCTAGGCCAAATGTGTATCCTACCGAAGCCGCGGTCATGCGGGTCGCTTACATGGCAGGTCTTTACGACGGTGCATTGAAATTAAAAACTCATCAGGTGCTTGCCCCGATCATTATTGAATCCGCCCACGGATTTGGAACTTACTTTAACTTTCCAATCGGAATTCGCGTTCAGCTCGAGAGTCTTCTCAACCGGTTTTTATCCGAGCATCTTCCGGCTGATAGCCGTGAAGCCAGTTCATTATCAAGCGCTCACCTCATGACGGCCGATATTTTCAAAAAATTGGACAAGAGAATTGACGATATTAATGAGGCATTTGATGAAGTTAGAAGAACGGAAGAAAAAAAATAAACGATTAAGAATCTTTTCGAACACGAAGCGGAAGTGCTTTAGGGTTCAATTTAACCCTCTCTTGATCTTTAATGGTGTAAACACGAACGCTATTAGTCGTGCCACGCTCCAAAACCGGCACTCCCATCGTCAAGATGACCTTGTCTCCGGGTTTGCAAAGACCATAATTGAGCAGTGATTTTTCCAGCCCAAGCATAACAGCATCCGTATCATCGTACGGTTCAATTGGAATCCCTTCGATTCCCCAAACTAATTCAAGACGATTGAGAGTTTCCATTTTGTGAGTAACAGCTACAATTTTCGCCTTTGGCCTAAATTGGCTAATTAAAGTTGCAGTTTTTCCTGAGGTTGTCAGACAGACAATGCTGCTGGCATTGAGTTTCATCGCTGACAAGCAGGCACTTTCAGCAATCGCTTCCGCCACAGTGAGATACTCATCCCGCAAATTCATATTATAGTAATGCACATCGGTCTTTTCGACCTCTTTGATAATCTCGGCCATGGTTTCCACGCACCGGACCGGATACTTTCCGGAGGCGGTTTCCGCTGACAACATGACCGCATCGGTACCATCAAGTACCGCATTTGCAATATCAGTAACTTCAGCCCTTGTAGGTCTTGGGTTATTCACCATCGAATCCAACATTTGCGTGGCCGTAATGACTGGCTTTCCCAAAGCATTGCAAAGCTTAATAATCTTTTTTTGTTTTCCCGGAAGAAGGCTTTGACCGATTTCAACGGCCAAATCTCCCCGCGCCACCATCACGCCGTCGGCGAGTGATACGATTTCTTCTAAATTGTCTAATGCTTCAATCTTTTCAATTTTTGCGATAATTTTGGCCGCTGACCCTTTGTTTTCAATCAATTCGCGAAGTTGCCTGATATCCCGACCTTGGCGAACAAAACTCAAGGCAATGTACTCAACACCTTGAGAAATACCAAACTCGAGATCCTTAAGATCTTTCTCGGTCAAAGGATCCACGGTGAGTCTTGCTCCGGGAATATTCATTCCCTTGTTGTCCTTTAGCAGGCCGCCGACGACGACTTTACAATGGACTTCATGTCCGTCAACCTTCTCAACCAGAAATTCCAAATTGCCATCATCCAGCAAAATCTGGGTGCCTTGGGAGACGTCCCGAGGAAGCTCCAAAAAATCCGTGGAAATACGCTGAGAATCGCCAAGGATCTTATCGGTGGTCACAACAATGGATTGACCATCTTTTAATGTGACTCCCCCATCTTTCATTTTTCCGACGCGAATTTTTGGGCCTTGTAGATCTTGAAGAAGGGCGACCGGCGCTTGCTCAGCTTTAGCAATTTCTCGAAGAGTCTGAATGACTTTCAAATGATCTTGGTGACTTCCGTGGCTAAAATTGAGCCTGGCCACATTCACGCCCGCTTCAACAAGGGCGTGAAGCATCTCAGGAGATTGAGAGGCGGGACCGATAGTTGCAACAATCTTTGTACGACGATCTGCGATCACGGATAACTATTACCCTTGAGACTTCTTAGTTGCAAGCTCTTGTCTCTCGGCGGCTTGTCGTTTTCTTAACTGATCAATTTCCTTTTCATAGGCATTTTTCATCGAATTGATTCGCTGTTGCATTTGAGACTCGAGGGTTTCACGTTCAAGCTTTGAGGCGTTGATGAGCTTGTTCGTTTGATCTCTGTGAATTTCATTTTGTTGGCGAAATTTTTTATCATAATCATTACGCATCAAGTTAATTTGACGCTCGTAGGTTCCGATGGTTTCTACTAGCTTTTCCTGATGAGAAACACTTTGCTTCATCATTTGCTCTCGAAGCGCATCGACCTCGTTAACCCGTCGCTTGTCCAAATTGAGTCTCTGATCGGCCAAAGATTGGTTCTTCTCTTTATGCTTCGCCTTTAATTGATCTTCGTAAAATTCGGCTTGTCCGACCGTTTTTTCCGCATAAAGCTCGGTCAGCTTTTTCTTTTGTTGGTCGGCCATGAGTTTACCTAGCGCTTTATCACGGTTAGCCTGTCCCACGCTTTGATCCAGGTGAGACTCATAGCGGTTCTTTTCTTCTTCAAGCTTGTTTCTATATTTTGCGTCTAGATCTTGTAAGAATTGATTGTGTTCGTTTTGAATCTGATCGACGCGCTTGGAATATTCTTGGTGTGAGAGCGCTCCACCTTCAACTCTTCTTCTTTCCAGTTCATCAAGTTTTCTTTGATATTCATCCTGTAGATTTTTGATCTCCCGATTTTTTTGGCGATTATGAGTCACTTGGTCGGAAACGGCTGTGCGTTTCAAATCTGCATTCTCACGTCTTACCGAATTCACTTCTTTATCGACTCGGTCATTAACTTGGTCAGTCAATCGATTGACCTGATCGGCGTATTCATCTTCCAGATTAGCCCTTTGCTCCATGCGCTGCTCTTTAAGGTCTAACCTTGCATCGTCGTAGCCATATTTCATGTCAGATAAAGTGTCGTCAAACTTTGCCTTTTCAAATGCCAGTATATCTTTCCACTTTTGTTCATTGGCCTTCTCACGAGCCTTGTGATGGGATTCCATTTGCTTGATCTCACGATCTTGCGCCCTACGAGCCCGTTCAGCCTCTGAGAACTTTTCTTCTTGAAGTGAGGCGACTCGCTCCACAAGGCCACCCATTTCTTGCTCATGCTTTTCTTGGAGTTTTTCGGTTTTCGCCCGAAGCGCATCTTGACTGCCTTCTCGCGATTTTTGCTCCAATTCCCGTGTTTGCTTGTCTTTTTCGGTCAGCTGTTCAGTAAAAGTATTAGAAAGGCGTTCAGTGTCTTTATTTCCTTTGTCTTTGAGCCTTTTAATTTCACCTTCATAATTATTACGAAGTCTTCGGGATTCTTCTTCATCCTCGAGGCGTTGTTTGGCAATGAGCCGGCGCTGGGTATCTTTGAGCTCGTTAACTTGGTCGATGTGCTTTTTGTCTTTTTCTGAAATGGTAGCCCGCGAATTCGAATGAGTTTCATCAAGTCTCTTGTCATAGTCTTCTTTTATTTTTTTGAGGTCCTCTTGATGCTTGCGATGCATCTCAGCAACCTCGCGACGATGTCTTGCGATCATTGCCCGTTCGCCGTCTTCCTGACTTTCGCGAACATGAGCATCCTTGCGTGCGCTTCGATCTACCCGCTCTACGGCCATGCGTCTTCCTCCTGAAAACACTTACCAATAGAATATCACGGACCTAAGCGAGTTCCACGGACTGTTCGAAGATAAAAAAAAGACCCGACCGGAGTCGGGTCTTGGTATTCAAGACTTGAGTCTACTTTACTTGCTTAGAAGCTCATCAATGCGCTCAGAAAACGCTTCTAAAGGCTGCGCACCGCGAACGGCAAAGCCGTTAACAAAAAATGTTGGCGTGCTGTTCACACCGATTTTAGTTGCCTCTTCCATATCAGCGCGAATTTCAGCAGCTCCCTTACCAGATTTGAGGCACTCTCCGAAAGCCTTGGTGTCGAGCTTAAGAGTTTCGGCGTGAGCCAAGAGGTCTTTTTCTTCAAGCTTGTCTTGCTGATCAAACAGCAAATCATGGTATTCCCAGAATTTGCCTTGTTCTCGCGCACAAATCGAAGCTTCCGAAGCTTTAAAGGCGTGAGGGTGAATGGACTCTAACGGAAAGTGTCGGAAATAAATTTGGACCTTGTCACCATATTTACTAACGATCTCATTCAGACGATCACGACCACGGCGACAAAATGGGCATTGAAAGTCGCTAAACTCAACGATTGTGACTTTTGCTCCCTTGTTGCCCTTTGCTGTACCCTGACCGTTTCCAACAGTCACAGCCTTTTCAGCTGGACGCTTGAGCTTTACTTGAATGCTTGCTTTGCTCTTAAGTTCAGCCAAGTATCTTTGCCGAGCTTCCATCACACGCTGCATTTTTATAATTTGCGGAACGGAGTCCCTTTCGGCTTTGCTTAATTTCTTTTCGTCGATATTGCGCGAACCGAGAAACCCCTTAATATCCTCTTTAGAAACGTCCTTATCCTTCAATCCATCAAACTGTGAAAAGAGGTTTTGAACAGTCGTACCTTGCTTTTTAGCCTCTTCTTCTAGGATGTGGTTTTGCACAACTTCTTCAATGGCCCGTCTTTTTAATTCATAGGCATTTCGCTCAAGTTCAGTGAGCTCGCCCCGAATCTTCTCAAGTACTTGCTTTCCCTTGATGTCTTTGCCATTGACGGTTACAAATACCGCCTCATCTTCGTTGTCTCCAGCATTTTTCTGGCATCCGACTAAAGCCGCAGACAAAATCATTCCGAGCACTAAAAACTTTTTCACAGTTTCCTCCGTTTTCAAATGGCGTCAAAATCAATTGTCGATTTCAGAAGGATAACCACGGACTTAGCCAAATTAAAGAGAAAACTCCATCACCTGCTGGATTGGTGGAAGTGTGGCCCATTGACGATCCATAAATCGCTCCGTCCACAGGCTCTCAAGCCGTCTCAATTGACTTAACGACTCGCTTGCCATGGGACTCTGAGTCAAAAAGCTCTGAATAAATCCCTGAAGCCTATTCACCAGCGAAAGCGCCGTAGCCACATCTTCTAACTTAACCCGGAGGGTATCGTCGCCTTCGACTTGCTTATAAAACCCGAGCACGCCGGACCAAAGCTGACGATTCATGAAATAGTAAACATCTACGGCTCGGAGCCTAAACAAATCTGTTTGAAACAGGTTCCCAAGCTTCAAAAGTGCCGTCGCTGTGATTAATTGATCACTCAACTTTCGAGGAATTCGACTTGGAAGCTTTGAGTTAAAATCAAATTCTGAGGCAACCCCACCATCAACTAAAACCATCTGGTTAGAGAGAAATAGTGCCAATCCCATGATGAGTTTCTTTATTTCCGGGCGGCTTTCGACCACACTTTTTACTATAGATTGAAGTTTTGGGTCCGTGACCGACTCGATCCCAAGGGTTGCTTCATAGAATTCTGTCATAGCAAGTAACGCCCGAGCTAAATCTCCGCTCGATACCGAATTATTCTTAACCAAAGAAACCAAATCCGTCACAACAGCACCAACACGCTTCGGCCCATTGGGATCAGTTTTTTCATCGACCATCCAGAGTCCTAAGTTTTCGTCAACGACGCGTACCATATGGCTCTTCATATTTTGAAATATGACTTCAGATAGTCCGACGGCCATTTTAAATAAGGTCGGCTTTGAAAAGACTTCGAATGGAATCTGTTTAATCCGTAAGGTTCCCAATTGTTGATCGAAGGGACTTTGTCGCCAAGGCGAAACAAACCTAATAACTGAGACCAGACCTCGGAGCAGCTCCATTTGTTGCTCCGCTGAAACTTGAAGTTGACTATAGGTTTGCTCATCAAGCTCCGCCGAGTCTCTAAATATTAAGCGATCAGGTATAGCAAAAAGTCCATTGGCAGGATTGTACTCACCAAGTACTAACTTTTGTCCGCGTCTTTCAAGATTAACAATGAGGGGCTCGATGTTTCGATCGCCAAGATCTTTATAGCCCATCATCACCGACATCTTGCATACATTTTGATAGCCCAATGCGCGCTCTACACTCGACACTCCTCCTTGATGGAGTCTGAATGATATATTCGTGAAGCCTTTGCCCAATACAGCTGGCTGCGTGGTGTTTGGAGTTGCGATATTCCTCAGGTCGTTGCCTGCACTTTCAAAACGAACTTCTGATTTTTCAAGTAATGGCAGCGACTTTTCACCTTTAACGTGAGCAAAAAACCATTCTTCCAATACTTCATCGGCGGTACTTTTAAACTTGTCTACAGTCAGACCCCGCGCCTGGGTTGCTAACAACGGGTCAATATTACTTTTAATAACCTTCGGCAAATTCTTAGCAATCGGAATAAAAGCAAATGTCACTCTTTCCTGTGCCGATCCAACAATCGCCTGCTCCAAATATGCTTTGAGATTTTCAAGCGCTTGCTGAGGATTTTCTGGGGCCGGAAGTCCTTCTGCCGTAAACATTTTTAGATCTGCGATCGCCTGCCGCCGAATCAATCTCAACCAAGGATGCCTGATCGTCCAAAAGTCATTGGTCTTAAGCATTTCTAAATCTTGCCTAGATAGATCCGCGAAGCTCTTCCTAAGTGTCTCCGGAAATACAAGCCGAAGTTCTTGGCCCAACCACATTGATGCGAGCACTGTCAAAACCTGTTGCGAGCTGAGCACTTCTTCAGGAACCATGTCCGAAGCAAGTTGCATGACATCCTTGCGCTCTAAGAGTTTCTTCAAATGGCGATCAGATTTCACCAGGACCTTCAACCACTCATCAGAATCCATGATGACTTGGTTTTCAACTCCCCTTGCCACAATTTGCCTTTGGGTCAGTGACTTTAATACCTTAGTGTTTCTAACGACCTTCCATTCGTCCTCAGGCAGTACTTGATTTTGAGTCGCAAGAGCCAATAGCTCTTGATCTGAAAACTGCCCTAAAGCCTCTTTAAGGTCAGCCGGAAACAAATTTCGTCGATAGCCATTGAGCCAAATATCAATAATGAGACCAAGACTTTTTTCTGCGTCATCGAGCGCACTGGATTCCATTGAGAGGTAAATCCCAAATCTTAGTTCGTTCGTTAACGCGTTTCTTTCGCCTTCAGTAAGAGCCGGAATTTTTTTAAGTGTGTCTTTAAGTCGCTCCATAAATGGAACCACCGGGAGCCCAGGCTCTCGCACAACTACCCTCTCCATTTCTTTCAGGCCAGGAATATGTTTTTCTTTAATGAGGTCAATAATGCCGGCGATATGCTCTGCGGTTTCAGGTCCCTTTTTGGACTCCAGTTTTGCCATAAAATCATAAACCGCATCAAGGACCGCTCTTACGACTGTTGCGGGATTTTTCGATGGAGTTAGGGCTGCATGATTTATGTTTGTTTCTTCGGCTGCTTTTGAAACAGCATCTTTAATTAAGTCCGCAACTTTTTTATCTGCGGTGCGCTCCTTTAATGCGTGAAAGGCGAGCGCCGCGTACGGTGTGGCCGTCTTAATCATTTTTGAAGTAGCATGGGGGAGCGCGTAGAACGATTCACTCAAGCTCTTTGCCCATACCATGACTTCTGGATTCTGAGTGAGGTAGGCCCACTCATAAAGTTGATTAGATAGCCCCAACCAACTTTCCGATTGAACCGAGGTGGTGGGCCGCAAGCGTCCAGGGCGCAAAGGCTCAAATCGTCTTGAAAGATCAAGAGTGGCGTCAACTCCCTTTGGATTAAAAATTCTCGGACTCCCGTCGGGGCCAACGTCGGCCCTTTTCGCGCAGCCCGCCGCTCCCGATGCTAAAAGGGCTACAATCAATATTCGTTTCATAAAAAGCGAATGAACCATAGTTAGAAAAACAACCTCATATAAAGCTGATTGATTGTTGCCACAGGAGTATTTTTGGCCATTAAGTTTGTTGAAAAACTGTAACCAACGATAAACGGAAAATCATAAATCTTTTCTCTAAACCAATTGATTGTGCTGAACTCCACTGACCCTTTAACGGAATGCGCTTCTGAGCCTGTATCCCTTGATAACAAGGAATAGTTCCAATCGTGTTCGCCTGAAAACCGATCGGGGTCTTTCTGCGTAAATCCGTAGTATCCGGTCAGTGCAAATTCCTTGTTAATTTCGTGTTTAACGCCAGCCTCTAAGAAAATGGTATTACCCAGTTGTCTCTCGACCGTTTCTTTTCGGTTTGCAGCGGGCAAAACATCCTGATTATCGATGGGAACTCTCACATCCGAACGATCGGGCAAAGGAACTTGATAGCCAATGCTTGTGGAAATCGTCCATTTGCGGTGAGGAATGTAATCGTGAATTGAGTAAACCCCGACAGCAGTTTGCCCTCCAGTGGCTATATCCACTAAGTCGTCGGGGTCATCAGCGCGTCCCGTTGGCAAGATCACAAATGGGCGAATCGCCAATCTCCATTGGGGTCGGTGGTAGTAAGCGAAAACCCCCGACACTTGAACATCGCCAAGCGCGGAGTATTTGAGATTTCGCACCCGCTGGTACCCACGAGACACAAGGAGTTGTTGAACGGCTTCATCAACAGCCGCTGCCATTTCAGTTACTTTTCGAAAGGCCTCATCAAGTTCTGGGTCAATTTGATTCACCAAACCGGCGGCAGAGTTGAGATTAGATGGTCCCTTGACCGCGATGCGAACGTCATTTTGAACGGCAAACACAGGCACGCCAAAACCAATTGAGATATTCTTTGAAAGACCATAACTAAGCGACGGGCCAAAATATTGAATAAATGGTGACGCTTCGAAATCTAATCCGCCGCGTGTCAAAGCATCGCCGAGGCCGGGCGAAACCGTATTAAGTGCACTCACTAGAGTTTTAACTTCGGGATAAAGTCTTCCAATGCGAGAACCCGATAAATCAATGTGGTACTTAGCTGTCGCGCTTTCAACTAATCCGTTTGAATTAAAACGATCTTCAAGACCAGAGACCATTCCAATGTTGATCTCCGGACTCCAGACCCCTTGTGGAAGGACCGTCGTACTCTCCATCTCAGCTCGGCCTACCGAGGCGACAACCGAGATTAAGGTCATAATAATACTGCGCTTTATTTGATTCATTCCGAGGCAACTTACAGCATGGCGCGTGCCACAGACACCTTATTATTTTGGAATTGAAAAGACGGAAATGTACAATGGGAATCAATGATGAAAATTTTTCCACACCTGTTTAACTTCATACTATCTAGCTCAGTGATCTTTACAATTTCCGCTGCCGAAAATGCGCCCAAAATCGGCGATTTCATACCCCCATTGAGAGTCAATATTGGGGTCGAAATTAAGTCCCTCGACCCGACGACTGCGGAAGATTTCGCCTCGGTGAGGATCCTCATGAATACGGGTCAAGGTCTTACCAAATACGACGAAAATCTGAAACCTCAACCGAACCTCGCCAAATCTTGGAATTGGTCGAAGGATCGAAGAACGATCACTTTTCAACTCAAAGAAAGTTATTGGAGCGATGGACATCCCGTTTTAGCGTCGCAATTTGAATCCGCAATTATTCACGCATTAAAGCCCGAGGTGATTTCAAAGCTTTCGATGCCCCTTGTAAGCCTTATTGAAGGAGGCTCTTGCTTTAAACAAGGCAAATGTGAGCGCCAGAAAATCCAAGTTTCCGCGCCGTCTCAAAATAAGTTAGTGATTTCACTGACTCGACCGTCAACTTTATTCTTACACTACATGGCCTTGCCATTTGCTTACCCGATGAGAGAACCGGGCTCGATCAAACTTGGTGCGCCTGTCACGGGAAGTTTTGCCCTTGAGTCCGTGTCAGCAAAATCCGTCATGCTCCGGCCTAGTGGACTAAATCCCAAAGCTCAACAAGGAGTAGAATTTGTGGTGGTTCCCCAACCGGGAACCGCGGTGGCCCTTTTTGAAAAAAAGGAACTCGATGTTTTAGAAAGGGTTCCGTCATCGCACTTTGGTAAATTTAAAAACAGTCAAGAGCTCTTCACACGTCCGTTTTTGGCCACTTATTATTTAGGTTTCAATATCTCAAAGCCTCCCTTTGACCAACTGGCCTTAAGAAAATCAATTGGCCTGAGTATTGATCGAACTGAAATAGAAAAAATTTTTCAAGATCCGATTATCCCCACAGATGCTTGGGTTCCGTATGCTTTAAAGCGATCAAAGAAAGCGAAAGCCCCATTACCTCAACTTAAAGAAGCTCAAAATCTTAAGAGTCGTTTTAAGGTTGAAGAAGACTTTTTGGAAATTGTGACAGATAGCCAAGAAAAGAACACCTTGATTCTCACCGTCATTCAAAAGCAAATTCAAAATGCATTGGGACTTAAACTTCGAATTACTTCAAAAGAATGGAAGGCGTATTTAAGCCAGCTTTCAAAAGATGCTCCTGGATTTTTTAGATTTGCATGGCTAGCGCCCGTACCCGATCCCATTAGCCATTTGCAGGTTTTTACCAGCGACAATCCAAACAATTACACGGGGTTTTCTGATTTGGAGTATGATCGCTTGGTTCAGAAGATCGAAGAAGCTTTGCCCAGCAAGAATAGAGATGCTCTGATTGATCAAGCAGAACAAATCTTGAAAGCACACGCGATCATCATTCCCATTTATCAATATATTCAAAGTTTTTTGATTCGCTCTGAATGGCAAGGTTTGAAGATCACCCCTATGGGAATTATCGATTTTTCTACGGCAAACCGAGGGCCTTCGCTCTAAATAATCGCTTTATCTCACGATCTTCTTTTATATTCTCGGTGCGACGAACAAAGTCCTTTTCTTGATAGATTTTTAATTGAGCAATATCGCGTTCAACTTCTTTTTGATACCCCTCAGAGATGGACTTAACCGCCAGTTTCCAAATGGGCAAAAAGCTATCTCGCTTTCCTACTAATTCCTCTTGGGTGTATGGACCAAGCATCGCTAGCGCATCGAGAACATCCTCGAAGGGTGCTACAAGAATTGAGCTGTTCTCACGACGTCCTGAAACCAACAAGCCCCCTATCCAGGCGCTTGCGCCAGGCATCAGTCTTAAGGTTTGAGAGCTAGACCGGTCCAGCAGAGCCACCTCACCGCTTACAACAAGCACCTTGGTCCGACGCTTTTCCACAATTAAAATAAATTCCGCTTGATCGGTTTTCACATCAGCTGAGGGCGTTTTTATTCGTAGCCCGTGAGAGGTTTTAATAAGCACCTCTCCCCAGTACATGCTCCAAGTGGCCGAACGATCGACATCAAGAAGCGAATTCTGATTGAGACCTAAGTAAATCGAATTAACTTGAACCTTAAGGAGCCCTCCAGGGCGCGTTTCAAAAGTGGCTGGCTCTAGGAGCGGTGACTTTTTTTTTAATTTTTCACCGGCATAAGTCCCGTTATCCGCGCTGACTTCGACATTGCCATAAATGCTTTGAACAAAAATATCAGCACGCACTTTGACGTCGGTGGTAAAAGTTAGAACGAACACAAATATTCGAAGAAATCGAAGGCTCCAGATTTTCAAAGATTGGATCATAAATCCAACTCCCTGATTCGACCTGAAGCCATAGCCTTTGCTTTTGTATTCGGAAAGTTTGTTCTGATGGTTTCATAAATTTCGGCGGCCTCTTCGACCCGACTTTCTCTTTCGAAAATATTTCCCAGGCGTAATAAACTGTATGCGGATAGTTCCGTTTCTGGAAAGTGACTAATGACATAGTCAATCATGTGCACGGCGCGTTCTTTATGATCCGAAAGGTAATACGATTCCTGAAGTAAATAAGCTCCAACGGGCAATTGCGGATGCCCGGGATACTTTTCAACAAAATCCTCTAAAATTTCAGAGGCGCGAACGTAGTCACCGGCCAAAAACATGTTGCGCCCTTTTATCAGCAACGCTTCGCCACGCTCAGGCAAGAGTATTTTTTTAAGTCGCGGTTCGGCAACAACAGACGCCAGCAAGCGACGTGGCTCTTGAAAAGTTGTTGTCTCGTCAATGCGAAGGCCCGCTGCGACCATGGCATCTTGAAATTCTGAGAACTTGAGCGCTAACCGCGCAAGATCTCGCTCGCCAGCTTGCACTTGATTGGTAAGTTTCGCTACGCGTGCGCGTTCGAATTCAACACCACTAAAATAGTGATTGAAAAATCCAAAGACTCCCACCCATAGGGTGAGAAGCATGCTACTCCAAATCACGACAACGCGAGTGTGCACTCGGTTTGCTCCTGTGTTTTCAATTATTTAGATCGGTAGACGGGCGATGGAATTTGACGCGACAAATGTCTACATTGACTGAGGCGCTGGCATCCCTAAAAGCTCAAGACCTCGTTTAATGACGGTCTGGCAGGCCCAAACGAGCAAAATCCTAGACCTTTGAACAGAGTCTTCCTCACCCAAAATGCGGTGTTCGTAATAAAAGGCGTTAATGCATTTACAAAGATCCAATAAGTACTGAGCAATCCAATTAGGTTTAAGCTGTTCATAAGAAACCAATACCATTTGTGGCATGCGAGCAAGACTCTGCAAAACCGCCTTTTCAAGCGGTTCATCAAGTTTTGAAATTTCACTCACTTTTGGAATAGGTTTTCCCCACTTGGAAATAATGCTGTTAAGTCGTGCATACGTGTATTGTACGTACGGCCCCGTATCGCCGTTGAAATCCAGCAATCGATCCCAATCAAAATCGATACTTTTTTGCCGATCATTCATCAGATCGTGAAAGACGACCGCACCTGTGCCGACTTGTTCGGCCACCTGGCGCGCATTTTTCAACTCTGGATTTTTCTCTTGAATGATCTTCTCCACAAGTTCTATGGCCCGATCCAAAACATCCTCCAGAAAAATCACATTTCCTCGGCGCGTGGACATTTTCCCCTCTTTGAATCGATAAAGGCCAAAGGGAACATGCACACAATCTTTGGCCCAAGGGTAACCCATGAGCTCGAGGACTTTAAAAAATTGCTTAAAATGAAGGGTTTGTTCGCTGCCTACGACATAAATCAACCGGTCCGCTCCCAACTTCAATGCGCGATCTTCGGCAGCAGCAATATCGCGGGTTGCATAGAGTGTTGCTCCATCGGATTTTTGAATCAAACAAGGCGGCATGTCATATGCCGTGAGGTCAACAATTTGCGCCCCTTCGCTTAAAGTCAAAAGCTTATGATCTTTCAACCTCTTAACGACGTCATCGAGGTCATTCTCGTGATAGGACTCGCCGCGCACAAGGTCATGTTTGACATTTAAAAGTTTATAAACCCGATCATACTCAACAAGGCTAATTTCCACGAATTTTTGCCATGTCGAAACAATTTTGGCCGTTAAGGCGTCGTTTTTGCTTTCGGCCGAATGGCGCTTTTCAAGTTTGAGGAAATATTCTCGGCCTTTTTCGGCCAAATCAAGATCCTGTTCGGCCACGGCATGAAACACGACATAGAGAGCATAAAGATAATCAAACGAATCCTCGGGCTTATTGGCCAAATCATCGATCAATTGACTCCAAAGCGAGGAGCTGAATCCATCTTGCACGATGACTTTTGAGTGTTGAGCTGCTTTTGAAGCTAATTCGGCCTTATTAAGATGAGCCCAAGCCAGTTTTCCAAACTGAACGCCCCAATCCCCTAAATAGTTAATGCCAATAGTCTCAAACCCTACGGCCTTATGGATATTGACAAGGGCCTGCCCGATAACTGTTGAGCGCAGATGCCCAATGCTCATGGGCTTGGCCACATTGGGTGAAGAGTAATCGATAACTACTTTTTTCCCCTTCCCCAGAGTTGCATCACCCACCTGTCCCTTTTTCAGCTCAATTTCACTCAATACTGTTTTGGTCCAGTACTCGTTAGTGAAAATGAAATTGACGTATCCGCCTTGCGGTCGAATCTCTCGAATCTCCGTACCTTTTAAAGAGTTGAGCTGGTTTGAAAGCTCAAGGGCAATTGCGGGAGGGGCTTTCTTTTGTGACTTCGCTAATAAAAAACAAGGAAACGCCAAATCCCCAAGACTTAAATCTTTTGGAATCTCAAGCGCCTCTTCGTACTTGGCGAGTTCGCCACCCAGATGCAAGTGCAAAATGCGGGCGGCGGTAGTTTTTAACTTTGTCAACATTTCGTCTTATTTTTAGATTACTTTATTGTTTTTTGCCGTAAAAAAATCTGAGTGATCAAAAAAACTTGATTCCAAACTCAAAACTGGTAGGTTGCCTCGCACAACGAAACAAATTCATCACATTTTGTACGGAGGATGGCATGAACAAAGCTCAGCTCGTCGATAAACTGGCCGCTGAAACAAAGCTCTCGAAGGCACAGTCAGAAAACATCTTGGCTTGCACCATTGAACTCATCAAAAAAGCGGTGGCTAAAGGCGACGATGTTAAACTTGTGGGCTTTGGAACCTTCAGCCGAGGAAAAAGAAAAGCTCGTACGGGCCGAAATCCTCAAACTGGCGCTGCTATTGAGATCCCCGCAAGCCGAGTACCCCGGTTTCGCGCAGGAAAAGAATTCAAAGACATGGTTAACTAAGCTTCGCGCTCGTTTATCACTGATTATGAGGCCGGGATGACCGGCCTTTTATTTTTTCGGACTTCCCAACCCCTTGCGAAACTCTCCAAACTCTTGACCCCACTGATCAAGATCGACTTCAGAGGCCACGTCTCGTTGTCCCGTGAATGTCTTGTTCATTTTAGAACCGATTTTGGAAAGCTTTAACCTTAATCCTTCGATGCTTTTAAATGTCTGTGCCTGAGTCTTAGAGTCTTTCATTAGTTTTTTGTTTTTCTTTCCTTGATCGTCCAGGTCTGACTTCCACTTTTTGTAAAATCGCTTCCAAGTTTCCTTGTTAGCCTTTTTGACCTTTGTTTTCAGCTGAAAATCTTTAAGTTGCCCGTAACTAGCCTTCAGAGCCTTGACGCGATGGCTGACTGCGGATTTCTCCGCGGCTTCGGCCTTTGCGATTTTCTTTTTGAATTCGGCGATCTTCTTCTTGGTCATTTTATCTCCAGTCAGAAGACTTAAAGTCGCCTTAGCTTTCATTCCGCTGGACTCAGCCACAACGGAGTAAGTTCCCGGTTTTAGCTTGGCTTGACTAAGATCAACCGTCGGAACCTTACCCTCCTCGACGAAAACTTCATAATCCTTAATCACCGCTTTGTTACTTAATATTTCACCAGGCTCGCCCTTGAGCTGAATTTGAATTTTGGATCCTTTTGGAAGGTCCGTTTCAAATACAAGCTGTGGCCGCTTTGAATTCACTTTAAGGGGCATGATGCTAAGTTTTTGGATCCTATTGGGAGGGGTAACCTCGATTTCTTCTTTACCCACAGGTTGCAGTTGTTGAGTTTTCGAACCTAGTGCCTGACGATCCATCTCTTCTTGGGCTTGATTAACTTCGGTACTCTTTACCACAGGGGGTTCGGCAGCTGGCTCAGGCGGAAGCGGCGGTGGTTGGGGCACCTCTTGACTAGCCGTCTGGCGCTCCGCCGAGGGCAAAGGTGGAGCTTTAGGAATAGACTCTCGATAAGTCTGCAATCCGGCATAAACCACAAGCATGCCGAGTAAGGCTCCCGAGCTTGCAATAATCAACCTTTGTTTCTTTGTTAATTGCGACATTTTTGAACCTTGGGGTGATTCTGGTTGAGCATCCGACCCAGAAGCGTGCGCTAAGCTTAAAACCGGTTCAGGCTCGGCCACTGGGGATTGGGGGCTTGCTTGTGGAGTTGAAGCCTCGGGCTTGATTTCAAAAGACGTCACCGTGGGCTCGGCCTCCAAAGCTTTGGGTATGGGCTTCGGTGTTACTTCGGGGATTGGTTCACTCATAGGGGCCGTGTTCACGGTTGGCCCCGCTTCACCTAATTGAGGTTTGGGCTGAATTTCAATATGCGGCCTTCGGCGATTGAATTCATCAAGGGAGCCAATCAAAGTCCAATGAGTCATCCCTTTTTGCCAGACATGATCTTCAAACTTGATTTCGGCACGCTCTAGTTTTTCTTTTATTTGGTCGTGGGTAAAGGGCCCACTTTGCACGTAGTGATGCTTCCCCTCGGGCATGTCATGCTTAACTAACAAAACCCAACCTTCACCGGACTCTTTGGGAATTTCAAAGGTCCCAGCCGTGTGAGCAACCGCCTCCGGCCCTCTTCGTTCAAACTCTGGGCACTCGCCAATACTCACCCACTTTGTAAGTCCTTGCTTAAAAACCAAGTCGGTAGCCTTTAACTCACCTTTTCTGATTCTCTCGATGATCTCGGTCTCAAGAAATGGCCCCTCAGCCTTGCCGTTAATCACAACGTACCATTGAGTTGATTGCGTGCTTTCCATGGCTATAACCTCTCCTCTAACTTTGGTTCCGGGTTTTCAAGCCCTTTGAGAAATCTTAAGACCTCTGTATAAAATACGTAAAAACTTGCTTTATTCGCTACTGGTTTTCTTAGCCAACGATGAAGCTCGCTTGGCCGCAAAGATCCCGCTCGAAAAGCATTATAAATTTGAGCGCCAAGCTGAGACCCCATATAACGGCCTGCTAAGTAATAGTGGCCAAATCGCCTTCCCGCCTGAGGACGCAGAGCTTTAAGCACTTGATCTCCCTTGAGCGCGAGCCTCTCTTTGAGCTGCTGCTCAAGTACTATCAGAGTCGATTGGCTCTTCACCGGCAAGTCCGAATGTGAGTTGGGCTTTCGTCGGCTGTTCAGCACTCGACTGGCGAAAAAGCCAATAGCCTCAATCCAAATTAAGGGCACAAGGTCCCCTGGAAAATCATAATGAAGTTCCCGCTCGCGTCTCATCTTGGCATGAAGATACTGACCGGCCAAAGAGGCGCCATGATTGACTGTGTAGTTGAGCAGAAAAAAGGTGCGTGGATGGGGAATAAAGAAGTTGCGCTCCCCTTCGACTAACTTCAAAAGAGCTGATTTATTTTTCCGCTTAGAAACTTCTGAGATACCCTTAAACAGCCGAAAATCGAAATAACTATAGATATTGTAGTCATGCTGACAAAGGGGTGTGACTCCCCAAACCTGAGAAATGACTTTAATCATTTCATGAATAAACTCCGCTCCAGCATCTCCCCGCTCCCGGCGCTCTTGCACGGCTGATCCTTCAAGAAAACTGAGGTAGGCCTGCCATTTTAGCCAAGGCGGCGAATTCACAACGCAAAACGCATCGGATCTGAGTCTGACCACATCGACATGATCTTCAAGTTTTCGTTTTGCCAAGCGCCAATACAGATTCTCAGAGTTCTGAAAAATGGTGACAAAACGGGCTTGAGTGCGGCTACCAATTAACTTTCTTGTCAATTTGGGTAAGTGCCCTTTCGCCAGATGAAGATCCCCATAAATCACATAGATGAGAGCGGTTGGGTTTTCTCGGTGGATTTTTGAGATGACGGTTGCACTGTGAAGATCCCGACGGCGCAATTCCTTTTCGGGTCTCCGCGCGTTGACATCGTTGATCCCGAAGACTTTAACTTTGTTAGCTCGCGCGTATTCAAACAGAACTTGGTAGTTTTCCCATGGAAACCCCCAGTTTTCAAAATACTGGGAGCGCTTCAAAAATTCTGCATCTGAAACTTTACCCTGAAGATAGCGTTCGATTTCTTTTTGAAATCGCGATCCAAACGCCTCTAAACACAAGATTACCGGTCGATTGACCTGACTCAGACTTCTTAGGATTCTCAAATGGGTTCTTTGACTTTGGGAAAACGCATGAAAATCGGCCCCAAAAACGATTTGTGCCTTGCGCACCTCAGAAAGTAATTCACGCTTAGAAGACACGCGAGCAAAACCCCTGAGCTCCCGCTGATACCGAGAGTAATAGGAGGCGAGGCCTTTGCGAGAAGGCCCTTCAAGCCGAAAGACTTCATTCTTGATTTGTCTCAAAATGATGCGCTGCATTTTGAGCAACTGCTCTCGTGCTGTCATTTGGCCCACACCCCTATTTCATCATTGTAGTTTTCTCGACTTCCGATTTGAAGGACTTTTGGCAGACCTAGACGAAAGCCAGATCATGGGTTAAAAGAACAATCATGAATAACAAAACATTTTGGTTTGCGGCGGCAGTCGTAGGATTGATTTGTGGTTTAGGGGTCTCTGCTTATCTGGTCATGCATCACTACGACCTCATGCACGGCCTTAGTCTAGGGAAAAGCTTTTGCTCGCTAAACTCACACCTTGATTGTGATGCTGTTAACACGAGTCGTTTTTCGGAGTTCCTTGGCATTCCCGTCGCTCTCTGGGGATTTATGACTTATTTGGTGCAGCTGATTTTTCTATTCGGCGCACGAACCCTCGATAATGAAGAATCCCAGTGGTGCAAAAGAATTTTCTTTTACTTATCTGCGATCTCCTTCACCGCTAGCTTATTGTTAGCAGCGGTTTCTGCAGTCATCATTAAATCCGGAGGCCTGATGTGCATGGCTCTTTATGTCGTATCCATCATCACTTTTGCTTCAGGCATCATGTTGAAAAGTGGACTTCCCAAAGTCAGTTTTCTTTCGGATTGGAGTCGCCTTCGATCTTCTTACGGGACGGTCGCATTCTTAGCCATGATTCCTATTGGATCGTTCTTGGCTAACGGGATGTTGACACAAAATATTTCAAGCCAAATGGACAAGCTCAAAGAGATTGCCCTTTCCGAATGGAGCCAAAACAAGAAGAATGAATTTAATCTTGAAAACGCGCCTCGAGTAGGCTCGCCAACGGCCCCAATGCAAATCGTCGAATTTTTTGATTTTCAATGTGGCCATTGTCGACGGGCCGATCCTACTTTAATGGCCTTTTACAATGCCAATCGCGAAAAAGTTTCGATAGTCTTTCAGAGCTACCCCCTGGATCCCGCTTGCAACAAAGCCATGCAAGGGACCGGCGGACACGGCTTGTCCTGCCCCTTAGCAAAAGCGGCCCAATGTGCCCACGGGCAAGGAAAGTTTTTAGAAGCCAAAAGCTGGATTTTTAACTCTCAAGATCGACTCAAATTAGAATCCATCCAAGAAATGGCAACACAAATTGGGCTCAATAAGGAGTTGTTTGACCAATGCTTAAACGATCCGAATACGGATGCCTTAATACGCGAACAAGTTGACAGAGGCATTACGGCTCAAGTCCAGGGCACTCCGACTTTAATTGTGAATGGGCGCTATTTGCCAGGCGGGGCTACTATCCCAGTTTTGCAAAAAGTCCTTGATCAACTGTCGCCTTAACTTCCGAGTAGACCCCAAAAGACTCGAATAATTTCGTCGATAAAAAACGAAAAGGACATTCCGAAGGAGCGAAAGGCCTCTTGGATAACGAAAGTGCCCAAGATCATAAAGGCTGAAAAAATCAACGCACGGATGACCCATACACTTGAGCGTGAGTCGGCAACGGCCATTTCATTTTCCATGGTCCGCAATCTACGCAGTGAAACCCTTAGATCTTCCCAGTTCTCTTTGGCTTTTTGATGGATTTCTTCTTGCTTTGTTTGGGCTAAGTTTTGAAGGTTGGGAAAGGTTTTTTTGGCGCGAATCGCCTCGATAAGTTCACCACAGTGATCAAAGAGTCTTCCGGTTTTAATCTCGTAGGTGGGGTATTTGGATTTGCTCTTTCGGTATTCGGCTAAAATTCGCGCTGCATCGTCGTACTTAGAAAGCGAAACCATTTCCAATACAGAGTATTGCAAGACTCCGAGATCTCTTTCAGTGCCGTGGACCTCAAATTGATGGCGCTCTTCGGCCAGCTTTTCTTTCTTAGCTCCCATGACTCACCTACAACTTTATCGGCCAAATCAATGAGTCCAATGACCCGGCGTTAGTCTAGGAATGATAGGCCCACGAGATTAGAGCCTAGGAGCCGTACCTGGTCTTTGATACACTAGATCAAGACTCACGGAGGAGGCTTACGGTGCGCATTCCAGAACCGCCCAGTTACTTGATTCGAGAACCTGCTTTAGAGGGTCTTGATTTTACGCCTAACCAAAATAGTGAACCCAGCCGGGAGCAAATTCTAGAATTCGCCGAGACCGAACAACCGTTACCAAAAAAAATTGATTCGACCTTGTTTAAGGCCGCCGTCGAAGATCGAAAGCGCGCCGAAATTCAGGCTGCCGAAATTTATAGCCAATATCTCGAAGTTGTTAAATTCAACGAAAAACTATTGAAAGCAATTGGAACCTTTGACCGCTACCAACGGCGCGTCCGTGCCGTCTACAACAATGCGAAACGCGGCGACCTCATTTTAGCGTCAAATCTTCAGGAAATTCAGCGCAACCTGGTCGATACAGAGCGAACACTGAGTGACTTGCAAATTGAAAATGAAACGCTTCGAATTGCCATTCAAGCTCACGAAGATGCATTCAGACAAGTCACCAATAAATTGGGACTCGCTGAATCCACGATGGATCAAGCCAATCTCCAATTTGTGGCCCTTTCAGAAGAATTTGATCGGCGTGGAAAATTACTTGAAGAAGCCTCTTTGCAAGCTCGACAACACATCACCCAAATCGAACAATTGGGCGCGGCCCTTCTCGAAACAAACTCCAAGTACGACAAATTGAGAGATGAATGCATGATTCTTTCAAGTCAATTGAGAGAAGCTCAAATTAAAGAAGCCGGTGTATCAGCGTTGAATCAAGAGTTAACTACCGTCGTGACTCAGCTCCAAAAACAACTTCATGGGATGGAAGCGCAATTTACCGATTACAGAAACCACTCCGAAATTGAAACTTCCCGATTGAAAGCAGAGCTCGAGCGCCTTCGCCAATCACAGCAAGCTCAAAATCTTGTTGAAAAATCTCAAGTCATGCTTTCTCAAACGAATATTACCCGCCCCAAAGCTCAAGCCTTTGATAGGGCCAAGCTTGACGAATTCATGGGTCGATGGAATCGCGTCATGGATGAAATGTCGGCGGCTTCTTCCACAATGAAGGCTCGAGAATCGATGTCGCAAAATTCTAATTCAGAACTATTGACGGAAAGCGGCGATATTCTTTAGGGATTTTTTTGATCCGCTTCTGAAAAAGCATTGAAGCTCGTGACTGCTGTGTTTTCGTCGTCATAAACTTTAAAATGCTCTGGACCTGTCGCATCGAATAGTTTCTTGAACTCCGATCTCACATGACAAAACCGAGGGGCCACGGGGTTGGACTGAGAAAATTCACGTAGCGTGTTAACAAATGAACCTAGGCCGCTGGAGCCGACGAAGTTAAGATCTTTAAGATTAAATACAACTTTTGAATTTAATAGGAGGTCTTGGCAGGTTTCGCGAAAGGGCTCAGCGGATTCAAAATCCAGTCTCCCACTGAGATCTACGACTGTTACGTCCCCGTCTTTGCGAATTTTGGCCTGCATTTATGCTCTCCCTTGCGTCTGGGCACCAAAGCCCCTTAAACTCTAGTATAGGCCCCCAATCACAATTCACTCAAGGCGGGATTAATGGCCAAGACCAAAACAGCAAAAAAGCAAAGTGTTCCTAGTGGGTTAGAGCCCGGACTCTACGTGGTCTCCACGCCCATTGGAAACTCCCAAGACTGGTCCGAACGCGCAGCGTTAGTTTTGGAGGCCGTTGACATTATTGCCGCTGAAGACACCCGTGTTGTCAAAGGAGAGCTTAAGAAACTTGGCTTAACGCCCAAACAGGTTCTGAGCTATCACGAACACAACGAGAGCCAAGTGTCGGAGTCGCTCTTAGGAAGCCTTGAGAAAGGCCGTTCAGTGGGCCTCGTATCGGATGCGGGGGCCCCCAACGTTAGTGATCCCGGATTTCACCTCGTTCAAAAATGCTTTAAAAAAGGCATTCCCGTGCGGTGTATCCCGGGGCCGAGTAGTCTCACCGCTGTTCTTAGCGTGAGTCCTTTAGGTGGCGGAACGGTTTTTTTTGCCGGCTTCCTCCCGCCCCAAGATCAAGCAAGACTCGACGCCATGACTCAATACAAACAAAGAGCCGACCAACTTGTATTTTTTGAAGCGCCCCACCGCCTGCGTGCCTTTCTCCAAACGGCTCAAGAAGTTTTTGGTGAACAAAATGAAATATTCATTGGTCGCGAACTCACTAAACCATATGAAGAACTGAGATGGTGCACGATATCCGAAGCCCGAGCGCATTTTCAGACTAACGAACCTCGCGGTGAATTTGTCGTGGCCCTTAAAGGCTTGCGAGCAAAAATGCTGTCTGAAATAGAGACCAGTCAAGAAATCAGTCGACTGCTTGATTTGGGTCAATCGGCCTCACTCATCCTGGATGCCTTGCAACCCAAGAGTGAACTCCCCCGCAAACGACTTTATGATCTCATAACGCGGCTCAAGAAAGCTCTCACCCCTCCTTAGGTTTCTTGACAAATAGAATAGATCAAAGGCCTAATGGAATTGAGGGGTTATGAAGGTCACGATTCTAGGCTGCCACGGGGGAGTTGCACCGGGGTATCGAACATCTTGTTACATGATCAACGATCGATTCCTCATCGATGCGGGCTCGGTGGCTTCTGCTCTTTCTCCTAAACGACAAGCCGAAATCGAGGACATTTTTGTCACCCATCCTCACATTGATCACATTAAAGACATTTGTTTTCTTGTCGAAAACACTTTTTACGAAGAACGCAGCATTCTCAATATTCGAAGCACGCCGGATATTTTAAATTCCATTCAATCGCATCTACTCAATGATATTCTGTGGCCGGACTTTTCTAAGATCTACGTTGACGCTAAACAGAAAAAGGCCTTGGTGCGCTATTTGCCTATCGAACAGGGCATGGTTCACGACGGAATTAAAATCACCCACATGCGCGTCAACCATCCAGGTCATGCTATTGGTTTTATCTTGGATGATGGCAAGAATCAGATCGTCTTTTCAGGCGATACGGGTCCCACCGATGAACTCTGGGAACTCGCTAATCAATGCAAAAATCTCAAAGCCGTGTTTACGGAGATCAGTTTTCCAAATTATATGGACACGTTGGCACGGGCCAGCGGTCACTTCACAACCCAGCAGTTGCTAGAAGATATTAAGAAATTGCGGAACCAGGACGTTCCAATTTACATTGCTCACTTCAAGCCTCGATTCTTTGAGGAGCTTATGGACGAGTTTCACCGTCATGCGCCTAAACGCATGCATTTGCTCCATCAAGAAGATGAGTTTAAATTTTAAGCTTTTAATATTCAGCCTCACCATGATTGTGTTACTGGCAGCACCTGCCGGTCGGGCGCAGTCGCAAAATTCTTCAATCACCGTAGATGCCGATCAATACACGAGCAGGCCCAATCAGGTTGCCGAGCTAAAGGGTAATGTTCATATAGTTCAAGGCCTTCAAAGTCTCACTTGCGATCAAGCCGTCATTAATATGGCCACTCAAGAAGTAACCGCGAAAGGCTCGGTCAGGCTCATATCACCGGAAGAATTTATTTCTGCAGAGTCCCTTCAATATAATTTCAAAACAAAGAAGGGCTTGGTGAAAAACGGCTTTGTCCAAATGGGCCAAGAAACCATCGAGGGCGAAGAAATTATAAAAGATGGCGACACTCAGTACCTGGCCAAAAGAGCCAGCTACACCTCTTGCATCAACTGCCCGCCTGCCTGGAGACTCACTGGCTCAGAAATTGATGCAACGGCCGGGAGCTACGCCTATATTAAAAATCCGATTGTACGTATTTACGGCGCTCCCATTTTTTGGCTCCCGTATATTGTGATTCCCATTAAAACGGAGCGGCAATCCGGACTGTTACCGCCAAAGTATGCGTTTTCCGGCGACAACGGTTTCACATTTACGCCCGCCTATTTTTGGGCCATCAACAAAAGCAAAGACATGACTTTTTATGAAACCTATTACAAAAACCGTGGGTTCAAAACGGGGGTCGAGTATCGCTATCGCACGGACAAAAACAGCGGCGGAAACTTTTTCGGAAACTACATTAATGATAGCCGATATGGCTTTGAGCCAAAATTTTTAACGCCCGATCGCCGCTATTGGAATCAAGGATCCTACAACCTACCGTTTGAAAATCGGCAGGT
>JADLCR010000043.1 GCA_020847095.1 Oligoflexia bacterium | reverse complement strand
TTTCTGAAATCACTCTGAATCGCTTGTCAAAAGTGTCTTCAGCAATCTTTATGACCTGGTCAACAATCTCTTTTGGCGCGAATTGACCCTTTTTTCCCTCGGTGCCCCGTGCAAATGATAAAACCTGCTTAACCATTTCAGCGCCGCGCTTGGCATTTGATTCGATGGCGCAAATGGCTTTGGCACATTCTGGCGACTGGTTACGCATAGCCAAAATCGATGCGTTGAGCATTATGGGTGCGAATATATTATTAAGGTCATGGGCCACGCCACCGGCAAGAGATCCGATACTTTCGACTCGCTGAGTACGCATGAGTTGTTCTTGAAATAACTTTTCTTGAGTAACGTCTCGGGCAATACAGTAAATCATCTTATCTTCGAGTGACCACCTCGCAGCCCACTGCATGTGCACAATATTGTTATTCTTATGAATGAAGCGATTTTCAAAATTAATGGGCTCCATTCCGCTGATAATGTTTTGTATGGCATTGATCGTGCTCTCTAAATCGTCTGGGTGAACCAAAGAGAGTCTGGGCAGATTCAATAATTCAAATTCAGTGTAACCCCAAATTTTCTCGCAAGCGGGGCTGACACTTAAAAAACTCCCAGATTCATCGATGGCACAGATGATATCCAAAGAGTAAGAAAGCATTTTTTTGAAAAACAAAATTGGATCAAGCTTTTTTTTGGGCTTTGCTCGAGACATTTTCATTTTGGGCACGATATTCAAACAGTATTCTCTTATATTCTGCTTTAACGGAAATTAAATAATTCTTGTTTAGAGTCATCACGAAATCTGTTACTTTGCAAGAACTAACTTTTCATGAGCGTTAGGCGATCTTATCGCTTAAGCTTGAAGTGTGCTTGATCTTGGCACTTCGAAAAACATATCCCACGCTGTAGATCGAACTAATTGTATATCCAGAACTTTTGATCTTTTTTCGAACCTTACTAATATGGGCATCTACCGTTCGGTCAAATACATGAATTTCACCGCCCCATAATTTTTCAATAAGCGATGTTCGCGAGTAAACCGTACCCTCATTAGTCATAAAGAAAAGTAGAAGCTTAAACTCAAACGGAGTCAGATCAAGTCGCGATTCAACTCCGGCCATGACCGTAAATGCTTCGTATTTTGATTTTATAAGCTTCAGAGCGCCCTTGACGACTACATCTGTATCTTTTCCCGAATGAGTGGGCATGTTGGCGCCTAGTCTTCTGTTCACCCTGAGAGACAGTTCGCGAACATCAAATGGTTTGGTGATGTAGTCTTCGGCCCCAAGCGAGAATGCGAGAACTTTGTCTCCAAAATCGTCTCGCCCTGAAATAAAAAGGGCTGGAGTGTTCTTGTAACCTTCTGAAGATTTGAGTTCGGCCCAAAACTGCACACCGTTACCATCAGGCAGATTAATATCTAGCAAAACTAAGTCGAAGTGACTTTGACTAGCCCGTTCGCGCGCTTGTTTAATCGAGCTAACCGAAGTCACTTCGTACTGCGAAAGCCCCCATTTGATGGCATTCACAAGATCTGCGCTGTCTTCAACTAAAAGTATCTGAGCCATGATTTATTGTGCTCCTTCTCAATTTAAAATTGAAGCAATCAATATTGAAGCAATTGTTGCGATCACGGCAGGGGGTGCTTTGTATCACCCCCACTTCAACTAAACCAGACTTCAGTCAAGCCGATCCTCTTATAGATGCGTCCAGTCTATTGTTACTGCATCAGATAAAAATCCGCTCGCTGACACTTGCCGTACATATACGAGATAAGATCCCGCTGCGGTTTTAGTAACGACAAACGAAAACGCATCGCCACTGCAAGCAACACTTAACGATCCTCCCGTGACCTCGCTCGCATCAACGTCACCTGATAAGACGACGTCATAACCGTCGTTGCAGGTACCGGCAATGGTTTGAGCATTGACGGCCGAATTGATGGTGAGTGACGCTGGTGTGGTCACCACGGGCGCCGGTATGAGCGTGCTCGCCTCACCGGATTCGACTTCATTTGACTTCTTTGCGCATCCTACAAACAATGCCGCTGAGACCAATCCTAAACAAAAAACCTGACTAGATTTCATAAAGAGCTCCTTTCGCACTTGTATTCATAAACCCAGTGCCTCTCTACTCGGAGCCAAGTGTTGTGGAAATATTAAGCAATTAGTGTTTGTTGATCACAATTTCAGATTTAATTTGATAGAAATAATTCACTTCTTACGCCTTAGCGCCCTTTTTTGAGGGCGGAGAATCAGCTGGCGAGCGTCCATCGCTTCATGCTAAATTTCGCAAATGGACTTTATAGTCATTCCTGCCGTGGCTTTCATGGCTTCACTTTTAACTTTTTTCTCAGGTTTCGGGTTAGGCACTCTTTTGACACCGGTATTTGCTGCGTTCTTTCCCATTGAACTTGCAATCGCACTTACCGCGATCGTTCATTTTCTCAATGGACTCTTTAAGTTGGGCCTGGTGGGGCGCTATGCCCATAAACAAACGGTCATTCAATTTGGTATTCCAGCAATGCTGACAGCCTTGGCTGGCGCTTGGACTCTCGGGCAAATCAGCTCCTTACAGCCCCTAGCGACTTACAATCTAGCCGGTCATCAATTCGAAATTCTCCCGGTGAAGCTCGTCGTGGCGGTGCTTATTGGCGGCTTTACCCTTTTTGAATTGGTCCCAAAATTAAGAGATATGGAAATCGATAGTCGCTATTTGCCAATTGGCGGTATCCTCAGCGGATTTTTTGGAGGAATCTCGGGTCATCAGGGGGCACTTCGTTCCGCCTTTTTATCAAGGGCAGGGCTCACAAAACAGCAATTCATCGGCACTGGAACCGTGATCTCCAGTTTGATTGATGTTACCCGGATTGGCGTCTATTCGCAGCACCTAACGGGCGATCATCTAAGTACCAACTCTAGTCTTCTTGGCCTCACCACCGTGGCAGCTTTTATGGGAGTCTTTTCTGGAAATAAACTTTTGAAAAAAGTGACCATGCACGAAATTCAAATCATTGTTTCAGTCTGCCTGTTTGCCCTCGCCATTGGCCTTGGCAGCGGCCTGATCTAAAACGGCGCCTCTAATACAGCTGGTTACCCGTTTGGGGTAACGGATTTGCTCGGATTTAAA
>JADLCR010000042.1 GCA_020847095.1 Oligoflexia bacterium | reverse complement strand
GGAACAATTCTTCCTCCTGGTGGAAATGAAAACAATCCTTGTAGCGATTGTACATTTTGTCGGGGACCAGCGAAGACGATGATCAATTCAAGAATCCAGTGCGTTGAAGAAGAATGCGTTCGTTACGATGAAGCCGGAAAGTGCCTAGAAGGCCGATGTAACCGCGAAGAGTGCTTTCAAAACAACGTCACCTGTCATGATGATGTTATCACAATGCCGGCAAATACCGACTGCAGCTGTCCAGTAGCTCCGGCAGGATATTCTGCCTGCGAGTCCACTCAATGCGGGTCTGATTCACCCTGCCCTTAAAAAGCAGGACTTGCCTGAGTTGCCAATTCGGCCTTATAGATAGGCCATGGCAACCAGGCTAGTTATTGTGAGACACGCCCATCGAGATACCTTTGAGCGATCTCTAGATAATGGAATATCTGAAAAAGGAACCAAACAAGTTCAGGATCTCGTCAAAGATCTAGAAAAGGGTCGGTTGCCAAAGGGATCCCGATTTCTGACTAGCCCCAAAGCGCGCTGCCGCGACACTCTCGAACCGCTAGCAATGCTTTGCGAAAAATCTGTCGAAGTTGAAAACCGCCTTGACGAACAGCGCGATTCAGAAAGCTCCCGTGATTTCATCAAAAGGCTCATTGAATTTTCTGAGGCTTTAGAAGGACTCAATGGCGTCGTTTATATTTGTAGTCATGGCGACGTTATTCCAGAGCTGACTGAGCTGTTACTGTCCAAATCGTTTGCTTTAAAAAAGGCTGAGGCCCTGCAATTGGAATTTAAAAACGGTAAATGGGTGACTTCATGATTTATTGCATAGGACGCAACTACGCCAAACATGCCCAAGAATTGGGAAACGTCGCTCCCACTGATCGGCCCGTGGTTTTCTTCAAGCCTCCGGCAGCGGCCACCCCCGACAGTACAGTTACTAGACTTCCGCGATTCTCAAATGAGGTTCATTATGAGGGCGAGCTGGCATTAAAACTCGGCCCATCATTACAAGTGGAATTCATTACGATAGCCAACGATTTGACAGCCCGCGACATTCAACGGGAGGCCCAAAATTCCAAGTCCCCTTGGGGTCTTGCCAAGGGCTTTAAGCAAAGCTGCGGTTTAGGTCCTTGGGTAAAGGCCGATGGCTTAGATCTTGGAGCCCTGGAAATACGACTCCTCTTGAATGGTGAACTTAAGCAGCGGGGCTTCACAAAGGATCTCTTGTTTCCGGTGCCAAGACTCTTAAATTATCTGAAAGAAAACTTTCCTCTGGAGCCGGGCGACATCGTTTTAACCGGTACCCCGGAGGGCGTGGGTATGGTTCGTCCTGGAGACGAAATCCAAGCGGAAATCGTCGGAGTCACGAAAGCCACTTGGCGCTTTGAATAGTCTTGAAAAGCCCAAGCCCAAGGGTTACTCATTTGCCTGCTATGGCGACAAATAACGATCCAATTTTGCAGAGGGGCCAGGAGATTCTCAATCTCTTAGGCGAGGATTCCGGTTCTATTTTTAACAAAGATTGGTGGTACGGCCAAATCATGGACTGGTCCATGAAAAATGAAACATTTAAGATTCAAATGTTTCGTTTTGTGGATGTGCTTCCTTATTTAAACTCTTCAGATGAAGTAGCGCGCCATTTACGCGAATATTTTAGCGGCGATAATCAAGATGTCCCACCGATTTTAGGTTTTGGACTCGGACTAGGATCGTTAGCTCCGGGACTCATGGCCTCGGCCATTAAAAAGAACGTCACTCAAATGGCAAAGATGTTTATTACCGGAGCCAACGGTGATGAAGCCATTAAAGTTTTACTTAAAATGCGCCAAAATAAAATCTGCTTTACCGTGGATATTTTGGGCGAAGCGGCCGTGAGCGAAGCCGAAGCATGGGATTATCAGCGCCGCTATATGGATCTCATTGAAACTCTGTCCCGTGAAGCCGCGAATTGGCCTGAGATTCCACTCATTGATCGCGATCACCTTGGCCCCATTTCAAAAGTTAATGTTTCTGTCAAAATAAGCTCCCTCTATTCACAATTTGATCCAATCACCCCAGAGGGCACTTTAACGGCCATCAAAGAAAAACTCCGACCTATTTTGAGACGAGCAAAAGAACTTGGTGCTTTTGTCAATCTCGATATGGAATCCTACTTTCATAAAGATGTTACGCTCAGGCTATTCACTTCTCTACTCGAAGAATCCGAATTTAAAGATCACAACAACGTAGGTATCGTCATTCAGGCCTACTTAAGAGATTCTGAAAAGGACCTTCGCCAACTCATAGAATGGGCCAAGAAGCGAACTGGTCGCATCACAGTCAGACTCGTGAAAGGGGCCTATTGGGATTACGAAACGGTTAACGCTCAACAAAAAGGTTGGCCGATCCCCGTTTACACCGTCAAGGCCGAATCGGATGCCAACTACGAAAATCTCACAAGAATTCTTTTGGAAAATGATCGCTATATCAAAGCGGCCTTTGGCTCCCATAACGTACGATCAGTGGCTCATGCTCTTGTAACCGCCGAAAAATTAGGCGTAGACCCGAGAAGTTTTGAGATCCAAATGCTTTACGGAATGGGCGCTTCTATAAAATCGGCGCTCACAAAAATGGGGCTCCGGGTTCGCGAGTACGCTCCCGTTGGAGAACTCATTCCGGGAATGGCTTATTTAGTACGAAGACTTTTAGAAAACACCTCTAACGAATCTTTCTTGCGGGCCAAATTTTCAAGCCATGTCTCTACTGAAGAATTAATGCGCGACCCGAGACAACTAATTAACGGCAAGGCTTCGTCAGACATGCCTCAACTCAAGGGCTTTGTGAATGAAGCGCCGTTGGACTTCAATTTAGAAACTAACCGATCGCAAATGACTCAAGCTTTGAGTGAGCTTCGACGATCTAAACTTGGCAAAACCTACCCGGTCGTCATCGGCAAAAAATCAGTTAAAACGCCAGAAGTCATTCAATCCGTTAACCCAGCTAATCCCAAAGAAGTTGTTGGTATGGTGCACTTGGCGGGAGTTGAAGAAGCGGAGCAAGCACTGAGCGCCGCAACGGAGGCCCAAAAAACTTGGGGCTCGACATCATTTGAGCATCGGGCTCAACTCCTAGAAAAAGTGGCTGAAATTTTGACTCGAAGGAAATTTGAAATTTCCGCTCTTGAAGTTTTAGAAGTCGGCAAAACTTGGCGCGAAGCTGACGGCGATGTGGCCGAAGCTATTGATTTTTGCCGCTACTATGCACGCCAAGGACGCCAATTGAGCACCGCCCAACGATGCAGCTTTGTGCCGGGCGAAGATAGTCAATATCACTACCAACCCCGAGGCGTTGGAGTTGTTATTGCCCCATGGAATTTTCCGTTGGCTATTTTGTGCGGAATGACTGTAGGTGCCCTTGTGTGTGGCAACTCGGTCATTATGAAACCTGCCGAACAATCATCCGTGATTGCTGCATGGTTTATGGATGTGCTCACTGAGGCTGGGTTTCCTCCGGGAGTTGTTAATTTCCTTCCTGGTCGAGGGGAAATTGTTGGAGAACATCTCGTTAATCACAAGCTGACGGACTTTATTGTTTTTACGGGTTCAAAAGAAGTTGGACTTCACATCATGTCTCGAGCGGCCATGAGAGCTGCCGGCCAACGATCGGTTAAAAAAGTGGTGGCTGAGTTGGGTGGAAAAAACGCCATCATCATTGATAGCGATGCGGACATGGATGAAGCCGTACTGGGTACGCTTTATTCGGCCTTTGGATTTCAGGGTCAAAAGTGCTCCGCTTGCTCTAGACTCATTGTTGTTGAAGAAAACTATGACCGATTTGTCGCTCGCCTCATCGAAGGCGCAAGAAGCCTCACGATGGGTCAACCTGAACATCCTGGCACCGCAATTGGCCCAGTCATCGATGACCAAGCTTACAAAAAAATTATGGACATGATTGAAGTTGGTAAGAGCGAGGCGAAGCTTGCCTATCAAGCTCAGGCCCCCTCACAAGGTTACTTTGTACCACCAACTATTTTTGTCGATGTGAAACCGACTTCTAGAATTGCCCAAGAAGAAATTTTCGGCCCAGTCTTGGCCGTTATTAAAGCAAAAGATTTCAATGAAGCTCTGAAAATCGCAAACGGCACTGAGTTTGCCTTGACCGGCGGAGTTTATTCACGCAGCCCGGCCCATATCGAAAAGGCTAAGAAAGAATTTGAAGTGGGAAATCTCTATATCAATAGGGGAATCACCGGAGCTCTTGTTGGGCGCCATCCCTTTGGCGGATTCAAAATGTCCGGCATGGGAAGCAAGGCCGGAGGCCCCGACTATCTCACTCAGTTTCTTGAACCACGCACGGTAACTGAAAACACCATGCGCCGAGGCTTTGCGCCATCTCAAGATTAATTAAAAGTATTTCATGTGAGTGACCGTCTCAGTTTTAAGACTGATCAAACGATTTAGATCGTCAAAGGTGATATGCACTAGCACATCGTTTTTGCCATCAGCGGACGCACTTCGATAAGTCTCTGTCGTTTTAGTTCCTCGAACCGTCACATCAACCTTTTCAGGATCGCTTCCTAAGTCGAAGAGCTTGCGATACTCCTTTAAAAATTCGGAGCGATTGCTAATTGCTGTGGGCCGGCCTTCGGTATTTGGATTATCGACAAACTGCACTTCAGAAATTTTTTCTCCAGCCAAAGTAACAGCGTATTTGCCTTCGAGAAGCCCGAAGCGAAGAGATTCAAAAGGATCCGCTGGCCGTCCGATACTTGCTGAGGAACGCTCTTTAGACTCGGCTAAATGGTCGGCAAGAGTCGATTGGTCTTCAAGGGAGCTCAACGAGCGCATTTCGACAATCCATTCGCTGGCGGGGCTACGATAGCTGAGGCTTTGCCCGCTCACATATTGAGTATTTCCCCAAATGCTAAGGGCCAATAGAATGACCAATGAAATGGCGGATCCAAAAACCTTCATGTTTTCTGTCACTGGGACCTCCTCGCTCACCCTCACTTAGAGCAAGTGTTAGACCCATCAATGCTTTCAATGGGTTAGCGGCCCCGGTGCTGTTCAATGTTCAATCGACTAGAGCGAACACTCTCAAGTTATCACCTAAATATTTGATTTTACTATGTTTTATTGAATGTGAGCGGAGTTGTCACCCGTCGAATCCTCATACGGCTTAAGTCAATAAAAACGGGCGGCTCGAAAGCCGCCCGATCTGCATTTACTTAAATTATTGGTAACTTAGTTCCAACCCCATTGAAATCCAGCGTCGGCGTCACCTTTGAGCTCGCCAAACCAGCATGCGGGGCGCTGACCGATTTTAAAGCCCTTGCTTTCCATGCAAGAAACTTCTGCGGCCACACGCTGAGCTTGAATGCTGTTGTTTCCGCCCGGTGCACCTTTACCAGGAATCAATCGGAGATCGGGTAAGTTTATGGGGCATAACGCTCCATAAAAATAGGTGTCCAGTCGGCATTGCGCTTTTGGATGGCTTGGGACTGTTTTGCTCACACGGCTCTGATCCGGTGTTTCGAATTTTGGAGCCGGGTTGCTGCCCAATTTTCCAAGCAATGTCGCCAGGCTCAATCCAGCCGCAGCCAATCGATAGCAACGATCTTGCGAAGGGCTGTCTTTCCAGGTGGCGTTACATCGCTCTTGAACATACGGTGGAACCATTCGGCCCGTGTTCAAATTGAAGCGGTACTTGCTGTTTCCTGAATAGGTCTTTTCGAAAATCTTTCGACCACATACTTGGGTGGCCCAGTAGTCCGATTGACCTTCTGAAGATGCCCAGTCGTCGTGACCGTAAAATGCGTATCCGGCAAAATGATGGCCCAGCTCATGGCAAACCACTAACGCAAATGCGTCAGGTGTGACTTCAGGCCTTCGAAAGAGTCCGCCAAACATGGTCACCTTCCAGGTGCTACCAGATTGTTGGGCGTAAGCATTAACAGTGGGATCATTCCAGCGCTTTTCAGCAACCAGTGTGGCACCATTTGCTTGAGCGAGCGGTTTCCACATTTCGATAATGTGGTCGATAATCTCGTTGAACTGACGCTCCTTCACTGGATCGTTTACGAGCATATAGTTGTCGAACAAATGAAGATTATTATCGGGCAAGATTTTTGCCCAAGAGTTAACTGAAAACACTAATCCTAATATTACCCCTAGTACTACCCTCATTGGTTTCCCCCTTGCTCCTAAGAGCTAGACTTTTGACTGGGGACAATCAGATCTTGGTCTAGTTCGTCAGTCAATGAATTTTTTTCACTGTAGAGGAAAAACAAACGGGGAAGCAAATTTGCCTCCCCGCTTGGGTAAGTCCGATGTTTTTAGAGCTTACTTTTTGTCGAAAGTGCAGCTTTCTTTGATTTCGCCGCCACCAGCTTGACCATCTTGCATTCCAACGATGAGACCTTGGGTTTGCATAACGAGGTCACCGTCTTGAATGGCCATGGTTCGGAGCACTGCGCCAGAGTAGTTAGACGCTTTTCCAAGCTCTTTTCCAGAAACGCCGTAGGTCCAGTGCAGGTTGCGACCGTCTTTGTCCCAGTCCATGGTTAGCCAAAGAGCTTCGGTTGCAGCGCCGTCAAATGAATTGCCGGATTCGATCTTACCGATCAAATCAGGAATCCCTTGCTTAAAGCCTGTGCAGCCGTCTTGAGCGATTGTGATGGAAGCTTTTCCTGAATTTCCATCACCATCTTTACATGTGCCTTCCCATTTTCCGGAGAAATCCGTACAAGCCGCAGGAACTAGGGCGTTGGATTTTGCTGAAGACTTGCCTTTCAGCATAGATTTCATTGGAACAACTTTTTTGAATTCTTGTTTAAGTTCAGTCAGTCGTCCGGCGTTTGCTAATCCGGGAACGGCCAACAGCATTGCTGCGATTGCGAGCTTTCTCATGGATTCTCCTCCGTTAAGTTATTTTCAAAACTTCCCTATTAGACATCGTCATCAGATCGAGTCTTATTCCCCTTGTCAACTGGTGATATTTTGATTCTTATGTATCAGTCAGCTTTGGAGCTAAAAATGTGCGCCATTTTTACGATTAAATCTTCGCAAAAAGAGCTTAACGAAAAGTTTCGGGCCACGGTGCACTGGGACGATGAGGACATTTCTTTAGTCGTCGCTCCCCATCAAAGGGCACCGGTGGTTTGTAGGACGGAAGCGGGCTTAGAGGTTAAGCCCATGAAGTTTTCATTGCTCCCGTCTTGGTCAAAAGAACCTAAAGTCAAATTCGCTACCCATAATGCCAGACTTGAGACGATTGATGAAAAAGCCACTTGGAAGCGACCCTTTCTTTCTCAGCATGGCATATTGCCGCTTCATCAGTTTATTGAACCCATTTATAAGGGTGAGCATGCGGGCTTTATGGTGGCCTTTCAAGAAAAGCATCATGAGCTTTTGGCGGCCGCTTGCGTAATCGATCATTGGGTGAATAAAGAAACTGGTGAGGTCATTGACTCGTTTGCCATCATCACCGGTGATCCGGACCCGTTTGTTGCGGAAGTGGGCCACGACCGGCAGCCCATTTTTTTGGACGAAAAGGGTGTTTCGATTTGGCTCGATGGCCAAAAGCACAATGCTTCTGATCTTAAAAAGCTACTCCTCAATCATCGTGTGAAAAAAGTTTGGGAGGTCGAGAACTTCAGGCCTATGAAACCGGGTTGGCAAAAACGAATTCCTCAGGACTGAGCAAGTTTTTTTAAAGCGTCACCGCTAAGGCGATAGGTGGTCCACTCACTTTGAGGCTCAGCTCCAAGGCGCTTATAAAAGCGTATGGCGTCTTCATTCCAATCAAGCACCGCCCATTCAAACCGGGGGCAGCCTCGCTCTAAAGCGATGCGGGCAATATGCTTTAAAAGTTCGAGCCCGATTCCCTGACCGCGCTGTTCTGGTTTCACAAAAAGATCTTCAAGGTAAACCCCGGGTCGGCCCAGAAATGTTGAAAAGTTATGAAAGAAAACGGCAAACCCAACGGGCCTCTGGTCCAAAAAAGCCAAGACCACTTCAGCGGCCTGCCTTTCGCCAAAGAGCGATTGCTCTAAGGTCTTCACATCGGTCACAACCAAATGACTTAACTTTTCAAATTCCGCCAGCCCCTTGATGAACTCCAAAATCAGCGGGCAATCGTCAACGTTCGCTTTACGAATAGTAATCATTCCTAACTTTTCTCCTGTCATTCAATGCAAGTCTAAATATATCCAAAAACTAGGCCATGGCAGCGCCCAAAACTGTCACCAAGTTTGAACATCAGACTGTAACGTTGTCAGTTAGAGCTATTAGGTTACTTACTGGGCTGGTACGCCAAATGCTCTGTTTTAGTTTCGAAGGTGTGTGATGAAGCTGATTTTGGCTTTTACATTTTTGATTGGACTGGGGCTGTATACGGGATGTGGTGAAAACCAATTCTCTGATAAGTCAAATGTATCCCTCCATGGTGGTCCCGCTTGCCCCGGCGAGGAGCCAGATCCCAATGGCTGCCTCGTCGCCAAATGTGTTGGTCCCCTCACGAATCCTTCTATTTATTTAAAATGGAGACGAGATTCATCGTGCACTCATAACCCCAATTCAAATAGCGTTCAAAAGGGCGATATGTACCCCAATGACCCTCAGAACTTTTGGGGTTGGTTGTTTATGGATCCCGACATGCAGCACCCCACAACTGAATTAACCGATTCAGCGGTCGAGCCAGGAAAGAAATATTGGTATCGCATCAAGTACAAGCCCGAAGACCCTTCAAACGTAGCGCAAGTTGCTCTACCTTTGGACGACTGCACCTGTCGTTATTGATTTTCGACTCTAGGGCGCGACTCCCGACAACGAACAATTCCAGATTCTTTTCGCAGATCGTGATCAAGAAAAACGACCGCATCGGCAAGAAGGCTTGACGAATATTCCCGATCTTTGAGTAGTAAAATCTCTTTTGACAACACCGTTCCGGGTTCGACGAACACCCGACAAACGAACCGCAACAAATAGTCCGAACTGATGAAGTAGCGATCTCGAATTCCTTCGGTGGCGACAAAACACAAGACCTTTCCATCGGAGCTTGTAGCTTCGGAATGATAAAAGTCCGAGTCAATCGTCAACCGCGCAACGGGCCTGCCGGTTTCGCCTCTTTGAGCATCCAATTCCCACTTTTGCTCTGGCCAAGTGCACCAAGAAAACTGGGGCTGAATAGGCCGCTCTCGCGACCCCACGGCTGGCAATGCCAACACGTGCCCAAGAAAAACTACCGTTTGAGCTTTAATTAATATCGAGAAAATAGCTAAGTTTGGCTTTTTTTGAATCCAATTCATAACGAAGTTGTACTCGATTCTGGTCATACTTCAACAGGTGAAACACTCTCGGTCCTTCAGATTCTTCGACCGACCTCTCAACATCGGCAACCTTGAAAGCGGCGTTGTGATCACCTTTGGGGGCACAATAAATGGATTTGGGTTTATTTTGTTCGAACTTTATAACAAAAAATCCCTCACAATTTGCACTTACAATAATATTTGCTCTGTCCAAAAAGGCCTGACCCGAGTGAGCTAACATGACTCCAGGGAATGAATAGGGTTCTTCCGGATCGGAATAATCCTGCACCAGGACAATGTCGTCGAGTGTAATCAAATTTTCGGCTTTGGCCGTGAAAACGCTACAAACTGATAAAATCAAAAGTCCAAGGGTTACAATATACTTCATTTACAAACTCCTATGCTTCCGTCTCACGGGAGTATTGCAAGATCAGGGCCTCAGGCAAGGAGCTACACGCCAATTTACGTTTTGATTTGCGTAAAAGAGGTTTTCGAGCCTAAGCTTTTGCCAACAGAGGAGATTCAAAGATGCTGCGATCCTTATTAATTATACTTGTTGTTGGGACATTTACTTTTCCCGCATTGGCGCAACGAAAAACCAGCTACTCGGATTCTAGCGCCTCTGGACGAGAGTCAGCGGTTTCAATTGAGCTTTTGGGACGCGCGGGCCGCTGGAGCATAAACTATGATCATATGGTGAGCGAAGATATCGCCCTTGGCGGTGGATTCAGTTACGTCTCGGCGAGCAGCGGAAGTTCCTCTGCATCGGCCCTGATTATTCCTGTTTACGGAAACTATTATTTTAAAACCAACAACCACCGCCCGTTTGCGACAGCCGGCATTGATATTGTGACGGCCACAGTAAGCGGGAGCGGATTTAGCGGATCGGCTTCTGGCGTGGCCGCTGTTCTTGGCGGTGGTTACGAATTTCGGGGCGACTCCGGATTCTTATTTCGGGCTGCCCCCTATTTGTTAGTCGGAGGCGGAGGCGTTGCCTTCTGGGCGGGCTTCAGCTTTGGATACGCGTTTTAGTTTACCGAGCTAAAATACAAGGGTTAACACTTGAGCATTCGGTTTTAATGTTGTTGTAAATTTCTTGAATATTTAAAGTTTCATCGGGAAGTTTGATTTGCCTAAAGCTCATTTGCCACCCTTCTCTTTTTGCCGCCGCATAATACGAACTTCGGCATAAATCATTCCTCCAAATTTTGACGATTGCGTACGGAGCCAAAATAATGCCGACTAAATACAATTAAGATGGGGTCAACGATCGGTAGCTTAAGTACATTTTTCTCACTTGCATTTGCTGAACAAGTTTTGAATACGCACGGATACGATACAAAACCAAATGCCGGCTTAATCTGGTATTTGGCTCTTAGTCAAAACCTCAACTTGCCAAATCTGTAAGGAATTTGACGTCGTCTGCACTGCATGGTTCAACAGATTGGTCGTCGTGCGGTTTGAGGTAGCTTCTCGCCTTATTAATCCTCGTGCGCGCATATTCAAGGGCTTGAATAATCTTTGGACGCAACGCAGGATCTTCCATTTGCTTTAAAATATATCTTACGCTGCTGAGCAAATAATTAGCGTTAACAAAAATGGGAGCAACACCAGCCATAAGTGAGCGATACGGAGCCTCTTCTTCTGGAATTAAATTTGAAGAAGCCTTCATATGAAAACCGTCATTGATAATTAACCCATCATACTTAAGCTGCTTTCGAATGAAATCATTTATTACAATCCGAGAAAATGGAATTGGGTAACGTGGATCAATGGCGCTCAATGTTACATGACCCAATAACATGCCCGGCATTTGCCCGCTTTCCATGATTTTAACAAATGGAACTAGTTCACGAGCTTTGAGCTCTTGAAGTGATTTATCCATGATTTCAGATTGTCCATGCGTATCGACAGTCGCCCCTATTCCAGGAAAGTGCTTAGAGACGGTCAAAATCCCTTTTGATAACAGAACGTCGTTGACAATACTTGCCACACGAGTCACCTCCAAGGGATCTTCTGAAATCGCACGTTGATTACCAGTGATATCTCGATTGCGATTGTCTTTAAGATCTAACACAGGGGCGAAATTCATATTTACACCAGCGCGGATTAAGTCCCGAGCCATTATTTCTGCAAATCGACGAATCTGACTGTCGGTCTTGCCTGCTAATATTTCCACGGAAGGCAACCGACAAGATTCTTTAGTGCGAATACGTTGAACGTTTCCACCTTCTTGATCGACTGCAACGAATAAACTGCGACCAACACCCTTATGAATCCGGTCAAACATTTGCTTTATCTCAATTGATGATCTCTCTTCTGCCCCTTTTGCGTGGTGATAAACCAGAACGCCGGCTGGTTTTATTTTTGTAATAAAGTCCTCTTCAGCTTTCCCCGCATTAGTGAACATTGAAGGCATGAGAACTGACTGTATGAGCTGGGCGTCTTGTCGTAACCTCGCTTGTTGATCAATTGATTGACTGGAGACAGCCACCTTTTGGACTGTCAAAAGTTTGTTGAGATAATCATCCCGTTCTTTATCCAGAAGCGGACGGCCGTCCACCTCGACAATGACTTGAGGAAAACCCGCGTCCTCCCGATAGGCACCAGAGTCTTTCCATGCCTTTAAAAAGGGAACCTGTTCAGGATCAGCCTCACTATCAGTAATATCTAGATAAACTACCTCCACCGATGAATGGCCAAAAAGTGCGCGTCCGAACATTCCGGCGCGTGGTTTACAAAATGCACACCATTCTGTTCCCAAAATAAATATCCTATTTTTAACACGACCTACATTTTGAGGAAGCACCTTCGGCCCTTTTAGAACTTTGAAATTCTGTTTATTTTGATTCTCAACAAAAAAACTTATGGCTTCTTGAGCATCTTTAGAGGAGACAAAGAAATAGCCGAAACCAGTTCCGGACACTTCCTGCCGTGCCCCATTATTATAGACGAAAGTCACCGACTCACTTTTTCGATCATCTTCGTAAAAGTTTTCAAACTGCGCCCCAAAAGTCAAAATTCCCATCCATCGCGGAATATTTGACGCTCCAAAAGATTTGGGCATAACAATGCCCACAACCTTAGGAGTGGGAGCTTCAGCTGCATGGCCTTGCCTAAAACCAAGAGTTATCAAAATAAGCGTCAACATTAACAAACCCGATTTCATTTGCTCTCCTATCTTTCTTAGGGATTCGTTGCGCATGTGTTGCAAACTTTGAACTTCCGTCTGGCAAAACGTATTGCACATGGATAGAAGTTGCTGTTTAAGGCGACTACAGGAGTGACTGCTTTTGTCACGATCATTGAACAAGCAGACGGCGAATATTTGAATACATTTGAATACTTACGGACTTGAGGCTTAGCGAAAAAGTGGCTTGTTTTTGCACTCTGCCTCGACTATTTGGCTACCAAGACAAATAGGGAAAAGAATTCGGGAGAACTAAATGCGCTCACTAATTTCGATTTTGATTTCGATCTGCTTAGTAGGGCGAACAGTTCCTGCTGTTGCATTCATTCCAACGAATTCCACGTTTGAGGTCTCAATGGAAGACATTCGAGTAGTTGGCGAATTTCCTGAAAGCCGATTTCTAAAAGGGTTATTTGAACTCGAAGCGAGGACGATTAGCAAAATCGAAATGCAAAATGAGCTGGAGCTACTTCTCGTTGACTACCAAAATGATTCCCTAAATTATAATAACGATGAAAGTAGTCGTCGATGGGCGCTTGCACTTCACGCCATGGACTTTATTGGGTCGCGCCAGTTCACCAAAGAACAAAATCAGGTGGCCGTTGAGCGTTTCGTGAACAGATTCGAAGCTTCCAAGTCAGAAGCCCTTCTTGAGTTAGAACAGTTTGTTTCAAAGTTTAAACCAGGGCAAGTTCCCCAAGAAAACTTGAAGGCTAAGATCGAAGCTATTAATCAAAAACAATTAGCTTTCATCATGTCTCACGCAAAGGCCACTGGTTCGGCCTTTGATGGAGCCGACTTAGCCATGACCATTGGCGGCGTTGCCATTGGGGTGGCACTTATTGTCGCCACATTTGACAGCATGCCAGCTTCAAAGGCGTTATTGTCAATTGGAGGAGCCGCAGCCGGAATTTTGGTTGTAGGACTCATCATGAAACATGTTTTGAAATGTGCTTTAGGTCAGTGTGGCAGTTAATTTACTCATCGCCATACTTATTTCCCTATCGTATTCAAAGTTTAGTCATGCCGGCTCGTCTTCTTTAGACGACGAATTTGCCGTCAATCAAGTTATTGTGTCTACAACGGGTGTGGAGTTTGGGAAAAGCATTCTACCCCGATCGGTTTTGATTGCCGCCCTCGAACTCTCCGATTCGGAAAATTCAAAACTTGAGAATCGGTTTTTTAGAATTGTGGAAGCAACAGGTGATGAGGCCTTGCCGCTTTCCGATTTTGATGGGCGCAACGTCTTGTATCACTTCATGCGGGCGCGATTGTTCTTTCAGGGTCTTGAGGCAACCAACCACGCGCTTTCAAAATCCATGACCATTCGAATCCGAATGGCGCACGCTTATAATCCCGTCACTCATTTCTCAAGCCGCAACTCTTACAACAATGCTCGACACATTCCCGAAGCGATTGACGGTCAATGGGGCCCAGAAACTTGGTTTCATCTTCCGAAGCCCAGCGTCAATTGGCCACGTTCAATTCTAAATACGATACTGTTTTCACTCACAGTCCCAGGTATTGGATTAACTTTGCTCCCCGCGAATGTTATTTCAAATTCCAACGGGGGCTTAGACGCGGCCAAAATTCCATCGGTCATTTATCATGAGGCCTTTCATTGGGCTTCAGATCGAGGGGATCTTTTTCCGGAGTCTCAAGTTTATCACTGGATCCCCGAAGATTACGCCAACTACTTCGGAGCTGCCATGATCGATGCTCCGTTGAGAGCTGAATCGGAGGCGTATGCGGCTCCTCATTTTAGAAAGAATTTCGATCGGCTCAAAGGTCGCTCTGGGCAAGCATCAAAAATGATTGAGTCAGGGGCCTACAACGATACATCTTTTGTTCCATCATTATTTTGGCAAATCAGAAAAATTCTAAATGCGCAGCTTCAGATTCCTCCGAATGCCTTCACGCTCACTTCTTTTCCCATAGTGGTCCGTTTAGGTGATCAATTGATTTGGAATTCCATAAAATATTTAGGAAATAATAAGCACTCCGCTCGAGAGGCACTTCCAAGTGATATCGAACCGGCATTACTGAAGGCAATGGATGAGCTTCCCCAGATCACCACAGCCCAACGATCAGCGATCCTGGAGATTCTAACTCAATGGCGCTAAGTCGCTTTTCGCCTCACGGAGCGGCAATTGTTCCAGTCTTGACCATTCTATTTATTCGAGTCAGCCGTAAGGCGACTTAGCGCCCAGGTCGATTTCACGATTATTGGACTAGTATTCGAAGAACTTGGCCAGAATTTTTGCGTAATCCCATCTATCTCCTGATCGGACCACTCTACTTTCTTCGCAAGTTCAGACAGAGACAATAACAAGTGAAGTTAATTAATATTGATACAATCTACGGACAATGAAGTAGAAGCCCCCCCACTCCAGCCTATCCCGTAAAGGAATCCTGACTTGCCCTTCACGCGCTTATAAATATTTAAATTAGCACCATATTGAGCTTCAGCAAAATCCACACGGCCGCCGCAGTAAGTCCCACTAATTCCCTCAGAATCATCTCCACGAAAAATTAAAACTGTCGCATGGGCGGATGCACCAAACGAAATTCCAGCGCCCATCCCCGCTAAAAAATGAAACTGACCGTTTGCTAAATTAATACAGCCGCGTCCTTGCCCGTTAATAATCATTGATCCACTAACGCCTCCGCAGCCTAAATAAATGGTTTTGTTTGAAGACACGGAATCCTGCTGAGCTTTCGCAGCACACGACAGCAAAAGTATTAAGAGTATCTTGAGTGAGCTTTTCAATTTGTTACTCCAATAAAAAATAAATTGACTTGGTCCCCAACTGAGAATCTTACAGCCAACCTGAGCAATTAGTTCAGTATCGGAAGGGGGAGATTCTCCTTATTATTTTATAGAGTCCCCTGGAACTTGAACGGCAAGGGATGTGCCAAACAGTGAAAGGAAAAACGAAAAAATCCCAAAGGGCGTGCGCACAAGCGCACATGACCTAGGGACGACTGAGTTTGACGATATATGGCGATAGAGATCTGAAGCTAAAATTTGATCCCAGTTCCAACTCCAACCACCAACAACTACCTCAAACGCACAAAATGGCCTCAGATGCGAGGAGACGAGGATGTGACGACGCAGGTGTACACAAACGTGGAAGAAGGACTTTCCACTGTCCAAATCGCCAAACGATTTCAGGTCTCAAGAATGACCATTGCCAGTCGACTGCGGGCGATGGGAATTCTGGTAGATCAGTCTTACCAACTAAGATCCAAAAACCCTGAAAATTACCGCATCAGTAATCCTCCGTATGGCTACTCAGTTCAAGACGGCAAATTAATTTTAAATAAAAAGGAGCTTAAAATTTGTCGTTTCATCGTTGAACACATTCGATTTGCCGTTTTTCAACATCAAATGTCGTATATTTTAAACTAAATGTTCAGTATATTTGACATTTAGTGCGGTAAATAATACTTATGCTTTTAAGGATAACAAACTGCCATTGAGCAGAAGGAGAAAACAATGAAAGCATTCTTTGCACTTGTATTATTCAGTATCGTTTCATCCACTTCGATTTCTGAGGCTAAAGTAAAGAGGGTTTCCGAGTTCGACGGCAATGCCTACTCTCTACAGTATTTATTGAAAACAGGCGATGTAATCCAATTTGTAAAAGGCGATGTCATAACTCTCAAGGTCGAAACCAATGGCGACCTCCTAGAAACGACTCAGTCATCACCAAGTCTCGTCACGGTTAAACAAGAGTTTTTCTTAAGAGAAGATCAGGGCAATATTTTATTGAGCTTCGACGGGATCAACTTTAAGCCCATTCAAGATGTTTTGAAGGGGAATATTTCAGCTGGTGCATCAGGCAGCACGGGTGTGGCTACTGGTATTAACTTTTTAATGAGTATGTATTTGAAATAACTGTTTGGTCAGGGGATAAATTCCCCTGACCTATGAAAACTAGAAACCATATGAAGTTAAAGAACAAAAAGCTCAACATCCAGACGCGACTGCACATTCTTCGAGCAGAGAGACGGATTACTCAGGAAGAATTAGCAGAAGAGATCGGTGTTACTAGAGGGACTATTATTGCCATTGAAAAGGGAAACTATAACCCAACCCTCGAACTTGCATTCAAGCTGAGCTTTTTCTTTGACACAAGTATTGAGAATATTTTTCTGATCGAGAGAGAAAATGAAAAAGATAAATAAGTTTGTAATCATCTATTTCCTGTGTGCGCTTCCCATCATCGCATTCATGGTGTTCTCTGAGATTTCGGAGAAATTAAATGAAATGGCAAAAACTGAAGGGTGGGCTGACTGGGTTAATAGTGCACTGGGTTTCAGTATGGGCTTTTGGATGCTGAGTGCAATTTATTTAGGAGTTGCGTTGATTGGATCATCTGCATTTAGAGAAGAGCTCGTGCGGCGGCTCGTTCGAATTAAAGAACGGGATGAGCGCGAAGTTGCCATTGCCGGAGCGGCAGCAAAAAAAGTGTTCTTTTCTACAATCGCTATTATCAGTTTCCTGCTTGTTTTGACCCTATTTCAAATTAACGTCAGTCGTCTGCCAGAAGGCAAAATTATAAATGGGAAGAAACATGTTTTGTCCTTAGGTTTAAAATTTTCCCCCTGGGACAAGGAGTTCAAAGAACCTGCTCCCGAAAGTGAACGTTTTGGTTACCGGTTTCCCTTGAGCACATCGGCGGTACTGTTAGGAATACTACTGTGGCAACTCGGTACCTTTCATTGGTATTCGAGAAAAGTTGGAAGTGTTAATGACTAGGTTCTTATTCCTCCTCTTAGTGTCATTGATCAGTTCTCACTCATTACAGGCTTCCCAAGAGATGGCTGATGTTTTCGACAAGGTATGGAGTAGGGCTAGTTCGAAAATTTCACCTCAAAAGCTTGAAGCTAAGTTTTTTACCCAAAAGAACTATAGAAATTTAAGAAAAAAAGCTGAAAAAGCGGATGGCTTAGAAGAGCTATCGGGCATCATTAATCCATTCCTTAGATCGCTAAATATTTCTCATACGCAATTTCTAACTCATTTTGATCAGGACTATTATTTTTTTCAATCTCTCTTTACCGCTCGAAAAATTGAAGAGCCTCGCCTCCATCACATTGGTGCGCAGTATTTTTCAGAATTAGAGGGACTGTATCGAGTTCGCTCGGTCCTTGAGAAATATCCAGCGGATCTGGCTGGGCTAAAAAGGGGCGACTTAATCCTTTCTGCGGATGGAGAGAAGTTTCAACCTATTTCTTCATTTAAAAGTGGCAGAGAGCGCACTTTAAAAATCGGCAGGAATGGAAAAACGTTACTTGTGAAAGTGAGTCCAGTGTTTGAATCAATTCACGAGTCGTTTTTTAAGGCTATGAAAAATAGCATTCGGCTTATTTCCACTGGAAAGAAAACTCTAGGCTACATTCACCTATGGGCAGGCACCCATGAGTCCTTTAGAAAAGAGTTGGCGCGCGCAGTTGCCGAAGATTTCAAGACTGCCGAAGGATTGATCTTGGATCTCCGAGATGGTTATGGTGGCGCCTGGTATGAATACCTGGATCCCTTCTTTAAGGATAGGAATGAATATTTTAAGTTTACGGTGGTTCAGCGTGATGGACAGAAAACCCAGTATGGTGCTGATCCGATTGAGTCACACGATTATTTCGATAAGCCGATGGCAGTATTGATAAATGAAGGTGTTAGATCCGGTAAAGAATCGCTCACATTTCAATTCAAGAAGACGAGGCGTGCAACGTTAGTGGGAACGTCCACTCCAGGTTATTTTTCGACAGGTGAAATTAATTTTAAAGATGAGAATCAGGGTTATCTTCTTTATCTCGCTATTTCACAGATTCTTCTTGATGGACAGGTAATAGAAGGAAGGGGAATTGCCCCGGATATTCATGTTGAATACCCCATCAATCATGTCTTTCAAGAGGATTTGCAATTGAAGAGAGCTGTAGATGTGCTTTCTAGATAGAATTGGAATCCCAAGTGTTCTAGTCCGTCTGGGAGAGCATTGTTTTTCAATTTTTTATTCGAATGATTCCGATAATTTACGGAGGCGAAATTTGGTGCGGCCGGCAGGAGTGCTACGCTCGCTTCCCGCTCGCTCGGCCTTCGGCAGCCAATTCGCTCCATCCTGGGCGAATTGTCGAACCTGCATTCTTGATCCCAGTTCCAACTCAAACCACCAACAACTACCTCAAACGCACAAAATGGCCTCAGATGCGAGGAGACGAGGATGTGACGACGCAGGTGTACACAAACGTACTCCGAGGAGGAACGACGAGGCGACAAAGCAGATGAGGCCATTTTGTGCGTTTGAGTGGTGCGGCCGGCAGGAGTCGAACCTGCGACCCTCAGATTCGAAGTCTGATGCTCTATCCAACTGAGCTACGGCCGCCAATAGAAGCCCAAATGGATACCGGCCATTGGGCCCCAAGTCAAGGGTCCTGTCCCAAAGTCCAAGCACTAACCTAGCCTCAAAATTGGCGTTCAAAATCCGATTAGGGGCTTATGGAAGCCAAGTCCGTTATCCCACTGAAAAGAAGAGCATTTGATCAATGGAAAATAGCAAATCCCTGGCTGCGGCTTGTGGCCCAAGGGATCGATCAGGCCTTGATCGGCTTTCTTACAGGGTCAGCGTTACAACTTCTTTTTCCTGAAAAAGCATGGACCTTCAATTGGTGGCTCACTTGGCTCTTGTTTTGGCCCTTTATTTCTATTTCGGGTCACAGCCTCTGTCTGGCTCTCATGGGAACTACGCCCGGAAAAAGGGCCCTTGGCTTACGAGTTGTTTCAACTCATCCCGGAAAGCCACTCTCCCACTGGCAAATCTTGCAGCGCACGACATCTTGGTGGATTGGCCTTTTTTCGATGGGTGCAAGTTGGAGCACGATACTAAGCCGATCAGACCGTCGCGCCTGGCACGATATCGTGGCCGAGACCGTGGTCTTGCACGATTCCCAGCCTTCATCCCCTGTTAAGAATTTTGAAAAATCCATTGGGGTATCTTGGGGAATCGTTGCTTCCGTTTTGCTTATAGTGACTCTTTCCATGTTATTCGTCGTGCAAGTTAAACGGCTCGCCAATCAAAACATCACCGCCGTTCCCCACAACCTTGAAGCGTTGTCTTGGGCTCTTCTCAGTGGAAGTCTCCCCGAAGTTAAAGATCAAGGCCTTCCCGAAACCGAACAAAAACTTCTAAGACTTTTGGGACACTTCGGTTCGGCCCGCCTCCTTCCCGAAGTTAACCGATTTGACTACTACAAGACTCACATGCAAGCAGACGAAGATTATCTCTGCCGAGCCGGCCAAGAAGGCTCGCAACCCTGTCAATCGGCCCAATTAATCGCTGAATTACTCACCCATGCAACGGGTACAAGCCACAAAGCGGGTGCTCTCCCCGTACTCAGAGTGATTCAGCGTTTGGGAGAGTTCGCCAATGTTAATGAGGAAATTGAATACTTGGCCGAGCAATCTAAAAAGGCCCTTTTGCATTCTGCCCAGTATCTCGCTCTGAAGACAGCACAGGCCAAACTTCTTTCAAAAAAGGGCGACTTTCAAACAGCGACGAGCCTTTTGAATCAAGATCTTATTCACATCCCCGAAAGTTCACTGGGTAAAATAGAAAAAGTAGTTTATGGCCATCTCACAACCGCGGCATGCGAGGCGCAAGCGCTGGCGGTTTGCCAAATCGACAATGCTTCTTGCACCTCGATCCCTTACTGGAAAGAATGGACCGTCGGATGTCAAGAAAAGCGCGCCCCAGCGGCCGACACCTCTTCTTCTTACAAGTTAAGTTTCTGGTGGAAAAAAGTGAACGACCCCGAATCAAAAATATCTTTAAAAGACTGGATTCAAACATCAAAAAATCTTGAGTCCACCAAGCTCACAACATTTGAACGTCATGTTTTTCTTGCACTGGATTTTGTGATTTCAGTGAAGAGCGAAGATCCTCAAGATATTAAAGACAAGGCCAATCGCATCGCCATGGATAACCCGCTTTGGGCTTGGGCTCAACAAGCAGCCCTTCAACAATACGGATCCCAGTGGTCGGCCCTTTTGAAAAAATCAGAGGCTACGCAACTTGCCTATTTGGTTCCCACAAAACTGCCTGAAGGGCGAATGGTCGCGAGCACGAAGTCAAAAAAATCCAAGAAGAAATCAGCAAAATCAGGTTCTCGAGGGACGGCGTCCCGTCGGTGATTCACCAGAAATAATATAATCTTTGGTGAGCGGGAAAAAAGCATCGGCGGCTTGTTTCATTTCGGTTCCGGTGGCCTCGGGCCAAGCCCAAATTTCGGTGCGGCAGCCTCGAGATTTTAAATACCAAATCAGTGGTAAATAGTCTTTATCACCGCCAAGTATGATCGCGACATCTAGCTTCTCGGCCAGTGTGACCGCATCAATGATGAGAAAACAGTCGGCGTTTTTAACTGGACGCTTGATTTCACCTCCCATGCGAGACCAAAAGGTTTGGAACTCACTGGAGATTTCCTTGAACTCAGGCTTGTAGTAGATAATGCGAATGATTTCTCGATCCCCGACGGCTTCGAAGATTTTCTTGTAGTCGGTTCTTCCGCTATGGTGTTTCCAACCCGACGTTTCGATGTTTTCTGCATCTACGAAGATCCCGACTTTCTGAAAGACGAGGCCTTTTTTTTCTGACATTGAATGGCTCATAGAGATAGAGGTGAATCGCCCGTCCATGGGCACCAGAGCTAGTTGAGGCTCTGTAACCCCCCTCCCTGTAGTTACGTTTATTCCCCGACACTAAGATTAGAACGCATAACCATGAAAAACGTAAAGGATTTTTTAAGACTGCTTAAGAATTTTTCGGCGCATTGCAACATATCTATTCGCATGAGAGGATAACTTCTTATGATTCTACATCGCTTTAAAGACGCCTACGTCCTCGACAAGCCCGCAGGCGTAGCAACCCATTCACCGGATAGCGGGGCCACCCGTGGATTTATCGAAATGGCATCACAGCTTTTGGGACAAGAGCTATGGGCCGTGCATCGCTTGGATAAAGAAACCTCCGGCTGCCTTTTAGTCACCACGAGCGCCCAGGCCGTCGAGGCTTGGACGAAAAAACTGGCGGAGGCCAAAAAGAAGTACGTCTTTTTGTCCCCTAAGGAATCCGAGCAATCACTTTGGAGCTATGAAGGCCGCATCGAAAAAACCGGAAACCATCGATTCGAACTTGTTCCGGGTCCCGCCAATAGTCATACGAAATTTGCAAAGCTCGGAAGGGTCGGATTAGGTTTTTTATACGAAGCTGAGATTTCGACCGGAAAAACTCATCAAATCCGGCTTCACGCCGAAGAGTGCGGCGTCCCCATTTTAGGTGATTTAGAGCACGGCAAGATTCCTTGGCCGCGCATGGCTTTGCACTCTCATGTGCTCATGATCGACAAAACAACCGTCACATCACCATTGCCTCATTGCTTCAATGCTTCCGACATAAAAGACACCGATCTCATTAAACTGCTGGCAAGTTTCGATCGACGTCGCTTTTTAATCAACTTCGAGACTGATCGAACCGACTGCTTTCGGATCGTACACCGTGAATGGACGGCTCAAGCAAAACTAACCGTCGAAAAGCTGGGCCCTTGTTTGCAATTTCTAAACTACACCGAAGGCGATCCACCAGAATGGCTTATTAAAAACATCGCCCAGGCCCTAGGATGTTCTCACTTTAGCGTTCGCGACATGATCAATAGAGGCAAGAGCGAAAGCGCGGCCAACATTTCGTATCAATCACCCGACCATCCCGAGACTTGGGTGGTTGCTGAAAATAAAATGAAATTTGAACTTAGGCTTAACCAAGGCATGAGTAGCGGTCTGTTTTTAGATCAGCGCGATAACCGCAATCGCGTATTGCATTCTTCAGAAGGACTGCGGGTGGCCAATTTTTTTAGCTACACTTGCGGATTTAGCGTCGCAGCGGCCTTGGGCGGAGCACATGATGTGGTGAGCATTGACACTTCAACTTCTTCTTTAGAGTGGGGAAAGAAGAACTTCGAAATTAACGGACTAAATCCCGAACAGTTTGAGTTTTTTACGGCCGACAGCCGATTTTTCTTAGAATCTTGCCGCAAACGAGAGCGGCAGTTTGATCTGATAATTTTAGATCCCCCAACTTTTTCAAGAAGCAAACTCGGAGGCTTTCAGCTGAGCAAAGACCTTCCCGATTTACTTCAAAAGGCCTTTAAAGTGCTTTCGCCCCATGGCCGCATGCTTGTGACAACCAACGACGAAACTGTTCGAAGTGCCGACTTAGGTCGGACGATTGAATCCGTCGCCCAAACATTAAAGCTCCCGCCATTACTTTTGGAAAAAGTGGTCAGCCCGTATGATTTTGAATTTCCGCTTGAGAGAAATACCGTTCTAAAGGGATTTTGGATCACGCTTTCTTAGCGTGGTGGGCCTTGATGACGGTTTTGATGTTACCGCGAACATTGAAATCACCCACGACTTCGATTTCCCACGGATCTAGAAGTTTAATAAGATCATCCATAATGTTATTGGTGACATCTTCGTGAAACACCTTTTGGTCTCTGAATTTATTGATGTAAAGTTTGAGACTTTTAAGTTCCACGCAATATTTGTCCGGGCTGTAGCGGATGTGAATGGTCGCAAAATCCGGAAATCCGCTCCGAGGGCAGAGACAAGTAAATTCTGGGCATGTGAATTCAATCCAATAGCGGCGCACAAGAGTTCGATTCTCGAATCTCTCAAGCTGGGCTTCTTCAATCATTTTTTCGCCGTGAAGTTTAGACATTTAAATACTCCTCCGTAGACTCAAGAGGTCTTAATCTTTTGATACAAAAATTGACTGCTGAGATGCGAAAACATCAGCTGAGCATCTTCACAAATTCCATAGTTACCGGTTTTAAAATGCAAAGCCACATGGGAAAGCTCTTTTACTTTTCCGCCACTAAAGCCCACCAATCCCAAGACCTTTGCTCCCGTAGCCTGAGCGTACTCGCAGGCCTTTACCACATTCGGAGAATTGCCGCTGGCGGAGATGGCAATACATAAATCCCCCGGGTTAAGGAGATTCTTCAACTGCTCGGCAAAAACAGTCTCATAACCACAGTCATTGGCCAGGGCCGTTAGCAAACTCATATTGTCAGCAAGCCCAATGACCCGAAGTCGCTTTTTTCCTTCAACCGCCGTTCCTTTGGCCAAATCATTGACCATGTGATTACTTGTTCCTGCTGAACCGCCATTTCCGAAGATGAAAACTTGTTTGTTGGTCTGATACACATTCCACAGAAGCTCCATCGCTTTTGAAAAATCATCTGAACGATAGACTTCAAAAATCTGATGCGCTTCTTCAAGATACTTTCCAACAAAATCGTGAGTCGTTAACAAGTGATGGGCTCCTTCATTCAACCAACAAACAAAAGGCGACTTCCTTGGGTATCAAATTCAACATCAAATGGTCGAAGCTCAGACAATGCCTCTCGTACCTGAGCTTGACGGGCTGGATCACAAAATACCATTAGAAAGCCTCCGCTGCCAGCTCCCAAAATTTTCCCGCCCCATGCCCCTGCATCCATCGCTTTACCGTACCATTGATCGATTTCTTGTGTGGAAACATTCGAGGCCACGGATTTCTTGAGTAGCCAGGCATCATGCAACAGGCGCCCAAAATTCTCAAGACTCTGATCATTTTCTAGGGACCCACGGAGCTTTTTTGCAATAGCGGCCATCTCTCGAAGTGTTTGCCGCTTGGCCGAAGTATTTTCGCTTTGCTCTTTTAGTACGGATTTCGCATCGCGAGTTTTGCCAGTAAAAAACAAAAGGGTATGCGCTTCCAGAGCCTTGCGCTTTTGAGTCGAACATACGACGGGCTCGACACGGACCTCTCCTGAGGGCAAGAAGCGAATAAACTGTAACCCCCCATAGGCAGCAATATATTGGTCTTGCTTCCCTATGGGTTCTTTAAGTTCATCAATCTCAATGGCGCAAGCCTCTGAAGCCAAGCTTTCGGCTGTGGATAACTTTCCCAAATAACTTTTCAAGGCGTTCAATAGACCCACGGTAAAACTTGAGCTTGAGCCCAAACCAGTTCCTGAAGGGACATCCGCCATCGAAATTATTTCAATCCCACCTTGAGGGGCATAGCGGTTAACCACCGATTTAAAAATGGGGTGCTCAATCTCTGAGGCGTGATTTTTTATCTCTGTTTTCGAATAGCTCAGCCGGATGCTCTGATCGAAACGCTTGGTGACCATAATATGCATGTATTTATTCAAGGCCGTAGAAAGCACCGCGCCTTCTTCTTCATTGTAAAAACTTGGCAAATCGGTGCCGCCCCCAGCAAAGCTAAGCCTAAACGGCGTTCTAGACAAAATCATAGGGTCAATTTAGCTGATCCCAAGCTCAGAATCACCCAAAATATCGCTCACGGCTGCCCTCACGGCTTGAGCAGAATCGAGTTTAGGGGCAAAGCCCAGTTTTTGAAGACGAGAACCGTCTAAATGGACCCGCGCCACGTCGCCCTTCCAACCCCGTGTTCCTCCGGTAAATCGAATTTGGGCCTTAAGCTTCATACCAGAAATAACACTTTCTGCTATTTGAGCGACCGTGCAGATTCCATGACTTGAGAGATTGAAAAGATTAACTTCGCTGTTGGACTTGCTGAGGCCAAATTCCATTCCATCGAGGCAATCATTCACATGCAGATAGCTTTTTTCTTGGTTACCGTCGCCCAACACCTCAAGCTCTTTAGAATTGGTTTTTAGTTTCTTAATGAAATCGTGTATGGCGCCATGAGTAGTATGACTCCCAACAATGTTGGCAAATCGATAAATCCAAGCTTTCATCTGAAAATTGTGCGCAAAAGCCGTAATCAAAGCTTCGCACGCGAGTTTACTGGCACCGTAAAAACTAATGGGAAGCATCGGTCCATAAGTTTCAGGTGTGGGCCTCACCGACGCCTCACCATAGACCGCACTGGTCGACGCAAAAATGATTTCTCGCGCCTGACTCCACCTCATAGCCTCGAGCACGTTATAAGTTACTAAGGTTCCCATTTTTAAATCACGATCAGTATTTTTTCCGCCTAGGGCGATATCAGAGTTGGCGGCCATATGCCAAACGCGATCAACTCCCTTAACCAAAGGAAGCAGGCGATCGTAATCAAGTAAGTTGAGCTTTTCGAACTGAAAGGTTTTGAACTTAAAGCAGTCCTTGAGAAACTTCTCTTGGCCAAGGCTGAGGTCGTCAATGACCAAAACCTCTTGACCGTTTTTTAATAGTCTTAAAGCGAGATGACTGCCGATAAACCCTGCCCCTCCAGTTATTAGAACCTTCATTGGCTAAACCTTTCCCGTCAGTGCCAGAGTTAATCGATTCTTAAACGTTGGCTTAAATAGGAGTTTAACGCTTTCTTTTTTAAACCCATAGTGAGGTAAATGATTTGGGTCGACTAAAGGCCCATTTTTGATGATGCGCTCGAAAAGACTTAAATAGTCCGAAGCCATGCGCTGAACACTAAAATTTATTTCGACTCTTTTACGACACTCTTGGGGCGAACACGTCTTCAAAACTTCAAGTGAATTTAATAAATCATTATAAGTGTCGCAAAGCACACCCGTCACGCCATGCTCAACCATTTCAGGCATGCATCCATTTCGGGTTGAAATCACGGGCGTTCCGCAAGCGAGGGCTTCAAGTGGTGCGCCAGCACAAGGCTCATCCCAATTGGTGGGATAGATGAGCGCGCGAGCGCCGCCGAGAGCTTTTGCTTTGGCAATGTCGTCTACAAATCCCAAGTATTCAATATTGCCCCGGCTGATTCCATTTCCGCCAATGATCTTGAGCTTCACGTTAAGATCGTTTGCCCAATGAATGGCCGTTTTGAGGTTTTTAACTCTCCACGTCGTACGCGCCAGAAAAATAAAATAGTCCTGCTTGTTTTCGACAAACGGATATCTTGTCGGGTCGACCCCATTAAACACATAGTGACTTGCACTATGGTTTCTCGCGTGGCTTTTGCTCAAGAAGTTCGTATTGGCAAAATATCTTTCCTTTTCATGACCATTTCCGTGAATGGTAATGAGATATGGCCTCTTTGGCTCGACAGGTAACGGCTGATGAGAATGAATAAATTCAACATCTTTTGGCAATAGGTCTTCAATATTTCCGTGAAAGCCCTCGGGAATCTCTATGACCTGAGCATGACTCAGCTTTGAGCCTTTACGACAAAGTACTGAGACTTGATGGCCGCGCCTGGCGTACTCTTCACTCAACGTCACTACAATGCGCTCGATTCCTCCATAATGAGGCGGAGGGAGCTTGGAATCATGAAATAGAGCGATATGCATAGGCCTAGAAATAAAGCCGAATACGGCCGGAATCAACCCTTAAGGGGCCAATTATAATCTTATCGGACCGGGGGAGTAGAAAGCGAGCCGGTGTACATGCGCCCTTTGTTGGCGCGAAGTTGAGCCCGCGTTACTTGGGGGCCCAGTTCAAGGCCATATTTATTGAAGTGCTCTCGATAAGCGTTAAAGCAAGGCAATTTCTCTTTAAGCTCAGACACAAACTTCGCCTCAAAGCCGTAACCTAGAAGCTCGGATTCGATAGCTGCATCATCGAGTCGATCTTTGATTCGGTTGCGCGCCTTAATACACTCAACGGTGACAAATCCATCACTTTCACTCTGACAAACCTCTGACTGATTTACTTCCTTCAACTGTTCATAGGCTTGCTTTGATTCGGCTAAATACTTTCTGTCATTTAAATGAGCAAGTTCGTGTGCAAGGGCAACGGCCTGAATTCCAAATTGATAGCCTTTGGCCATATAGATAATTTTTCTTTCGGGGTCATAGCATGCAAGCCCCCGACAGTCGGTGAGCTCAAATATCTTCTGCTCGGACTCTTGCTTGATCAGAAGTTCACCTTTTCTAATTTTCTCAACGGCATCTCTGGCAGCGGCCGACGTCGTAGAGAAAAGAGATAAAAAGTCCAAAAGGTCATTGGGATTGAACTTCTTTTCCGTGAGTTCGTAAACTCGAAGAACACTTGTACTCTTTCTTTGAAGTTTAAGAATGATCAAATTGATAACGCTAGTGGCGTCAAGCTGACATGATTTGGCGGTGTCTTGCCCGAGGTAAATCATGGCACGATCTAGAGCTTCAGAGAGTCTCGCCTTTTGAATGATGATCTCTATAGCGTCAAAATCCGGATTAGGTATTTGAGGCCCGTCGGCATGGGCCGTCGAAATAAAAATGAGGAATCCAAAAACAAACAGGAACGACTTAAATGAAATCATCGGCGGCCTCTACAATTTTTGGCGCTGGATGAGATAAGACATTTTTAATGAGCTGGAGTCGAATATTCAGGCTAAATAATTTTCTTTGAAACATTCCCAGCTGATCAACAGCCATCATTGCCCCATTCACAAAAATCAGTTTGTAGCGCGCCATTTTTTCAACTTTATTTTCTAAAAGCTCCCGTTCTTGACTTAGATTCACATATTGTTGGGATAGAATTTTTCGAACCCCTTTTGAGGCGGCTTGATAAACGCGTGTTTGCTGTTTTAGAGATTTCAAAAGCCTTGGATCCGAAATGGAAGCAAGACTTCGAAGGTTGTTTTCAATGCGCTGGAGCGCCTCGCCTTGCATGAAGACAATATGCTCTTGAGATCCGAGGTCCATAGGCGCCACGTCGGCCCGAGCGAAGTTGCCTAAAAACATTAATAAAAGGCCCGTGAGGATGAGAGACTCTAAGCGGTATGTGTTTTTCTTCGGTTTCATATTTGGCCTCCCCTTCTAAACCCCTTTATCGCAAAAAGTGGCCCAGCCAAATACTACCTAACTATTTGAAATTACGTAGTTTTACTGTCCAAAGTTTAGACAGCTGCCGTAAGCCGCATTGACACTCCAAACTCAGTTTAGAAAAGACCCTCGGAGCTCCAGAAGCGGTCAGAGCGTAAGATGAGCTCTACAGCGTCGGCAAGTCGCCCCTGCTCAATGAGCGGAATGATCTCTTGGTTCACATAGTCGTAGTCAATATCGCGACTAATGAGCCCGAAATAAAGGTTATAGGCCTGTGTGCGAGGGCTAATTTGAATCTCTTCAAGCACATTAACTCGATACTCTTCACTTAGTGCTATGTCACGGCCCGTAGCCACTAGCCCTTCAACTCCTCGGCGCATTATGTCTCGCACATAACCCATCGCCGCCGGATAGTCCGCTTGCCTGAACAAGAGCGAGTTATAGAGCCGCTGAACCATGCGCTGGGCCACATCGATAGAAATGATCGTGTCTCGACGCGGTTTTGCTCCATAAATTCGGCCCAAGTCTAATCGGTCGATTTCGCTGAGTGCATTTGAACGCCCAATAAAATCGTTAAAGTGCGCATAGGGCGGAAGAGCCGTTACAATTCCAAGGCCACCTTGATAATGCATGATCGAATAAAAATCGTAGGGAGTTGTCGTGTCGCCATCAGGAAGTATTTCATAATTGTGTTCGCTTCCAGGGCCAACCAGAGTCATATCCACGCGCACGTATTGATCGCGATCGGGCCGTTGATGCTCATGCATTAATCCTAAGGTGTGACCAATTTCGTGAAGAACGGTTCCATATTGCCAACAGTTGTCATGGCCAAAGTTAACGGCACTATTTGTCCCGCCCTGAAATCCTACCGTCGATGAGCATCCCCAGTCTCTGTTGGTGGTCACGCGCAAGTACTCGGACTCTAAAGTTCGTGGGACACAAACAATGTTGGCGGCATATCCCCAATCATGACAGGCGCCAAAAAATAGGTTCTGACGCTCCTGAGAAATTCCTGGCTCAAAAACTACTGGCACGATGCCCGATGGCCATGGGCGCGAGTTGTAAGCAAGGAGTCCAGAGCTTTGCCCTGTTACCCGATTTCTTTGTGAAGTGCCCTCGACAATTAATATGTCTCCTTCGAGGCTGTGATTTGAAAGTTTAAGGCCGTGGGATTTAAAGGGACTCGAGCCCTGGCAATTCACGGCAGCCCATAAAAACACACTCAAAAAAAATAGTTTTCTACCCATATCTCTCTCCCGCAGATTCCTAATTGCAGAGTCTGTGCTCATGCGGCGAGGCATTGTATTCTTTTAGAATTCAGGCCGGACACGGAGGGCTTAACAGGTGATAAACGTTTAGACACAAACAAAAACCCCCAAGCGAGACGCTTGGGGGTCGGTACTTTGATTCAACTATCGCGACTTAGCTACAGCCCATGGAGTTTCCACAGTTCAAGCACTTATAGCAGGCCCCGTTTCTCACGGTCGTGTGCCCACAGCTCGAACAAAAGGGAGCATCGCCCATCATGGTCTGAAGGTGGGCACTTAAAACGCTCGCTGACGTCTTCGTCGTGGTCGTCATTTTCGCTTCAAGTTGCCCGGCCACTTGAGTTGCCACTTGGGTGGCCTCTTCTCTAGCCATCTGAAGGGACATATCCATTTGCACAGGCATTTTCGAGCCGTTTCGGTTGATCGCCAAATCAATATCTGAAGGGGGGACATGAACGAAGTCCGTTTGTCCCAAGTACTCCATTCCAAGAACCCTAAAGATATAATCGATGATCGAAGTTGCTTGCTTGATATTAGGATGATCAACAATTCCTTGAGGCTCAAAACGCGTGAAGGTCATTTTCTCAACAAACTCTTCGAGCGGCACTCCATACTGAAGGCCCAAAGAGGTTGAAATCGCAAAACAGTTTAAAAGACTTCTAAAGGTCGCCCCTTCTTTGTGCATGTCGATGAAAATTTCCCCAAGGGTTCCGTCATCGTATTCACCGGTTCTTAAATAAACCTGATGTCCACCAACCTTAGCTTCTACGGTAAACCCGTGTCGCTTTTTTGGCATTTTTCGACGACGGCCAGCCCCTAACGTCGCTTGGGCTTTTTTCAGCGCTTGATCGACGGCCTGAGCTACAAGCTTGTCGACTTCCGCCTTTGGAACCGAATCGCCATGGGCATCAGCTTTGCCACCACTTGAGTTGAGCGGCTGACTGATCTTGCAGCCGTCGCGATAAACTGCGATGGCCTTTAGACCCAGCTTCCACCCTTCCGTATAGACTTCGTCAATTTCCGCTACCGTTGATTCATTGGGAAGATTAACTGTCTTGCTAATCGCGCCGCTCAAAAAGGGCTGAGCTGCTCCCATCATTCGAATATGAGCCATCGGCGCGATAAAACGCTTACCCAGCGGCCCGCATTTATTGGCGCAATCAAATACGGCCAAATGCTCCGGCTTCAAGTACGGCGCACCTTCCACAGTCATTCGACCGCAGATGACGTAACCGGCTTCAACCAACTGCTCCGAGTTAAATCCAAGTTCTTTTAGAATGCTATTGCCCGGTTGCTTGAGCTTTTGAGCATCAAGACCCAAGCGCTTAACGGCCTCGTCTCCAATGACCCAAGGCGCGATGGCCGAATTTAAATCAAACGCTCCTGGCAGTGCTCGTTCGATCTTTCCGATATCTTCAAGATTAAGCCCCTTAGCCATCAACGCTTGCCGATTGATATGAGGAGCCCCATCAAGAGAGTTTGTGCCCAAGGCAAAGCGCACAATGGCGTCGATTTCCGACTGTGCATAGCCCAAGTTTTTAAGAGCCATTGGGACGGACTGATTAATAATTTTGAAATACCCGCCCCCGGCAAGTTTCTTAAACTTCACGAGCGCAAAATCTGGCTCGATTCCCGTGGTGTCACAGTCCATCAACAAACCAATAGTTCCAGTGGGTGCCAAAACCGTTGCTTGAGCGTTTCTAAAGCCATAATGTTCGCCCATTTCAACGACGTCATCCCAGCGGTTACGAGCCGCTTTGACCAACTCCATCGGAGCAAATCGTTCATCGATTTTATAGGCGGCTTCGCGATGTTGACGAATGACCTTCATCATCGAATTTCGGTTTTTTGCATAGGCAGGAAATGGACCCTTTTCTCGCGCCATTTCGCTACTCGCCTTAAAGGCCGCCCCATGCATGATGGCCGTTAACGACCCTGTCCAGGCTAGTGCCTCGGGACTGTCGTACGGAATGCCTTTGATCATGAGCATGGTTCCTAAATTGGCGTATCCCAATCCTAATGGACGATAGTCATGACTGTTTTGCGCAATCTTCTTTGTGGGATACGAAGACATATCCACCAGAATTTCTTGCGCCGTAAAGAACACGCGGCAGGCGTGTTCATATTTCGCAACATCGAAGTTACCGTTCTCATCCATGAACTTAACAAGATTGATGCTTGCTAGGTTACAAGCGGTGTCGTCTAAGAACATGTACTCAGAACAGGGATTGCTTCCGTAAATTCGGTCTGTCCCCGCGGCCGTGTGCCAATTGTTAATTGTCGTATCAAACTGCACACCAGGATCGGCGCATTTCCAAGCCGCTTCACAAATCTGTTTCCAAAGGTCGCGAGCGCGATAGGTTTTGCAAACTTCACCGTTGGTTCGAAACTTGGTTGACCATTCTTTGTCTTCGATTACAGCTTGCATAAACTCATCAGAAAGGCGCACCGAATTGTTGCTGTTTTGCCCCGCAACAGTGCGATAAGCCTCACCGTTGAAATCGCTGGGGTAGCCCGCATCCACAAGGGCCTGGACCTTTTTTTCCTCGCGCACCTTCCAATTAATAAACTCTTCGATTTCAGGATGATCGATATCAAGGCAGACCATTTTGGCCGCTCGTCGCGTCGTACCTCCTGATTTTGTAGCTCCGGCGCCACGATCTAAAACTTCAAGAAAGCTCATGAGTCCCGAGCTAAATCCTCCGCCACTGAGCTTTTCTTGGTGGCCACGAATTTTGCTAAAATTAGTTCCCGTGCCCGAGCCGTATTTAAAAATCCGCGCTTCAGATTTGCAGAGATCAAAAATGCTCATCAAATCATCAGACACACTTTGAATGAAACAAGCGGAGCACTGGGGGAACTGATAGGCATTATGTGTTTCAACAACTTGATTGAGATCCGCATCCCAACGGTAGTTTCCGCCAGATCCTTCGATACCATACTGATGATAGAGGCCGCAGTTAAACCAAACCGGTGAGTTAAAGGCCCCGCGCTGAGTGATCAACATGTAGGCCAGTTCGTTTTCGAACTGCTGAGCATCTTCGGAGGTTTTAAAATATCCGCCGAACGCTTCGCCCGCTTGTCTAATGGTGTGAGCCACCCGATGAACAAGTTGCTTGACGCTTTTTTCAGAACCGGTTCCAGGAACTCCGGCTTTTCGAAAATACTTTGAAACGGCAATGTCCGTGGCCAGCTGAGACCAAGTACTGGGAACCATGACATCGTCCATCGCAAACACACTGCCACCGTCACTACCTGAGATTTTACTTTTTCGTTTTTCCCAAGTGACCATCCCATAGGGATCTTGCCCCGGAGCGACAAAGATGGACTTAAACTCAAGTCCCTCTCCCGATTTGGCTTGAGGCTTGGCCTTTTGACTTCCCGTCTTGGCCACCCCTTTACGCTGGTTGGTGTGCAATGATGTTTGTTCCATTTAGCCTCCCCCTTTTGAGACAACGCTAGGCTCCAAGCCTGGCGGGCAAGTGTGTTGAAAGCGTTTAAGTTTTTTTAAGATTTCTTGCCACACAGATAAGCCGAGGTCTTTTCCTGATCTCAAACACTTAACTGTTTTGGCACATCCCCCGTTGGGCTTCCTCATCCTGAGTTCCCGAAGACGCCGTGAACGTCTTACATGGTCATTACGAGATCATGGACGTTCTCTATCGGTCAAGGAGAAATTCACTAGATCTAGTGGGTCATTTTCACGGTAAACACTAGATGTAGTAATTCTACGAACTTAACTCCACGCATCTTATTTCAGGGCCCAACAACCTGACTTTCGTCTGTGTTTGAAGGGAGAAAATATCTATCAAAAATAAGAAGGCTTTCCAATGATTGTCGGTCAATTTTAGATTATTTAATTCGACCACTCCGGAAACCCTTTTTGGGAAATACTTTGCCGAAGCCCCCGAAATTTATTCCTCGATTTTCAAAGTCATCGGGGACCATGAACAAAGAATTTTTCACCCAAACTACGGTTCAGACCAGCCCTTGACTTTGTGCGGCCACAGGGCCATAGTGCCCGCATGTTGCGATTAAATAAGGTTTGCGAATACGGCGTGCTGGCTCTTAGCTACATGGCAAACAAATCCGATCCTACCAGTGCCCGCGAAATTGCCGAAAACCTTCACCTCCCTTATGAAATCACCGCTAAGACCCTACAGAAACTTCGCGATAGTGGCTTAATCACGAGTCAAATGGGGATAAATGGCGGCTATCGACTTACTTCTCCATTGAATCAAATCAGCTGTGCTCGCGTTATAGAAGCCATCGAAGGCCCACTTTCTTTATCCGACTGCGAAGCCGGTCAAGACTGCAATTTAAAAGATAATTGCCGCATTCGTGTGGGACTCCAGGGTCTTAATGATAAAATGCGAGCCCTTCTTGATTCAGTGCCCGTAAGCGAAATGCTTTTACCGGCAGCGCCAGCTGTTTCAACTAATGAAACCCATATATCTTGATTATCACGCCACAACACCCGTAGCCTCCGACGTCTTAAAGGCGATGATGCCGTATTTTTCTGAATGTTTCGGGAATCCCTCGTCTCATCATGCTCATGGCTGGGAGGCCAAAGTGGCAGTAGAAAAAGCTCGCAAGCAAGTGGCGGCCTTACTGAACTGTTCTCCGCGAGAAATCTTTTTCACTTCTGGAGCAACTGAAAGTAACAACATCGCTATTCATGGGATTGCACGCACTCAAATGAAGAGAGGTCGCCACGTCATCACTGTGGCGACGGAACACAAATCTGTTTTGTCTGTGATGGAACATCTTAAAGACGAGGGATTTGAGTGTACGGTTCTGGGAGTCGACTCCCAAGGGTTGATTTCAACAGATCTACTCAGAAAGGCATTAAGACCCGACACCATTTTGGCCTCGATTATGTTTGCTAACAACGAAATTGGCACCATTCATAACATCCCCGAACTCGCCAAAGTTTTAAAAGACCATCAAGTGGCGTTTCATTGCGACGCCGTTCAGGGTGGGCTTACTGAAGATCTTGATACACAAAAACTTAATGTCGATACGTTGAGCCTTTCAGGTCACAAACTCTACGGTCCAAAAGGAATTGGCGTGCTTTATGTAAAGCGCGGGGCCACCTACGCCCATTTCGACCCGGTATGTTTTGGCGGGAAGCAAGAAAATGGACTCCGCCCTGGCACTTCAAACGTTGCTGGCATTGTGGGATTAGGCAAGGCCGCTGAAATCTGCCTTCAAATGAGATCCGAAAACTCAAAACGGTACCGCGAACTGAGCCATCTCCTTTACACCACTCTCACCCAACGACTCAAAGGAGTTCGCCTCAACGGTCATCCCACGCAAAGACTCCCTCAGAACCTAAGTCTCACATTTGAAGGAGTTCGTGGAGAAGACCTTCAACGAGAAGTTTCAAAGTCATTGTCCGTTAGTGCGGGGTCAGCGTGTTTAAGCTCTGGGCAAAGTCACAGCCATGTTTTAAGTGCACTTGGAATCAAAGATGAGGCCGATGAAGGCACCCTACGTATTAGCGTCGGAAGTCTTACTACCAGCAATGACGTTTTAAATGCAGTAAGCTGCCTAGCTCAAATCGTTGAAGCCCTTAGACAGGGCCAACGGTCAGGATTTGCGGATTAACACAGTCAAGCCGGAGCGCAATCTCGTCTTCAAACTAAAAATCTTTGCCAACGCCTATTCCAATTAGTTAAATTGACAACCAGGGACTAAAGTGGAGGTTAAATGAACATGCTCAAATCGAGAATTTCAGGCGCCGGGATGTTCGTCCCACCAAAGGTGGTCAAGAATACGGATCTTGAAAAACTGATGGAGACCTCTGACGAGTGGATTCAGCAGCGCTCAGGTATTCAAGAGCGACGATGGGCTGAGCCTGGAATGACCACCTCTGGAATGGGACTTGAAGCCTCAAAAGCCGCACTCAACGACGCCGGTAAAAAACCTGACGACATCGACGCTATTATTTTCGCCACTTTGAGCCCTGACATGAACTTTCCGGGCTCTGGGGTTTTGCTTCAAAAAAACTTGTGCCCTCAGAAAATGGTTCCCGCATTAGATGTTCGAAATCAATGTTCTGGTTTTCTGTATTCACTGTCTATTGCAGATGCTTGGATTCGCACTGGAATGTACAAATGCGTTTTGGTCGTAGGAAGTGAAATTCACAGCAACGGCCTTGATATCAGTACTGAGGGCCGTGACGTTTCTGTGCTCTTTGGTGACGGTGCCGGTGCAGTTGTTGTTGAACCCACATCTGACGTTAATGCTGGCTTTCTGGCGCATAATCTACATAGTGAAGGAGAACATGCTGAAAGACTTTGCATTCTCCGCCCTTCGAGCAGTGACTTTCCGAGACTTACAAAGGGCGATATGAAAATAGATCGCACGTTTTTTGCTCAGATGGATGGAAAGTTTGTTTTTAAGAATGCGGTCACCCGAATGTGCGAAGTCATCCATGAAGCTTGTAAAGATGCCGGTGTAAAGCCCCAAGACATTGATTTCGTCATTGCCCATCAAGCCAATATGCGAATCAACCAAATGGTGCTTCAACAATTAGAAATTCCCCAAGATAAAACGCTCAACACCATTCAAAAGTACGGCAATACAACCGCTGCTACGATTCCGATTGGGATTACTGAGGCTAAAAGGCAAGGACTTCTAAAAAAGGGACAACTCGTCGCAATGGTCGGCTTTGGCTCTGGATTTACTTGGGGTGCAAATCTGATGAGGTGGTCGTAACCTCTAGTATTCAAACGGCCTCAAGTATTGCTGGATAAGCTCCACAACTTCTTCGGGTTTTTCTTTTGCAGGCAAATGCGAAGCCCCAGTCACAAGTTTCAGAGTACTTCCCGAAATCAATTTCGAAAGTTTAACGTTGGTCCCTTCAATAAAAACACGATCATCCGCCCCGTACAAAATGAGGTTTGGATTTTCTATCCTGTGAAGGCTTGCCTCCCACGCTCCCCAGTCCTCTTGCTTAATCAGCCAACCAAAACTTTTAATGACTTCTGAAAAGAGCGCAAGCTTACGACGCGTGAGAAACCCTAACCGACGATTCTTAGCTGGTCTTGCCCAAGGTGCATGAAAGGTATTCTCTACCAACGGCAATGCCAACAAAGCCATGGGCGAACGCAGATACATTTCCAAGAGCATGGGGCGAGTAGAAAGTCCGAGTAGAGTTTTGAGCAGTCCCGAATCCATGTGTTCTTTCGGGTTAGGGGGCATAGCCCCAATGAGAATAGACGCCGTAAAATCTTCGGGGTGTTTGATTTGGCTTCCCCAGGTGAGCGCTCCTCCGTAGCTACATCCTACAACAAATCGTTTAGGAAAATTTGGAGTGGTGCCTTTAACAAACTCATGAAACAAATCCACGTGCTTTGTGAACGACAATGGTTTCCGCCCCATTCCGTATCTCACCATCACTCGAATAAAATCAGGAACAATCACGCGATAGTATTTGGCTAAATGAGGGATGACATGATCCCAATCTTGGTGAACGCCTGCAAAACCGTGCACCAGGTACATCGGAATTCCATCGCCGTACTGACGATATTTGATCTCCTCACCGGCAATGGTTATTGAATCTTTAGTCATCATTGAAGCAGCCCGTGCCTCATACTTTGCGAGCCCCTCAACCAGGTTTCAAGAGAGGCACTTGCTCGTTGGGCTGAAAAGCGAGGTAGCCGTTCTTGCCTTTGAGATTTGCTATGCGAACTGAAAAGCTTTCGATGGCTTTTTTATCAAAGCCCTCAATGACCGCCGAAACAGTCAAATCACTTTCTATCACGAAAAAAGTGGGCACAAACAAGATCCCGTAGGCGACTGACACCGGGTAAGGAGTTTGATCACACAAAACCTGATGAGAAAAACTGTATTTCTTTTTAAATTCCTCAGCCTGTAGAGGTTCGTCTTGAGCAATTGGTAAAAAGTGATCAGGCCCCAGGTCTTTGGCTATTCGAGGTAAATACTGAAACGTAAACTGACATGTGGGGCAATTGAATTTGTAGAAAATGAGTGCGAGTGGCGATCTTGTTTTGATGACGCTTGATAGCTTCACCTTGTTGCCAGTCGAGTCAGGCAATTCAAAATCCGGTGCTTTGTCGCCAACTTTAATCATTAATTAAAGGCTAACGAAGGAAGACCTCCAGGTCAACGGTCTGCTGGTCGAATATTGCGCTTCGACGGCGGCTCCGTCTTTTGCTTTTCGATTTGCTCAGTCAAATCGACCGTAATATCTCCCAGGCATCGCAATTGGCAAGCTAGGCGCGACTGATTTACAAAATAGGCCGAACCTATAAGTGATTTTTCTTTAAAAGTCGGCGGCATCACATTGTGTTCTCCGGCCACAAGCTTTACACGACACTCAGCGCAACTGGGCACACCCCCACAAACCGATTTAATGTGAAGACCTACGCGCTTTGACAAATCCAGAACCGATTCACCCGGATTAACTTCATGTTCTTCGTTCATTGGTAAGAATTTTACTTTCACAGGTTACCTCCCCGTAGGACGAGTTAGTTCAGACCAAATATATTCAGGTCGCCCATCGTAAAAGAAATAGCGATTGAGATCCATGGACTTAACCGGAGCCAAAATCTCTTGCCAAACCAAGGCCGTGACCGCAGCTCCAATAGCCAGACGCTTGCGAACAAGTTTCTTGTAAGCTCGGGAAGCATATGCAATGTCAGCTCTTCCCACTTTAGAATCGATAGCCAAGATGGGTTTTACATCTCTATAACTTGATTCAACCAGCCAACGCATCAGATTATCCGTTCCAAGCCTCATCGATTCAATTTCTGCATATTCTTTCAATGAAAACTTCTCAACCTCGAGATGAAGTTCAGTAGCCAATTCGTCAACAATGGTGTCTTCGAAAAATGAATGAATTCCCTTTTGCGGAGGCTGACTAAGTTGACCATCGTGGTTATCCGTAGCATGCAGCGGTTGAGCAAGATCACCAGTGTAGTGACTTAAAATCCCAATGCATGATATCAACAGACCTCGCTTTTCAGCTGTTAATGCCTTCGCAATTCCGCTGCACCGCTCAACCAACTCACTGATTCGCCAGAGAGCTAAACCATTTTTGGGGTCATACATGGATCCCAGTCGATTCTTAAAGTCATCATGGCTGGCCGGCACGTCTTGAATTCGGCCAAAAACCGATTCGAGAGTTTTATTCCAATCAAAATAATGAAGGGGCCCTTCTGGTCCCCGGACCTCGTCAATATTCTTCCAAACGATATCTGGCACATTGGCATAAACCCCTAGATCAAAACTTCGTTCCTTCAAATACGGGGCCTTTCCATTCATTTTCAAAATACTCGCAGCAGACTCAGCTACGATTTGATGGCCTTTTCTTCCCCAAGCCCAAACATCGAAAGAAATGAAAATAAGAACAATGACCAGAACAACTCGCGATAGCGGACGAATCATAAATCCCTCAATGTACAACCACTTTAACAAACTTCTTCTTGCCGGCTTTTAATATAAACTGATCTCCCGGCTTCAAATCAAACTTCAGCTTAGAATCTACGATTTTTTCACCGTCACGGGTAACTCCGCCACCCTCAACAAGGCGTTTCGCCTCACTTGTACTTTGAGCTGCACCCACTTCGACAAGCAGTTTGCAAATCCAAATTTCATTCATTGGGCTTGTCCGCCACTCTTGAATATCGGAGGGCATTCCTTTGTTGCTAAAGACTTCGAAAAAGCTCTGAGCTTCTTTTTCAGCCGCTTCGGCGCTGTGGTATCGAGTTACGAACTCTTTGGCCAATCGTACTTTTACATCTCGAGGATTAGTCTTTCCAGAAGACATATCGGACTTCAGTTTGGCCAATTCATCAGGAGTGATATCTGTCAAAAGCTCATAATACTTCATCATAAGCTCATCACTAAGCCGCATGGTTTTGCCAAACATATCCCGTGAATTTTCATCGACACCTATATAATTATGGTGGCTCTTGGACATTTTGTTAACGCCATCAAGCCCTTCAAGAAGAGGCACAGTCAAAACGACTTGAGGCTCTTGTCCGTAAGACTTTTGCATGTCGCGACCCACCAAGAGATTAAATCTCTGATCGTTTCCTCCCAACTCAACATCCGCATGAAGGGCAACGCTGTCGTAACCTTGCAACAGAGGATACAGAAATTCGTGAATACTGATGGGATTACTCGACTTAAAACGCTTGCTAAAATCATCCCGCTCGAGCATGCGCGCCACAGTGTATTGCCCGCATAATTTAAAGATTTCAAAAACGTCAAATTTTTCAAACCATCGCGAGTTGTATTCGATGATTGTTTTGTGAGGATCTAACAGCTTGAAAATCTGTTTGGCATAGGTGCGTCCGTTTTCTTGAACCTCTTCCCGCGTGAGAGCTTTGCGGGTTTCATTTTTTCCCGATGGATCTCCCACCATTCCGGTGATGTCACCGATCAAGAAAATCACGTCGTGGCCCAATAGCTGAAACTGGCGCATCTTATTGATCAAAACCGCATGACCCAAATGCAAATCCGGAGCTGAAGGATCAAAGCCCGCCTTCACTCTTAAGGGCTTACCCGTTTTTACCGACTTTTCGAGCTTCGCTAAAAGTTCTTTTTCCGAAACAAGGTCAACAATCCCTTGCTTCAATCGCTTAAGCTGCTCTTGAGCTGGCAAGAAACCCATTATCTCGCGTGCTCCACAGCTCGAGTTTCGCGAATAACCGTGACCTTGATTTGTCCCGGGTAAGTAAGCTCTTTCTCGATTTTGCGAGCGATATCGCGACTTAACATAATACTTTGTTCATCAGTGACCTTTTCCGATTCAACCAAGACACGGATTTCTCTTCCGGCCTGAATGGCAAAGGTTCGAATGACTCCATCAAAGCTGTTTCCAATGGTCTCAAGCTCCTCGAGACGGCTCACATAACTCTCCATCATTTCACGACGGGCCCCTGGCCGAGCGCCAGAAAGAGCGTCAGAGGCTTTGACTAACTCTGCCAAAATTGAATTTGGTCGTTCGTCGTCGTGGTGCGCGCGAATCGCGTGCACAATATCTTGAGGTTCGCCGTATTTTTTGGCGAAATCGGCTCCGATAACTGCGTGCCCGCCCTCAATGGTGTGATCAAGCGCTTTTCCGATATCGTGCAAGACTCCAGCACGTCTAGCGGATTTGGTGTTCAATCCAAGTTCGGAAGCCATCATGCCACACAAAAACCCAACCTCAATTGAGTGAGAGTAGTTATTCTGTGTGTAACTGGTGCGATACTTGAGTGATCCAATTAACTTAACAATCTCCGGGTGCACTCCATGAACACCAAGATCAAACATCGCTTTATCACCATCTTCTTTGATTGATTTTAGAAGAGTGGTTTTTGCTTTATCGACGACTTCTTCAATTCGGGCCGGATGAATGCGACCATCGGTCATCAGCGTTTCAAGCGTTTGCCGGGCAATTTCGCGTCTCACTGGGTCAAACCCCGAAATGATGACGGCTTCTGGCGTGTCATCAATGATAAGGTCCATTCCGGTAGCCGCTTCAAGAGCACGAATGTTTCGGCCTTCTCGACCGATAATGCGCCCCTTCATTTCTTCATTTGGAAGAGCCACAACGGAAACAGTTCTCTCAGAGCTGTACTCACCAGCATAGCGGGCAATGGCCATGGCGATAATTCGTTTCGACCGTTTTTCAGCTTCCTCTCGGGCTTCGTTTTCGATGACTTGGATTCGCTTTGCAGCATCCAGTTTGGCTTCGCCTTCCATCGTTTCAACAAGAGTCTTTTTAGCCTCTTCTTGTGTCATGCTTGACGTGTGTTCAAGTTTTCTTCTCACGTCAACGAGGGTTTCTTGAATGCGTGCCTCTTGTGCTTTTAGTCTTTCTTCGACGTCTTTGGCGCGGTTCTCTCT
>JADLCR010000041.1 GCA_020847095.1 Oligoflexia bacterium | reverse complement strand
GGCCGTCCACAGCGTCGGATTTTTATCAATGTCGCCACTGCAGGTCTTGGCGGCAAAGTAGCTCGAAGTGCCAATGCGGCCAATAAACTGCTGTGGCCAGGACTTACTTACTTTTTATATTCTGCCGGACATTTTTTAACGGCTAATCCGCAAAGAGTTTCTATTAATATTGATAAGAAGGACGTCTACGAGGGGCAAGTCCTTAATGTTTTCATTGCCAACGGAGCCTATTCAGGTGGAGGCATGAAATGGTCCAATCGGGCGAGTGTCACCGATGGAATCGCCGAAGTCTTGGCAGTCGAACCCGTATCTAAAGCGCAGCTACCGATTTTAGCGCGAAAACTTTATGACGGTGGTTTTGAAAATCTCCCCAATGTACAGCGCTTTCGCGGCAAAGAAATTCATATCGAATCTCAGGAAGAAGTTTTAATTGAAATGGACGGCGAGCAACCGGGCCGGGTGCCTTTGGCCTGCGAGGTTCTCCCAAAAGTCATTCAGCTTGCCACTGGGAAATTGTAACATAACAATACCGCCATCTGGGATCGTGCTATCCCTTTGAATTTCTAAAACTTTTTGTCAAAACACAGACTGGCCTCAAGTTTGGGTCCAGTTGACCGATTGTTTAAGAGTCAATTGTTTTCATGGGGAAGGGAGTTCACTCTTATGTCGATGCTTGCACGTTACCGGAAGCCTGGCGGCATTCAGCAGCTTGTCACTTTATTGGAGTCAAGTTTGAGCAAGAAGCGTGAGACGCTTCTCAATCACATTATGGCTGAAGATAAAGAATTCGGAGCCTTGGTGAAGGCAAAAATCCTTACCGTAGAAAAAGTTTTTAAGTGGGATCCGCTTGTGGTCAGCGAAGTAACAACGCGAATGACTGAACGAGCCCTAGCCATTGCACTAAAAGGCCTGCCACCCGAGGCTTTTGCAATTGCTACTCACACCATGAGGGATTTGAAAAAGAGAGATTTGCAGAACTTTTTAGAAACCCTTAAGCCGTCAGCGGTTGAAGTTGAAACCGCTCACATCAAGCTCATTGAAACAGTGAGACTTTTAGAAAAAGAAGGTTCACTAAAGCTTGATGAAAACGATCAACCTGTTAAGCAAGGCGGACTTAAAGCGGGTTGAGTTCGGAGGACTCCCATAGCGGGTCCAGTGTGAATCCGAATTCTTCTAATGAACTTATTGAAACGGCCTCAGAAAGTTTTCTGCGGCCGTTTTTCTTTTCCATCGCAATGACGTATTGAATGGAATCAAAAATAAGTTGGCGAATGGCCTGCAAACCCCAATGGGGCGCCGCTCTCATGATGAGCCCTTCAAGCCGTCTTAAGGCACTTTGGCACGTTGATCCATGAAGGGTTGCCATGGACCCCGGATGCCCTGTTCCCAGTGCATCCAATAAAAATAGGGCCTCTTCACCTCGAACTTCACCGACGACTAATCGATCGGGGCGCAGTCGCATCGATAGACGTACAAGATCTTTAAGTGAATATTCTGGAACCAAACCGTCAGGACTCGGTCTTGTCTGAATACTTTGCCAAAGCGAATGGTCAAAAGAAATTTCCCGAGTATCCTCAAGAACAAGAACCCGTTCCGTAGATGGGACAGCCATCAAGAGCGCATTTAATAGAGTGGTTTTTCCTGAAGAGGTCCCTCCAACGATGAGAATATTTTTTCTCTCTTGAACGGCATTTTTGAGAAAGTTGAGTGCTTTTGAATCGAACGTTCCACTTCGGTGCAGATCTTCTAGCGAATAAGCCAAAGTTAACGATCGTCGGATGCAAATCGAGGGGGCGGTCACCAGCGGAGGAAGTAATACCTGAAATCGGGACCCATTTTTCAGGGTTCCTTGGGCCTGAGGGTGCCGCTCATCGGCCACGAGACCTGTTTCAAGTAATACCTCATTGATGAGTTCCGTAACCTCAGATAGATCGCTCAGAGATTGAGATACAACGCTGAGCTGCCCTGCTCTTTCGATAAATACTGGGGCATGGGCTATTACGAGAATCTCAGTAACGTCTGGTTGCTCGCGCAAAATTGAATAAACTTGTGCATAAAGCCTGTTATTCACAGTTCGTCATTCATCCAAGAGGGTTGTTCGGGCTGACTGATTTGATTTTCTTTTAAAATGCGTGGAGTGACGAATACAACCAATTCAGTCAGTTGCTTTGCATAGCGTTGGCTTTTAAAAAGCTCACCTAAAACAGGAATGTCTCCGAGTCCGGGGAACTTCGAATGATCTCTTCCAATCTCTGACCGGATAAGTCCAGAAAGAATCAAGGTTCGATTTTCGTTGAGATTAAAATGAGTTTCCACTCGATTTGTTTGCAGTCCTGGTGTGTCACCGTTGGGCTGGCTACGATCTAAAAGACTGACTTCGGTTAAAATACGAGTCGAAACAATTCCGTTAAGGGAAGCGCGCGGAGAGAGCTTTAAAATAATGCCGTGTTTTTTCCATTGAACTTCAGAGTTCTTCCATCGACCTGAGCGAATTGGAATTTCACCACCAGCCAAAAATTCTGCTGACTCGCCCGAGAGACAAACGAGCCGGGGAGAGGCAATGACTCTTCCTACGGTTTGCGCGCTTTCCGCATTGAGTAGAAGTCGGATTGATTCAAAAGAAATTTGGGCACCCGATCCTACGGTCGGTATCACCGTGGTTGAGTAAGAGCCGGGCCATTTGAAGCCCACTTCGGACAAATAGCTACGTTTGATCTCGGCGAGAGTGATCTCAGTTTCAATCATCGGACGAAAGAAACTTCCGTGATTGTTCACTGATGATTCAAGGTTCCATTGCGCCGCGGTTTTTTTAAGCAATCCCGACCTTGAGGCCTCTTGGGATCCTGTTAAAATGGGCATTCCCTCGGATCCAAAACTGAGCCCTAGACCGAGCTTTCCCAAGGTGTCAGCCTTTCCCAGTTCAGCCTGGAGCAAGTCTTGTAAATAATTAGAAAATCGAATTTGGAGATCCAAATGTTTAGTGTTTTGGCGGCGAAGTTTTTGGATCGCCCTCCAATCCGAAAGGCTTTCTAGCTGCCCTTCTATCAACAATGATTTTTCTTTGGGTACGACAACAATGTGAGGATGATTTCTCAAGATGCTTTGTGCTGATTTATGGAGATCCCCCAAAGCTTGAGAATAAACCCATATTTCGGTCACCCTTTTTCGAGGAACGCAGATCACTTGGGTTCTTCCGATTTGGTGGGCAATGAATGTGGCATACCCCGATTCTTCAATGACCTTGACGGGCTTCGATTGCGTCACGACCAGGCGATGGCAACCTTTGGTTGGAAGGCGAAGGGATTCACCAATCGTTAAAATTTCCGCCCCTTGGGCGGCCGAACCTAAGAACAGGGATTCAATACCCAAAATGGACATGAGAAGAAGCGCCATAATTCAGGCAGGTGCAAAAATAGGAAGGCCTTGATCTCGCGTCATTAGCGAGCTGATTAACTAAGCTGTCCGAATTTCGAACCAGGCTTTTGTTTTTCCGCCGGAGGACTCGAGGTGCAATTCCGAGCCAAATACTTTCAGTAAACTGACGGCAACCGTGAGTCCCAATCCGGTGCCTTGGCTGTGGTGAAGAATATTCTCGTCTAAATAAAAGGGCTCCGTCAGCCGCTTGAGCCTTTCTTTAGGAATCGTCGGTCCGTGGTTACTCACTTCAAATCTGATTCGTCCATCAGTTCGCTTTAGCTCGACAGCAACGGTTGAATTTTCATCCGAGAAACCGACGGCATTTTGAATGAGTTCAGAAGTTACTTTTGAAAGAAGTGAGAAATCCAAGCGCACCACATCTTCTGGGGCGTTACAGGTAAGTTTGACTTTTCGCTTTTGAGCCACAGTCAGGTGTGGCTTAGTTTGATCATCGACAAAAGTTTTCAATGACAGGTCTTGAGGCGAAAGTTTGATCTGCCCGGTTTGTGCCTTCATAATATCGAGCACGTCAAAAATCAGACTGTTGAGTTTCTCCACTCCTGTTTTGATGCGCTCTACATATTTTTTCGAGTCTGGGTTTAATTTTTCTTCTAAGAGCAAGTCTGTAAAGCTCGTAATAGTGGTCAATGGAGTTTTTAGCTCATGACTGATCAGAATCATAAAGTGGGATTTGGCTTGGTCGAGAACCTTTAAATCTTCTAAGGCTTTTTCGAGCAATTGGTTTTTGATTTTTAACTCAGATTTTAAATCAAAAGCATCAAGTGCTCGTTTAACGATGACTCCAAGCTCGGTTGGGTCCCAAGGCTTAGTGACGTAGCGATAGATTTGCCCATTATTAACTGCGGCAATGACACTTTCGACATCGGTAAATCCTGTTAAAAGAATGCGAATGCAATCTGGCCTTACTTTTTGCGCGCGTTCAAAAAGCTGAACTCCAGTCATTTCAGGCATGCGTTGATCGCTTATAATAAGGTGCACGTCTTCTTTGTTTAGAAGTTGAAGGGCATCAATGCCCGAAGACGCCTTTAGTACTCGATAATCTTTGCGCAATTGCCGCTCAAGCGAGTCTAGGATGTCTTTTTCGTCATCGACCACTAAGACGGTGTGAGTCATGTCTAAATCTTAGCCGAAAACGCGAACTTCTCTGAGTCCAGGGGCGTAAGGCCTCGATTTTCGTCTAGAAATCTTAAGTCTCTTGAGAATTGTGACGATGAGCATCTTTGAGAAGGCTTATGCCATAAGGAGATCGACATGCGAAATGCAGTCGTTGGGTTTGTATTTCTTCAATTGATTTCAGCAAGTGCTGTGGCTCAGTGGGGCGGTGACGGAATGGGAATTCCTGGCGCATACGCGGGCGGCGGACAATATTTCATGCAACCTGGTTGTGGCTACGGCGATCAAATGCACCCGAGTTTTCGAAAGATCAAAGAAAGCGAAGATGCCAAGTTTGCGAGAAAAGAGCTTGAAGCGGAGAAAAAGCTTTTGAGAGAGCTTCAGAAACAAAAAAGCAAGTATGGTGAAGATCGTCGCAAATATTATGACAAGCTTCAAAAAGGATTAAATGTCACGGTATCAGCTTTCACCGACCATTCGAAGGCTTGCGAAAGCGCATTTTTAGATTCGGGAGCGGTTCCAACTCCAACCGAAACTAGTCGCCATGATGACTTTTGCAACAAGGTCGCATCGAAACTACCCTCGAGTGCTCCGCAAGGCGCAAAAGATGCGTGTAAGAATGCCGCTCGATTTGCTATCCAAGAAAATGGAAATTTCAAATGGAAGGGCATGTGTGGCGGAGGTAACCTTTCAAAGAGCAATACCGGTGGCCCTTGCTTTGATAACGCCGATCTCTATAAAGATGCCCTTCAAGGACTTGAGCAAATAGATCAGGCCATTTCCGATCAAACAGCGAGAGTTGAAGAAAAACAAGGTCTTCTCGATGATGCTTTGGCCGTTGGCGGCGAAGAGTACGACGATGTGCGATCTGCCGATACTGAAGGCTGCCGCGGTGGTGATTGCCAGCAATATGCTAAGCGCAAAATTGATCCACTCCCCATTATTCTTGGAACAGCACTTGGTGGCTTGACCTCTTACTGGGGGTACAGTGCCGCAATGGACGCTAACAAGCGCAACCAATCACTTGGTTATCCGTCAGGACCTAGTCCTTACATTTCTGCCATTAGCGCTGGATACCCGTTTTTCTATGGCGGGGTGATGGGTGGCATTTACGGTGGCATGGGAGCGGGAAGCTTTGGCTGTTCTCCAATGATGGGCGGAAGCGCATGGGGCCCCGGTGGCTACTTTGGTGCAAACCCCTATGGATTTAATGCCGGAGTTTACGCCGGTGCCGGTAGCCCCTACGGCATGTTTAACCCTGGATATTTTGGCGGCCCATTTGGCTACGCCAATCCCTACGGCATGGGACCAATGGGGATAGGCGCCGGACTCTATGCGGGCATGGGTATGGGAATGCCCGGTATGGGTATGGGCGGAATGTTCGGCATGCCTGGTATGGGCATGGGAATGCCTGGAATGGGAATGGGCATGGGAATGCCCGGTATGGGAATGGGCGGGATGTTCGGCATGCGTGGTATGGGCATGGGAATGCCTGGAATGGGAATGGGTGGAATGTACGGCATGCCTGGTATGGGCATGGGAATGCCCGGCATGGGTATGGGCGGAATGTACGGCATGCCAGGAATGGGAATGGGAATGCCCGGCATGGGTATGGGCGGAATGTTTCCTGGCGGCATGGGCGGCGCGGGCGGTATGGGTGGCATGTACGGCATGGGCGGAATGCAATATCAAATGGCTATGATGCAAAACTACATGTACGCTATGCAAGACTATTACAGCAAGCTTCAACTCACGATGACGTATCAGCAGCGAATCGCTGAATTAAATCAACTCATGTGGCAAATCTGGAGCGGCGGCGGAGCTGGGATGGGAATGGGCATGGGCGCGGGCATGGGTGGCGGAGCCTATGGTGGAATTTATGGTGTCGGCGCCACAGGTGCCAGCCAGTACGGAACTACGGGCACGGGAACTTCTCGTCCGTAAACAGATCTAAAATTGAAATCCATGGGAGGGTACAACGACCCTCTCTTTTTTTTGTGATTCACTAATCATGATTATGGCACCGGCCAAAGTTCCAATGCCTAGCCAAAGCCAAGGTGACTTCCACATGGACGGAGTCGAATCAGAAAAATATTGCGATTGTTGAGCACTCAATGAAGGTCCCGCCGTTTCTTTACCTGGGCTTAGTGGTAATCTCAGCGGTTGTGCAAGTGGTGCCGCTTGACCGGCTTGAATTTTGACAAAGCAGGCTTGCTCTTGAAGGTAAGCAACGAAAGTCATCGACGAGGACTGATCCAGTGCCCTTGCAGAATCGCAACGACCGTCAATCATTTTTCGGCCAGCCATCGATATGGAAACCGGCTCAGAACCAATTTCGATTTCACGCTGTTCCCAGCCTAGGCCAGGCGCTAGTACAGAAACTTGGCTGCTTCCTCGTCGAGACTTAAACGTGTGTTTGCCCCAAACTTCTTTTCCGAGTTTGCCATTCAAGTAAACGATTGAGTCAGGGGGTGCTTTTATGACGACATCAGTTCGAACATTGTCTTGGATACTCTTTAAATTTTGAATGGTCTCAGGACTTAATTCTC
>JADLCR010000040.1 GCA_020847095.1 Oligoflexia bacterium | reverse complement strand
TTCGAAAACGTCTCGGCTCAGAGAAGCACGCCGAGCTTTTGGCTCTATTGATGGCTCGTGAGTACCGAACCTTCACGCGCGAGTTGCTTGTGAATTATTACGATAAAATGTACGCCCGCAGCCGTAAGAGTTAGGCCGTCTAATTAGGAGCCGGGACCGTCCGATGCGCGAGCTGCGCTACCAGCGGCGGGGGCGGCCGTGGACGCAGGAGCGGACGAACCACCACTATCGCTGTTATTAAGACCAAGCTCTTTAACCGCCTCTTCAGCGGCCTTTTCTTTGTCAGTTGCTTTAGAATAACTGTCACAGGCCTTTTTGGTGTTTTCATTCAAAGCGGAGGGAGGTTGCTTACAAATATTTTCGATCCTAGAAGTATTTGTCGAAGCTTTTTGGTCTTCGGTGGACTTTTCAGCGCTTTCCAATCGCCTTTGAAGTCGTTCCAGAAGCTCTTTTTCCAAATTGGCTTTTTGCTCGTAACAAGCCTGAATTGAGTCTTGCACATCATCGGCGGATTCAATCTTTTTGGTTTTATCAATAGCCGACGGGCGACCATAAAATCTTGCAAACGCCGTTGAGCCTTCCCGAACCAATTTTTTGGCTTCGTTGAGCTTTTCTCGGGCCTCATCGAGATCGGGTGCGCCTCGGGCGAGGTATTGGGCCTTATTGAGCTGCAACTGCTGATCAACTCCTGAATGAGAAAGATTCGCCATGGCGAAAACGCGGCTGTCTGTATCGGATTTAACTTGGGCTTGACTTAATTTGGATTGACCCTTGACGTTGACATCACCGAGGCGGCCTTCAGTTTTGGATATGGTGGTGTATATCTGTTTTAGTTTAGCAACAGCTGAATCACGAGCACCTACGTTTTGACCAAAATCAGCAACGCCAGCGAGCTCACCTTCTTTGCCTCTAATCTGAGCGTCGAGCATTTTTGCTTTTGCGCTTAGCTGTGAAAGGGCGACTTCTCGTTCTTGATCAATTGATTCGAGCCGACCGTCTCTGAGACAAGTTTGATAATAACGGTTCACCTCATCATTGATTTCTGAAATGCGATCAGATTGGGCGCGATCAAAGAGTTCGCCTAAAGATCCATAGGACAAAGTACCTGATGCCGCCTGAGCCTGTTCTTGCTGTAGCTCGAGAGTGACGCGATCGATACTTTGCTGCCAGCACTCAGCCATAGCCGCACGTTTTTTATCATTAATTTCTTTTAAAACAGCGAGGCGTTCAGATTCCATGATGTTCTTTTTTTCTTGAATTAAGGATTCCATTTCAGACCGAATGGCTTCGGCTTGTTGTCTTTTGGCGTAGTTGAGCTCTGAGATTTCGCGCTGAAATTCCGGTAACACATTTTCTTTCTCAGCGTTCAGCCGATTAAGCTCGTCTTGCAATTGATTTTTTTGTTCGTCCCATTCACTTTGGGCGGCGAGAACGGCCTGTTTGGATTCTTCCATTTTTCGCTCGGCCTCGTCTTTTTTCTCGCGAAGATCTTTTTCGTTTTCAGTAAGCTCTTTATTCTGTGCCGCTAATCGCACGTCCGTGCATAAGGGGCTTGCTGAAATACCACGGCCAGTTTGACAAGAGTTTAGCTCTCTTAAGCAGCCATCGAGGCTAAGTTTATATTTCGATCCTGACCCTGAATTTTTGGTTTTGACGCCAGAAAATAAGCCTTCGGAGCGGCACACTTTTTCAGCTTGTAAAATCAGTTCGTATTTATCAAGTAATCCAGAGCAGGCCTCACCTTTGCTTCCAGCGAGCCTTTCGATGGTATCAAATTCTGATTGATTTCCCGCTAGGAGTCTCGCTATGGCCGTTTCGTTTGTATCGCTCTTTCCACTAGCACTCTGAAATTGGAATAAGAAAACCGCCGCAATTAAGAATGCTTTCATATCCGCTACCCTCTCAAATCCTTCTGTCTGACCTAAGGCTTGAAACCTTCAAGTTTGAGGCCGCCCAGTTATTAGCTAAATCGGCAGAATCACTGATAAAGTTTAGGGTTTTGGAGAGTAAAAACGGCGACGGTTTTGGCACCCGTCAAAAGTCCAGGCAAATTCAATATTTAGAGAAAAAATCGGTTCACCATCTCGGCCGTGTCCACCTGAATTCTAAACCCCAACCATAAGGTCGGGGCCAGTATAACGGCTTTAGGCTTCTCAGGTACTAGGCCTGAGCCTGCTCACCACCGTCAGTGACAGCCCACATGAGTGTGCTCGTAGGGTTTAGAATTTCTAAGAACCCTCGTACCAGACAGTGAACCTTCATTGATCTTACTAACATCTCCAGTTAGGGTCAAACATTGTAGAGTGAGCGGGGAGCAATAAAATGAGAATCAAAAAAATACTTTTGGCTCTGGTTTTGCTTGTGGCAGTCGTTGGTCTGGCGTGTCACCGTCGTGATCATGCTTCGTCAGACGAGCGGATCCAATGGGTGATTTGGGAAAATCCAAAAAGCCTCGATCCGGCCATGGCTTCTGAAGCCAACGTGACCGAGACTTTGGCTTCGGTCTACGAGCCACTCTTGCAATATCATTATGTCAAGCGACCGTACACGCTGATTCCGGGCCTAAGCGACGGAATGCCGAACTATTCTAAAGATGGAAAAACAGTCACGATCAAAATCAAATCAGGAATTCGTTTTCAAGACGATCCGTGTTTTTCGGATGGGCTCGGGCGCACAGTCACGGCGCACGATTTTGTTTTCGCCTGGAAGCGCATAGCTGACCCAAAAGTTCAAAGCGATGGCTGGTGGATTTTTGAAGATCGAATTGTAGGACTTGATGAATGGCGTTTAAGACAATCCAAAGCGGAGATTTCAAATTATGACGAGAGTCTCGAGGGACTAAAAGCGGTCGATGATCAAACTTTGGTGGTCAAACTTAAAAAACCCTATCGGCAATTTAACTATGTCTTGGCCATGATCTATACGGCCCCCGTTCCAAAAGAGGCTGTTTCCAAATATGGAAAAGATTTTTCATGGCACCCCGTCGGAACCGGGCCATTTAAATTAACAGAATTTACTCGCGGCTCGCGCATCGTTTTTGAGAAAAACCCAAATTTTCGTGAAGAGTATTTTCCAGACAAACAACTTGCCGACGGTGTCGATCTTGACAAGCGATTGCCGTTAGCTTCCGGTGTGGTGATTAACATTATTCTTGAGCGACAGCCCATTTGGTTGAGCTTCACGTCTGGAAAGCTAGATTGGTCGAGAATTTTTAAAGATAATTTTGCTGCGGCCCTAACGCCGGACAAAAAATTAGCCCCTGATTTGGCGGCCAAGGGTATTAAACTCACGCGCTATGATTCTACGACCCAGTGGTGGATCTCGTTTAACATGCGGGATCCTGTAGTCGGCAAAAACAAACTATTAAGAAAAGCGATCGGCCTTGCCTACGACGCCCAAAGAGAAATCGATCTTTTTATGGGTGGTAATGCGATTGTGGCCAATCAGATATTGCCTCCGGGGATCGCGGGCTTTGATTTCGCGAAGCCTCCAAAAACCTATGATGTTGAAAAAGCGAAAGAAGTTTTAGCACAAGCGGGATTTCCGGGCGGAAAAGGGCTTCCGCCGATCACGCTGGACCTCGAGGGCAGTGGAGTGCAGCGCCAATTTGGCGAGTACTTCAAAGATCAAATGTCTAAAATCGGAATTCAGATCAATGTGGTTCTTAATACAAGGCCCGAGCTTTTTGATAAAAAACGGCGTTCAAAAACTCAAGTCATCATTGATGGGTGGGTGGCCGATTACCCTGACGCACAAAACTATCTTCAACTTCTTTACAGTAAAAACAAATCGCCAGGGCCCAACTATTCCAGCTTTGAAAATGCGGAATTTGATAAGCTCTATTTGCAAGTGGCTGATATGGAGCCGGGAGCTGCCCGATCGCAACTTATTAAACGCATGAATGCCATTCTTGATGAAGAGGCACCGTGGATTCCGGTGCGTGTGGACACCATCAGCATGGTCACTCAAGGTTGGTTTAAAAACTTTGTTCATCTGGAGCCCGGAGGTAACCCGTTCAAATATCAAAAGGTCGACCTCGAAACTAAAAAGCGGCTTCTCAAAAACTTCTAGATCTGGAACGCCTGATGCCAATGATGCCAAGCCCAACTGACGCGGAGTGGGGGCGAAAGCGACGGACTAACTTGCTCATCGAGAATTTGAGTTAGATGCCGATAGGGATTGTATGGAATCCCTTGATCAAGCAGTTCCCATTCTTTCATTTGTCTATGGATTGATCATGATCGTCATCGGCCAAAGCCCTAGACTTTTGGGGCTGGCGCGAACACAGTTTTCAGATGCGTGGGCCGAAAATTTCAAGCAAAAACAACCACTTGCCCTGATTTGTCTGATCGTTGGGGGGCTATGGACTATTCAAAATTTTTGGCTCAATTAAGACTAAAGTCTATGCACTGATAAGCCGATAAATTCATTGGGCAAAGGGCTATTTTGCGGAGGTCAGTTAAATGAAATTCAGGAAGAAAATAATTTTAATCCTCATTGGATGTTTAGGGCTCATCGGTGGTTTGTATCAAAACTGCTCGGCTCCCGGTGGTTCAGGCCAGCTTGAGCTTGGCTCTGAGGAAGAAGACGTCACTCCGACGCCGTACCCGCCCGTCCCATCGCCCTCGGCCAGTGCGAGCCCCTCGCCAACGCCAGGAGGCACCCACACCTGTAGCGCCACGGCGGAGTTTATAAAAGGCACAGGCACCTCAGGAACAGCACTTTTGTGGCATGGCTATATCAACGCCTACTACAACAATGTGAGTTCGCTTGACGATTGCCGTGTCCGAGTGGAAAGCATCTTTAACGCTTGTATCTGTCAGACGTCTTGCCAAGGTGTAACCTTTAACGGCAATAAACCCAATGCTTGGCGAGCAGGCGATAGCGGTTCGACCGGCGGAACCATTCCCATCGTTTACGACGGAGTCAATGTATATCCACCAGCTAACGGAACGGTTGTTCGTTGGGCCGGTGGTCAATACAGCAATCTTTGTCCATAACGAGTCCAAGTTGACCAATGAACGAAGACCGCATAGGGTGGCTGCATGTCAGAGCAGCTCACCCTGGGCGGGTTAAACCAAAATCAAAAATCAAACAAGAAGGCCAAAAAGGAATTCGTCCAAGAAAACCTTAAGGATGATTTGTCGGCCCGTCTTGATCGTTTGGCCAAAACCCACGCTTCTCTCGAGGCATCTGAATCAAAGCCCGTTATAGGCCTTGAATCAAACGCCCCCACGGAAACCTCTAGCGCATTAGAAAAGCCCCCTCAACCACCGGCCCCACAAAAAGAAGAACCCAAAGTTTTGACTGTGAGCGACCTGAACAAAGCCATAAAGGGAATGCTCGAAAAAGCTTATCCGTTGATTTGGGTTAAGGGCGAAATTAGCAATTTCAAGGTCCCGGCGTCGGGGCATATGTATTTCACGCTCAAAGACGAAAACGCACAAATTCGAGCGGTAATGTTTAAAGGCTTCACCCAAGCGATGAAATTTCGACCTGAAGATGGAATGGAAGTCTTGGTCCGAGCTCGCGTGACGGTTTATGAACCACGAGGGGATTACCAACTTTTCTGCGAAGTCATGGAGCCTGTTGGCTATGGGGCCCTTCAAATTGCTTTTGAAAAGCTAAAAGCGCAGCTCCAAAAAGAGGGGCTTTTTGATCCGAAAAAGAAAAAACCACTTCCGCCTTTTCCGACTCGAATCGCTATCGTGACATCTCCAACGGGAGCCGCCATTAGAGACATGATCAATGTTTTGAGCCGTCGCTTTGGTGGCACCATCGATGTCACGGTCATTCCTACCGCGGTTCAGGGTGACAAGGCCCCAGGCGAAATTGCCGCTGCTGTAAATCTCGTCAGCCAATTGGGGCCTGAGCGTTTTGATGTGGCTATTGTTGGTCGTGGAGGCGGTTCACTTGAAGACCTCTGGGCCTTTAATACAGAAGTTGTAGCCCGTAGTGTAGCGGCTTGCCGCATTCCCACGATTTCGGCAGTCGGTCACGAAGTGGACTTCACCATTTGTGATTTCGTGGCCGATCTCCGAGCCCCAACGCCATCAGCTGCGGCGGAGCTTGTTGTTAAAAATAAAGCGGATTTGCAAGAACGCATTAGGCTTCTCACGCGCCAACTCGTTCAACAAATGCAAAAGAGACTTCATGTGCTCAAGACGCTTGCGATGGCGACATCAAAACGATTGATCGATCCAAAGCGCAGGCTGCAAGATCTCATGCTTCGTTGTGATGAATGGTCAATTCGACTCAATCGGGCGACTCTTCGATATATTGAAGACCGTCGCACCCAAGTGCAGATTCTCAGAGAAAAATTAGGTTCACCTCGGCAGGCGGTTGAGATGGCCCTGGAGCGGCTGTTGGGATTAAGGCAACGTCTTGACCATGGAGTCAGGGGCGCCTTAGAGCATGGCCGCCACCGCTTAAGCGCGCTAGGTTCGCTTCTTAATGGCCTGAGCCCCTTGCAAGTCCTAGATCGTGGGTATGCCATTGTTAAAAGGGGTCAGGAGATCGTCAAGAGCGCCAGGCAGGTTAAGTCTGGCGATGAGATTCAAATCAAACTGGCTGAAGGCGAGCTAAACTCTCGTATTATTTGAGAAAATCCCAAGTGACTTTTGGTAGGAGTTCTGGCAGGATGCAACCCTTTGATGGAAGCCAGTTTGGGAGGATTTTGTGGATTTTGAAAAGAGTCTAAAACGCCTAGAAGAAATCGTTCATAAACTCGAAGAAGGTGAGCTTGGGCTTGAAGAATCTCTCAAACTATTTGAAGAGGGCGTGGGAATTTCTCGCTCCTGCAACGCCAAGTTGACTGAGGCCGAAAAAAAGGTCCAAGTGCTTCTGTCCGTGAACGATCAAGGGCAACCTGTGACAAAAGATTTTGTAGTCGAGTAATCCCAAGATGTTTCAAGAAAAGCTTTCTCAACTCAAGTCTCTATCTGATCAATACGTTGGTGATTATATCGCCTCTATTCAAGATCAAACATTGCCTGAAGGGGCCAAGAAGCTTGTTGAGTCTATGGCGTACTCTTTGACTGCCGGGGGCCATCGGATTCGACCAGCACTTTGCGCGTTGGTTGCGGAAGCACTTGAAAGAGATCCCAAAACCGTATTGCCATTTGCTTGTGGTGTTGAGCTCATCCATACCTACTCACTCATTCACGATGATTTACCGTGCATGGATGACGATGATTTTCGTCGAGGAAAACCTTCTAACCATAAAGTGTTCGGAGAAAGCGTGGCGGTGCTGGCTGGGGACGCTATGTCCACGGAAGCATTTAGAACCATTGCTGATGGATACGCTCATGATCCGGATCTGGCTTTAAAACTGATTCGACTTCTTGCAGAGGCGAGCGGTCCCCATGGTTTGGCCGGCGGCCAAGCGATAGATCTTCTCATGCGAGACAGAGATTTAACCGAAAGTGAGCTTGAACTTCTTCACAGTCGCAAGACTGGGGTTTTGTTTCGGGCAACTGTGGTGGGTGCTGCCTTGATTTGTGAATCCACAACAGAACAAATGCGAGCGCTTGAAGAGTACTCAAAGGTATTGGGTCTCGTCTTTCAAATCTCCGATGATATTTCTGACGGTGAGCAAACTGGTGAACCCAGTTTTGTGAAAGCCGCGGGGTTAAAATCGGCGCAAGAAACATGCAAATCGTTAATTTTGCGCGGTCATGAGGCCTTAGTAATATTTGGCGATCGCGGATTGGGTCTCAAGTCGTTGCTTTCTTACGTTTATGAAAGGACACAGGCATCATGAGTTTGCTTACGCGCATAAACGACCCAAAAGACCTGCGAGAACTTTCAGTTGATGATTTGAAAACTTATAGTTCTGAAGTTCGCCAGTTCATGATTGATGTGATGGCTAAAATTGGTGGGCACGTCGCCGCCAACCTTGGAGTCGTTGAGCTGACAACGGCCCTCCACTATGTTTTTGATACACCGAAAGATAAAATAATTTGGGACGTAGGACACCAATGTTATGCGCACAAAATCATCACTGGTCGGCGTGATCGATTTCATACGATCCGTCAGGATGGTGGTTTAAGCGGATTCACAAAAATCGAAGAGAGTCCCTATGACGTCTTTGGCGCGGGCCATTCTTCGACATCAGTGAGTGCGGGATTAGGCGTGGCTGAGGGGCTTTGGCAACAAGGACTTTCAAATCAGGTGGTGTCGATAATCGGCGATGGCGCTTTGACCGCAGGTATGGCGTATGAAGCGCTCAATCATGCGGGACACATCAGGCGTCCAAATTTTATAGTGGTTTTTAACGACAATGAAATGAGCATTTCAGAAAATGTCGGCGCACTGGCAAGGTTCTTCAGCAAGCGCGTGACGAGCTCACTTTACAACAGTTTGAGAACCGAACTTAAAGCCGCGTTGCAGGCCGTTTCTACTAAAGATCATGATTGGCTTCAGAGCGCCCATACCCTTGGGGTAGCGGTGAAGGATCTTTTTTCTACTTCAAGTTTTTTTGAGGCTCTAGGCTTCCGCTATGTTGGGCCCATTGACGGACATAATCTTGATGATCTGGTTTCAACTTTTGAAAGTGTCAAAAAACTGAGCCAAGAGTCGATTCATCAATCTCGCGAAAATAAAACGGGCGAACCATTTTCCGGAGACGCCCCCATTCTTGTTCATGTGAAAACGAAAAAAGGGTTTGGGCTCAAGTCGGCCGAAGACCGACCGGGTGATTTTCACGGGGTGACCGGATTTTGCACTCACTCCGGGGAGCCGTCGAAAAAAGCTGGAGGAGCCCCAAGTTATACCGGAGTTTTCGCATCAACGGTCACACGGATTGCTGAATCGGATAGGGCGGTTGTGGCGGTCACGGCCGCTATGCCAGACGGAACCGGTCTAAGTAAATTTCAAAAGCAATTTCCCAATCGGTTTTACGACGTTGGAATTGCAGAGCAACATGCTGTCACTTTTGCCTCGGCCATGAGGTTGTCGGGGATGCGTCCAGCGGTGGCCATTTATTCTACATTTATGCAAAGGGCATTTGATCAGCTGGTGCACGATGCGGCCATTCAAGAAATTCCGTTGGCCTTGTTTTTGGACCGAGGCGGCCTTGTGGGCGCCGATGGGCCCACTCACCACGGTGTTTTTGACATGAGTTTTATGAGATGTGTTCCGGGAATGCACATCATGGCGCCAAAAGACGAAAATGAACTGCAGCATATGGTTTATACCGCTTTGTATTGCGACAAATTGGCTTCTGTTCGCTTCCCGCGAGGCGAAGGATACGGCGTTGCACTTGACGGAACTTTGCGCATGCTGCCACTGGGAGTTTCAGAGCGTCTTGTGGAGTGCGGAAAGCCGGTGGTTGTATTTTGGGCGGCAGGGTCATGCGTTTATCCGGCATTAGAAGCGGCAAAAGAGTTAGCAGCGTTGGGTGTGGCTTGTGATGTGGTCAATGCGCGATTTATTAAACCTCTAGATGTGAGCGCACTAATGCGCGACACCGGTCGAGCAAAACTCATTGTGACTATCGAAGAAAATGCAGTCATCGGCGGCCTTGGAGCTGCGGTGTTAGAAGCACTCGCCGCTAAAGGTAAGTCATTTCCTGTCTTGAACTTGGGCATTCCTGATGAGTTCATTGAACATGGGGCCCAAGGAAGACTTCGCGCCTACTGCAACATTGACCAAAAAGGAATTGTCAAAAAAACCCTCGAACGGCTTGAGTCGATTTCAGGATTTAAGCGCTCGCCGGTTGAGTCTGCAATTCTAAAGGAACTTTCGGAAGCCCCGAGGGTCACGCACTAATACGGTGGCCAAGAAAGAGCGGGCTGATATTTTGATCACTCAAGCGGGATTGGCCAAATCGCGCACTCATGCGCAAGCCCTCATCATGGCGGGACAAGTTTGTCTTGGCGATCAGCTGGTTCAAAAGCCCTCCGATAAATTTGATACCGATTCAGTTTTTCGTCTTAAAGAAGGGGCGGCGGCCAAGTACGTTTCTCGTGGCGGAGAAAAATTAGAAGGGGCGCTGAGGGATTTCAGTTTTTCTGTCTCAGGGTTGACGGCCCTTGATGTTGGAATGAGCACCGGTGGATTTACCGATTGTTTGCTCCAGGGTGGGGCCGCGAAGGTCATCGGCCTTGATGTGGGTCATAATCAGCTCGACTGGAAGCTTAGAAACGACCCGCGGGTTACCTTTTATGAAAAGGTTAACGCGAGATCGATCGCTCCAGAGCTGATTCCGGCGCCCGTCGATTTGGTCGTCATTGACGTCTCATTTATTTCGCTGAGTCTTATTTTGCCGGAAGTAGTCAAATTTTTGAAACCAAATGGAGTTTTAATTGCGCTCATTAAACCCCAGTTTGAAGTAGGAAAAGATGACGTGGGAAAGGGAGGATTGGTCAAAGACCCCTTGCTCCACGAAGCGGTTCAAGAGAAAATCAAAACACTTTGTCAGCAACTAGGATTTGATCAGCTGGCGCTTACGGCCAGTCCGATAGAGGGAACTGATGGGAACAAAGAATTTTTTATTTTTGGTCGTTGGACTGAGTCTCACGCTGAGCGCGTGTCAAACAAGACCAACAAAGCCTGATTCGCAAACTTCTGGCGCCCCGGGAGCGATCGATGCTCAGGCCACTCAAGGCGCCGGAGTGATGACTCAAGCCCCAAAAGGTGCGGCAATGCCCGTGGGTGTTTTTCTCGGTCCAGGCGCTTTGCGATCGTTCGCCCATGTGGGAGTTTTGAGAGTCTTTGCAAAAAATAAAATTCCGGTAGTCGTGGTAGGTGGCAGTGAGTGGGGTGCGGTTGTGGCGGCCACCTTTGGTTTTTCTCGAGGCTACAATGAACCTGAATGGCAGATGATGAAGTTGAGAAAAGAACAGTTGCCGCAAACTTCTGGTCTCAAGGGGATGTTCAAAAGTGATTATGAAGCCGAACAAGCGAGCTTTTTCAAATCAGTTTTTGGAAACAAAAAATTCGAGCAAGGGCGTCTGCCATTTTTATGCTTTTCATCGACAAAACAAGGTCCCACGCCCATTTCATCGGGAGTAGTATGGGAAAACCTAATCAAGTGCTCTGCTTTGGCACCGCTCTTTGAACTCAAGGTGAATCGAAAAAGAGATTTTGTTTCGGGTGCGGTGGAGCCCGCGGATTGGGCGGGCCACTTTAGAAGGTTGGGAGCTCAATACCTCATTTACGTTGATGTCATATCCCGCGGCAGCTATTTAGACCCTCATGGCGAGTTAGTTAAGAATCGAGAAATCAGCGACTTATGGAACGAGGTGCGCGAAGTTTCGATTGAACAATCAAAATACGCTAATAAAGTGATTGAAATTGGAATGGATATGGATTTGATGTCCTATGAAAACAGAAGGGCGGCGATCGCTCATGGCGAAAAAGCCGCCAGTGGCGAGGCTGAGCAGATTCGCTCAGATATTGGTATGAATGGGTTGAGGTGACGTATGCAATTAGGACCGAAAGGCAATCTTGAAATCTACAATCATCGAAGACAGAAACTTTTAGAGAAAATAAAAGATGGAGTGGCGATTTTCTTCGCGCATCCAGAGCAGATTCGAAACAACGATGCTCATCACAAATACCGACAAGACTCCACATTTTATTACCTCACGGGATTTACCGAGCCTGAGAGCGTCATTGTATTGGACGGAAAAACTTCGAAGTTTTCTCTTTTTGTTCGTGAAAAAGATGCCACTCGCGAATTATGGGACGGGTTTCGGTACGGCCTAGATGGCGCCAAAAAATTCTTCGGTCCTGATCAAGTTTTTTCAATAAAAGATCTCGCTTCAAAACTGCCAGAGTTAATTAAAGAAAGTCAGCGGGTATATTATCGATATGGTGATCATCGCGAGCATGATGAAGTGGTTCTTGAAGCCATGCAGGCGGCCCGTCGTGCCAAAGGCCGAAGCGGGCTTGGATTTCCGGACCTTATCGACGGAAATTCTATTGTTGGCGAAATGAGACTCATTAAATCAGACGATGAGGCGGACTTGCTTCGCAAAGCGGGGCATATCACGTCAATGGGGCACATCGCGGGGATGAAAGCGACTCGCCCAGGCATGTTCGAGTACGAACTTGAAGCGATAATTGAAAGTGAATTTCGTCGTCTAGGATCTGAAAGACTTGGTTATAACAGCATTGTAGGCACGGGTGCTAACGCCACGGTCCTTCATTATGTTTTCAACGATGATAAATTGGCTGAAAACCAGTTGGTCCTTGTTGATGCTGGAGCGGAGTATGGCTATTACACGGGCGATATCACACGTACCTATCCGACCAACGGTAAATTCACTGCCGCGCAGAAAAAACTCTACGAGGGCGTATTGAAGGTTCAAAAAGAATGCGTCTCATTTGTTAAGCCTGGAATCCGGCTTGCGGATATTCATAATAAATCCATTCACGGACTCATCGATGTGATGCTTGATTTGGGGCTTTTGAAGGGCAGCGCTCAGGAGATTTTCGAAAAGAAAACTTTTACGAAATATTTTCCTCACGGCACAAGCCATTGGTTGGGAATGGATGTTCATGATTCTGGGATTTATCAGATTGATGGACAGTCTCGTCTTTTAGAAAAGGGCATGTGCTTTAGCGTTGAGCCTGGGCTTTATGTTCCTCAAGATGATTCGTCTGCACCCAGTGAATTTCGCGGAATTGGAATTCGCATAGAAGACGATATTCTTGTGACGGCCAATGGATACGAAAATCTGACGAAAGATGCCCCCAAAGAAGTTAACGAGATTGAGGATCTAGTTGGATCATCTGTCTAGGCCAGCCGCGATTGGCCGCCTCAAGCTCAAGCTGTCTTTCTGAGAGCATGACCTCAGGGCGAGCGGGCAGATACTGAACCACCAACGGGTATTTGGCCATTTCGAGCATTGTGACATCGCCCATAGAATTCCCGACAACTAATGTGGGCTTTGCAATTCCAGCTGCCTTAAGCCGCAAAGATTTTCCTTCGCGATAAGGAAGAGGAGTAACAACCGTGGATGTGAGAGTGCCATCAGGGTTTGTTAAGACTTCTGAAGCTATGACTTTGTCTTCTGAAATGCCAATTTTCTTTAGCGATGGAATCACAGCCCAACGAATGCTCGCGCTACAAACCCAAATATCAAATCCCTTGAATTGAAGACTTTTAATCAGTGATTCCATGATGGGATGAACCTGGCATAGAGGTTCTTTTTCGAAATGTTTTTGACATAGAGAAAGCAAGAAGGGCTCAGTCAATCCGGCATTGATCTGTCCGAGCCACCCATAAGCCCCCACAGGATCACGAGCCTCCCAATCGAAATAGTGTTCAATGGGATTTGAAACTCCCTTAAGGCCGGGCGCTGAGCCCGTGCGCACCTGAGCTTTAAAAAACGACTCTCCAGCGTCACCAGGCCACAATGTGCCATCTGCGTCAAAGACGGCGATCTTTGGAGAGGAGGAATCACTTTCGACTTGAAGAAGGAGCTTCTTTATTTCGGGGGACCAATCCATGACTGAAAACTTCGCATTGAAAATAAGCCATGACAAGATTAAGTTAAAAATATGCACAGTCCTTATGAATTATTGTGGGCAGCCCCCGCGGTCATACTTGCGGCCATCATTATTGGCTGGGGCGCCGAAACAGCGCAGATTTATATCAGCCAAGGGCTCGCTCTGGCCATTTTAGCTTGGCTACAAACCCTTCCTGAATTTGCTGTTGAAGCCGTTGTCGCGTGGGAGCAGCGCACGGATCTAATGATTGCAAACCTGACGGGGTCTTTGAGACTGTTGGTGGGACTGGGGTGGCCCTTAATTTATTTCACGAATGCATTTTTAGGAAAGCATCGAACCAAACAATGGCCGATTTTGAAACTCAGTCCTCATAATGGCCTTGAAGTTTTGGCCCTCATTTTAGGAACCGTTTACTTTTTTGTTATTTGGCTTAAGAAAACGCTCACCGTTGTTGATGGGGTGCTTTTATTTTCCATTTACGCGTATTATTTATGGCGCCTAAGTTCAATGCCCAAGGCTGAAATTGAAGAGGAAGACGATCTTCCCTGGATTTCTCATCGAATCATCAGGATGAAGCCTCGGGGACGATGGACTGCTATTGTGGGTTTGTTTCTCATTGGCGGGGTCGTTCTTCATTTCTCAGCTCATCCATTTTTGTATGCGCTTGAAGCCCTTGCCGTTACAGCGGGAATTTCCAGTTTCGTGTTTATTCAATGGTGTGCGCCTTTTGTGAGTGAATTCCCCGAAAAAGTGACCGCGTTTAATTGGGCTCGGACCGGCAAAAAGGCTCCCTTAGCGTTGTTGAATATGATGAGTTCGAATATTGTTCAATGGACCGTAATGGCTGGAATGTTGCCGATTCTTTATAACATTTCAAAGGGCGAGATAATTGCCGTACATTTTGATGCCCATCAGCTGACTGAAATCATATTGACCGTTGTGCAGTCTTTGTTGGCCGTTATGTTTATTATGGATTTAGAGATGAATATCAAAGATGCCTCGGGACTATTTGTACTGTGGCTGGCGCAATTTATAAGACCCGAAATTCGCGAAGAAATAATTTGGGTTTACATTGCGTGGATCATCTTTGAACTCATGGTCTTGATTAGGAATAAAAAAGCAACGTACGCGCTGAGATCATTTGGCCGATCCCCATGAATCAAATTCACCCTTTAGAGTTCTCGCATCGCACTCGCCGTCAAAATATAGAAAGCATGGATAAGCAGATTTTCGATCTGTGTATTATTGGCGGAGGCATCACCGGTTCTGGTGTTGCTAGAGATGCGGCATCGCGGGGTATGAGCGTTTGCCTAATCGAACAGGGGGACTTTGCTTCGGGGACCAGCAGTCGTAGTAGCAAGCTTATTCACGGGGGCATTCGTTATCTCGAGAATCTCGAATTTGGTTTGGTTTTTGAGGCGCTCAACGAGCGCCAT
>JADLCR010000039.1 GCA_020847095.1 Oligoflexia bacterium | reverse complement strand
TCCCCGGGTTCTCAATCGAGAAAAAGCTTTCGGCAAATCAACTGAAACTCCTGATGTCAGCGGAGGAGAGGGATGAGAAAACTACTGATATTACTAACTTTGGGATTACTGCAGTGTTCTCAAACAACGAGTCCATTGACAATTTCTGTGGTTCCTACGAGCCCGGTCTTGGTGCCGCTTGGTGACGGAACCACTGTGGGTGGTAACGACCTCACGACGCCTTACTTTGTCGTTTCAAAGGTCAATATCAGTTGGGCGGGGCCCAAAAGTGTAAGTCTTCTTACACTGACTCTGTCGACGAGAGATAAGAAATACACTTGTTCATTTTCTGGAGATGATCTTTTGGCGATTCTTCCAACAACTCTTTCCGATGCCACATCGATATTTGATTCCACCTCTGGAACCATTGTGCTTCCTGAAAGAGCGGGGGGAGTTACCATTAGCGCCTCGGTTTTTGGCTGCGGCTCTGTTGCTGTCAAAGACCGTACGGCCTCTTCCTTTTTTATCCCTATGGATGTGCGTCTAGATGGGGTAGTCATTGACCCCGCCGATACCACAGCTGCCACTGGACGAACGTCTGGGAGTACGTCTATAACAGTCCAGTGATGGACGATTTATTTTCAGCCTCAGATTCTCAAGATTATGCGCCCCTGGCGGAGCGTTTGCGCCCGAGATCGATCGACGATTTCGTGGGGCATCCTAAGGCGCAAAAGCTATTAACGGCCCGTCAGCCCCGGAGCGTGATTTTGTGGGGGCCACCTGGCTCAGGCAAAACCACGTTTGCTAAAATTTATTCCCGAGCACTCGATGGCCAGGTTGTGTACAAAAATGCAGTTGATTTTGGCGCCAAAGAAATTAAACAAGAAGGGGAATCGGCCAAACAGCGATTGTTACAGACGTCTTGTCGCACGATTCTCTTTATCGATGAGATTCATCGTCTGAATACCGCTCAGCAAGATTGCCTCCTTCCGTTTGTCGAGCAAGGGCACTTGGTCTTGATCGGGGCTACCACCGAAAATCCAAGTTTCGAAATCAACCGAGCGTTATTGAGTCGCGTGCAACTTTTAATTTTTGAAGCACTTTCCAAAACACAGTTAATCCAGATTTTAGATCGAGCCCTGAAATATTTAGATTCTTCAGCCTCCTGGGAGCAACTAGGGCCTAACATGCCCCAAGATATTTTAGATAGAGCCGTAGGAGATGCGCGAAAAGCGATTAGCATTTTAGAACTTATATGGGAGGCGTTTCTCAGAAATGGGCGGCAACCATTAAACGATTCCCAATTGGCCGATGCTTTATCTGTTATTCCCACCCATTATGACAAATCAAAAGAGCGGCATTACGATACCATCTCCGCTTTCATTAAAAGCATTAGAGGAAGTGATCCCAATGCGGCTCTTATTTATTTGGCGATTATGCTTAAAGGCGGAGAGGATCCAAAATTCATTGCCCGACGCCTCATCATTTCAGCTAGCGAAGATATAGGAAATGCCGATCCAAGAGCGCTAACGGTGGCCACATCGGTCTTTCATGCTGTCGAGGTCGTGGGACTACCAGAAGCCGCCATCAATTTGGCTCAAGCGGTCACCTATTTGGCATCAGCGCCCAAGAGCAATAGGTCTTATTTGGGACTACGTAAGGCCCAAGAAATTGTCGAAACTAAGTCCGATCTCTCGATTCCCTTAAGTTTAAGAAATGCGGCGACCGGATTGATGAAGGGGCTTGGCTATGGACAAGGATACCGGTACGATCATGATTCGGTTGGCGGAGTCTCCGGGCAGTCATTTTTGCCTCCTGAAATCAAGGACGAATCGGTTTACGAGCCTGGCGATCGAGGATACGAAAAACACATTCGAACCTACTTGGATTGGGTTCGGGAGCGCAGAACTTGTAGTCTTATTCAATCAACTCGTTTCACTTAACTGAAAAGCTCAAACTGAAAGATGTCGGTGAAAAGCTGGATTTGGGGCAGCCAGTTTCAATTAGCGCCCGTGAAGCGGTTTATAAAATCAGCGATGAGTCCTACGTTTTTCTTTTCAATTTCGGAAGCGTTGTGTTTTTCAATGTCCCGGATAACCGGCAAAAAGAAATGTTAGAACGGGCCCGCAAAGTGAATGCTCCCGAGTCTATTGCGTACACAACGGCCGACGAATTTACTCTCGAAATTACGGGCGAAGATCGGGTTGAAGTCGGTTTTAATAAAGTTGCGCTAAAAGAGCTTACCTTCGAAAAAGTTCGACTCATTTCGATGGTGCTCGCGGAATCCGCGGCTTTGGAGTATTTTGAGTTGATTGTCGATGACCTGCTCGAAAGAACTCGGCAAATTACCGACACTCTTCGAAAAAAGGGTCGGCTCATTCGAAACACCACTCAACTAATCAAGTTTATTGGATTTTGCCTGACCACAAAGCAAGACATTATCGCCAATTTGTATGTGGTCGATGCTCCAGATGAGGTTTGGGAAGACCAGTCTTTGGACAAACTCTATGATGAGTTTAAACGGATGTTTGAAATTGAAACTCGATATCGAGTCTTGGAGTATAAGATCAAGCTCATTCAAGAAGGTCTTGAGATTCTAGTTGATTTATCCAAATCCGAGAGAGATACGATTCTTGAAATGATCATTATTGCCTTGATTGCTATCGATATTCTGGTGGCCTTGGCCGGAGGGCATTTTAAGTGAAAATTATTCGTTGGCGCGCTGATCGCAGACCAACCCAGCAGGAGCTCGAAATTTTATTCAAGGCCGAGGGCCTTGAAGAATTCATCGTTGAAGAACTGGCCCCGGGTGCTGAACAAAAAGAACACAAGCATCCCTTTGATGAAGTCCGCATGATTATTCAAGGCGCGATGCGCTATAATGTCGCCGGAAATGAATTCATGTTGCGAGAAGGCGATCGGCTTGAATTGCCGAGCAATTCTCGACACTGGACCAGAGTCGAGAAAGACGTTCCCTGCCTTTCAATCTACGCTTTTAGAGTAAGCTCAATAAAAAAGGGGACCCATTTCTGAGTCCCCTTCCACACACTATCTACGTCGGAAAGTCTAGAAGGCTATCACCTCACGTATAGAGTGGTTAACCGAGTGTGTATGCATCGAACCACCACCTCCTTCCACGGCTCCATAGAACCTTTTTTCATTCTATCAAACCTCACATCTTGACTCAAGTTGTGAAGGTGTAAGCCGATAAACTCATTGAGACTTTTGTGGCTGTGGTGTGTCAGAAAACCGCATGAGGAGCGAAATGAGCAACAAAGAACTGGTAACTTCTCAAGACCTTATTTCGATTATTTTTGACTATGTTTCTAAATCTTCAGGTCTTGGTTGGGCATCAAAGGGCGATCTCGATTACACGATCATTCAAAAATCCGATTCGAAATCCGTTCAAATTAAAAAATCAGAATTGAGTGATGTCCTTGTGAGAAAAGATCCTGAGGGTCGCGAGTTTGTGCAAATCAATTTCGTAACCGGAAAGAAAATTCTTCTCACCGATCAATTGATTGGATTTAAGCCTCAACCTTTTTCTGATCTTGATGTTTCTAAATTGCCTCGCGTGGTGACAACGCTAGATTTATTGAGCGTGTTCGAAGCCATTGAGGAATCCGCTTCGACAGCAGAAGAAAAAGCTGAAGATACGGACATGCTTAAGAAAGTTTTTAATTCAATTTTGCTTGGTGGCGAAGACATTGGGCTGGATCTCGGAGTCGAGAGAACTTGGCTTAAAAGGCTTGCTGCGGTCAAAATCAAAACCTCTGCCTAATCTTCATCTTGCAAGCCGACCGTTCTCTTCATCGTTAGCTATTGAGTTCGAACCTTTTATGGCCGCGAGCCAATCAGAATCCAATTGAAACGTTGAACAGCTGTTCCAATGATTCACCCAATTCTCAGCTAAGATCAAAAACCTCTCTTGCTCCTGCCGGTAAACACGCAATTCTTTTGAAAGACTATCCCGAATCTCCAAAGCAAGAGCCTGCTCGGTACAAGCCTTTTTTCCAGCGGGGCATTTTAGACCAAGTGATTGCGGTTCACGTTCGAGAGTGCTGATAATCCCTTCAAGGCTAGCGATTTGATGGGTGAGAATGGCACCCCGAATTTTGATTGCTGACCAGGCCAAACCCGTTGATCCTGCCTCAATATATTCGCATACAGTATTCGGCGAAACGTGATGGGCCAACAATAGTTCAGGCTTCTCAGTATAGAGTCCGCGATGATCGAACAATGTGTCGTTATCCGCAGTGCTTGTTGGTGAGAGCGCGAGTAGAGCCGCACCGGCAGCTCCCGAAGCTAACCATTTGGGAGTTCGGAGTACTTTAATGCTATCAGTGAGTACAAAGCTACTGTAGCCGGTGGGCTTTGGAAACTCCACCCAAACTGATTCAACCCATTGAAATTTGATTTTACTCAGTCCCTTGTAAAAAGCTGAGGCTGAAACAAGATTTAAAACACCTAATGATCCCGTAGGTTGAGTTGCCGGCGAACCTTTCGCAATATCTTCAGCGCCCCGAAAGGCATTGAATGACTTTCTGTAACTTGAGCAAGCTAGGTATTTGAGCTCTTCGGTTCGTTGCTTCAACGGGTGTTGGCATCTAGGATCACCAAGAAAGAAATTGGACAGCTCCGTTCCAAAACTTCTTAGATTAGAAATATTTGAAGCTTCCAATGGTGTCGAGGTGAGGCACCATAGAAGCGACCCGAGAATAAATCTCATGATTAACATAATTCATTTTATGCCATAGCGTCTTCGGAACCAAACTTGATCGAAGGTATACGACTAAAATCTAGGCAACCCGGCTGTTTGTCGGGATGGCGGACGTCAAAAAACTGATGCATTGATAAACCGCCGGCGATTGAGGATGCAAATTGATCGCAAACATCAGCAAATTCTCTATGTCGACTTGCGTGGCGTCTTTAACGGCGCTCCAGGTACCACCTTCGCCGCGGCTTAGGACGCTCACCTTTTGTGAGTTGAGAGAGTATCTTTGGTTTTTCAGATTCATATGAATCAAGCCAGATTGTAATTTCATCAGAAAATCACCGGCGGTGGACATCCAAAGCTCAACAATTCCTTGATCAGCTGGAATTTCGTGACTCTTATAGATTCGTGTCTTTGCACCTCGAAGTCCAAACTCTGTAATTGAAGAAATGTGAACTCGCAAATGTGGAGACGGTGAATTGAACTGAAAATGATAGCCGCCCTTTTCAGTTTTCTTAAGCAAAGTCGCTTTGAATGAAAAGGGTTCTTTAAGCGCAGTCGAATGCCAACGCACTTCTAACTGACTTCCAATTGGAATCGAGTTCACTCGTGGGTCCAAAATCCGAAATCCGCCGACACTCACATCGTTAGGCAAAAACACCTGGCCATTGATTTCGATTTTTGGACCCTGACCTAAATGGGGGCTTGTGCTAAGTCGAATGCGGGGAGCCGCTCTGCGATCGATAGCGTGTTCCCTGACGCTTTGAAGAAACGCTTCAGAAGGCTGAGCGTTCTCATCGGGCTTTTGATCTTTCTTAAATGGCCACCAGTTCACAAGGTCTCTTCGGCAAATCGAGTCTCCAGTTCAACAAAAACCGCTCGTTCAAATCGCTCGCTTGAGCCGGGCAAAGGGCTAGAAATGGTAGAAAACTTTTCAGATATCTTGGGTCTGCAGTGAAACTTGTCCATAAGCTGGGCCACTTGAGTCTATCCCCTACTACAGAGCGCATACAGGTATATCTAAACTGACGGTTTGGTTTTTGCTTCCCTTCAATAAAATCGTTTAAATAATTTTTTTTGGAGGAGAAGACGATGAAAATCATTTTGACTATAGCCCTAATCGCAATTGCCAGTCTTGGTGGCGTAGCCGAGGGCTCTCGAGCGGCTACTAAAAAACCATGTGTCTATACGGACTTTTCTTACATTTTTGATTCACTACTTCGACTGGAAGTACGACGAGGCCAAGAACTTCTTGAAGAAGTTAAAGCTTTACTTGCCGAAGAAATGGGTCCTCTTTGTGAGCGCGTTTCACTGGCCGCTGGACCCGGAATTCCCGGAAGAAAAGCACAAATATTTCAACTTTCCGGAAGTGGAGATCGCGATTATACGCTGACGTTTGTTTCCGATTTTGAATCTAGTTCTGAATTTGCCACGATCGAAAAAGGCCTCCTTTACTAACCAAATCAAAAGTGTGGACGCCCCAAGCGGGCGTCCGCATTCTCTCCTATCGCGGGCAACTCCATTTTGAACTCAAAAATCCGCTAATCGAATCCGCACTCTGGCATGGACCATGCAAAGTTTATAGTGATGCTTAACCTATTGGTATTACTTGTCTTACTGCCAGGCCACTTAAATGCGGCTGAGCCCGTGGGTACCGCTTTGGCCTGCGTTAAAGATGTGGCTGGGTTAAGTTTTGAACCGATCAAACTCAGCGCCTATCAAAACGCCGGTCAAATTCCAGAAATCTTTGGTCCATCAAGTATGGGGTTCAAGGGTCTGGCTGCTAAACGAAAAGGGTGGCAAGCCGATGCCGAAGCTCCCTATCCCACGCCGAGCCCGGAACTTTGGATGTTGTTAAGTAGGACAGTCAAGGTACCTAGGGATTTTAAATGGACCGAGGGACCAAAGGTCTATCGACAAGATGTCAACGAACTTAGCTTCGATGCTATTAAGCGAAGACTCGAATCTAGCGAAAGACATGAATCTGAGTTGATTCAGAAAATTTCTTCAGAAGTCGACAAGCTTCCCTTGGGATTTCCCGAAATGAAAAACGATCACTTTGTTCACCGATCCATTGATCCGAGTTTGCCACTACAAGAAATGCCCAAATTTTTAAGTGAAATCGCCTCGGTGATATCAAGTGAGGGCAACCACGTGGTCGTGAAGATAGAACTTAATGGAGTCCCCCAGACTAATGTGTCCCCTCAAGCGGCAAGACTTCAAAGAATGTTCTTTATTATGAGTTGGCAGTTAGTGCGACTTGCATATCAAAACAAAGGCCTTACTGACAGTGAAGTTGAATCAGCCTTTGCGTTACTCAATAATTGGGAATCACCATTTCAAGAAAGCCCTCAACCACGTGACATATTCTTTCTTTACGACAAGCGAATTTGGAACTCTTTTCTCTATCGGCTGCATTTCGAAGGACAAGAAGTCTATTCTCATTTTCAAAACGGGCGTCCGGTCTTAAGGCTCCGAACCCTAGAAGACGCTTTTCAACCGTTTTTTCCTCTCTATGGAATGACCGTGGTTAAGCGAAAAATGATATTCAAAGATTTTATCGAATACCGAATGAGCAGCATGGTTTTAGGTGGGCCGTTGGGGCGCCGAAATTGGGAGCAACTTCCCTGGGAGTTTTCGCGCCTATTCCACAACCTTCATCAAGATCCGCTGAGATTGTTTGAGTCAAATTCATTAGCTCCATTGGTTACCCAAAAGGGGAGTTTGCAGCGCCTTAATTTAGCGTTTTATAAGGCCGCTGTCGGTTCCCTACCGGCCGGAACGGAAATAGAAGCTCGGTCCCATTCAGCCGGACATACTGCACTATATTGCCGACTGTTTGGATTTAAAAAGACCCGTGAATACACTGATCAAGAATGGGGTAACGCAACTGTAGAGGTGCTCAATACGACGAGGGAGAGATTCCTAATACGACTCGAATCGCTTATCCGCTGATCTTAATCGCGCTTGATTGTATTTGATGCTCTTTCTCAGTCGATGGGACTGTCGAGTTCTTGACTAAATGACGCTCCGCAATTAAATAGGCTAAAATCTACCATTAGATCCGGGATTGTGCTACTGGTGCGGCACAGTCAAGAAGGGGAAGGCCCAAATGATCGATCAAGTCGGTATCCACGAGCGAGCAGAATTTTTTGCCAAAAGGAGCATCAAAAAGCAGTCTAAACTGGGCGCGCTTTATACATGCGTTAGCATGTGTGATTTAACCACCTTAGAGGGGTCGGACACAGTTGGCAAGGTACAGCAACTTTGCCAAAAAGCAATTCGGCCAGCTCCGCCCACAATGCTTTCACAGTACTTCAACGGCAACAAGATCGAGCCCTTGCCCTCTGTTGCAGCTGTTTGTGTTTACCCGACTATGGTCCCTGTGGCAGTAAAAGCCCTTAAAGGAACAGATATTAAAATTGCGTCTGTGGCAACGGCATTTCCTTCGGGTCAAGCGCCTTTCGAAATAAAGTCTCAGGACACCAAGTTCGCCATCAATCATGGAGCTAATGAGATAGACATGGTAATTAATCGAGGCGCTTTCTTGTCAGGCAAGTACAGCGTCGTATTTGATGAAATTAAGGAAATTTCCAAAATTTGTGCCGGTAAAGCTCACCTGAAGGTGATTCTCGAAACGGGTGAAATTGGCTCGTACGACAAGATTCGATTGGCTTCAGAAATTGCAATGGAAGCTGGAGCAGACTTCATCAAGACGTCGACCGGAAAAATGCAGCCAGCCGCAACAGTTCCCGTAACATTGGTTATGCTTCAGGCCATTTCTGATTTCTACGACAAAACTGGGAAAAAAATAGGCATGAAGCCAGCCGGTGGCATTCGTTCCGCCAAAGAAGCTATTCAGTATCTGGTTATGGTGAACGAAACTCTAGGAGAACAGTGGCTGAGTTCCGAACTCTTTAGGTTTGGAGCGAGCAGCCTGTTGAATGATTTGCTCAGGCAAATTTTCAAAGAAATTTCGGGAAGCTACTATTATGAAAAGTCCTTTTCGTTGGATTAGGAGATTGAAATGCAAGCTGGAACTCAGAATAAGAAATTGAAGACGTCTTCAAAAAATGTCGCAGGTCGAGGAGTTGAATCTACCTCGTACCAAAATAGATTCGTCAAGGGAATACCATTCAAATTCGATTACGAGGCTTCGGTGGAGTCTACTGAAGTTGTTAAAATCAAGTCTCAAAATGAACTTTTCATAGGCGGCAAATTTGTAAAGCCTCAAAGCGGTAAATACTTCAAGACTTTGAACCCCGCGACTGAAAATGTCCTAGCGGAAGTTGCAGAAGCAAATTCAACCGACGTGGATCTGGCCGTTTTGGCTGCGCGTAAAGCATTTGCCACTTGGTCAAAACTTTCTGGGCATGAACGCGGTAGATACTTATTCAAAATTGCTCGAATTATTCAAGAGCGGGCTCGTGAAGTTGCAATTCTGGAATCCCTTGATAACGGAAAGCCCATCAAAGAAACGCGAGATGTGGATACTCCATTAGCGGCCGCCCATTTCTTTTATCATGCCGGCTGGGCCGACAAGTTAGAATATGTAGTACCTGGCAGGTCAGTGGCGCCTCTCGGAGTGGTAGGGCAGATTATACCATGGAACTTTCCGCTATTAATGGCCGCCTGGAAAATCGCACCTGCACTCGCCTGTGGTAATACAGTCGTGCTTAAGCCGGCGGAGACGACCCCCTTAACGGCACTTTTGCTTGCTGAAATCATTCAACAAGCCGAATTGCCCGAGGGGGTGGTGAACATTGTTACTGGCGCAGGCGAAACGGGTGCAAATCTAGTTGATCATCCGGATGTCAATAAGATTGCATTTACCGGATCTACGGATATCGGTAGGCGAATTCAAAAGGCCATCGCTGGCACTCAGAAAAGACTTACTCTCGAGCTAGGTGGTAAATCGGCACATATTATTTTTGAAGATGCTGCGATTGATCAAGCTATTGAAGGAGTAATCAACGGAATCTATTTTAACCAGGGTCATGTGTGCTGTGCGGGTTCGAGATTGCTCTTAGAGGAGTCCATCTCTGAATTATTCGTTAAAAAGCTAAAAAAGCGGATGCAGAAAATAAGAATAGGCAACCCCCTAGATAAGAACACTGATATCGGTGCAATCAATTCAGCAGGGGAGTTGCAGAAAATCCAGAATTTGGTGGGAGTTGGAAAGACTGAAGGTGGAGAGTTCTTTGAACCCAATTTGACTTTGCCGAGTAAGGGTTACTTTCATAAGCCCTGCTTCTTTAATGGGGTCTCTTCTGCAGCTACGCTTAGTCGAGTCGAAGTATTTGGACCAGTTCTAACTATTGCTACGTTCAGAACCCCAGAGGAGGCGGTATTAAAAGCAAACGATACTCCATACGGATTAGCTGCTGGTTTGTGGTCGGAAAAGGGCTCTAAGATTCATAAAGTGGCTTCGAGATTAAGAGCGGGGGTGATTTGGGCAAACACTTACAATAAGTTTGATCCAACTTCTCCTTTTGGAGGGTACTATGAAAGCGGATTTGGGCGAGAGGGTGGTCGCCACGGATTGCTCGGATACCTCGAGGTGAAATAATGAAAATTGCGAAAACCATTAAATTATTTATCGGTGGTGAATTTCCTAGAACTGAGTCAGGCAGAAGCTTTGCAGTAACCGTTTTTAATACTAACAATGTTTATGCAAACCTTTGCCAGGCATCTCGTAAAGACTTGAAAAATGCAGTGAGTGCGGCAAAAGCGGCGCTTGGCGGCTGGGGCGGGAAAACCGCATATAACCGCAGTCAAATCCTTTATCGAATGGCAGAAATGATGGAGGGGAAGCGGGCCGAGTTTGTTGACGTGCTGATGAAGACCTTGGGGTACTTCAATGAAGATGCTCAAAAATCCGTCGACCAAGGGATTGAATCTTTGGTCTATTTTTCGGGCTTTGCAGACAAATATCAGCAGGTTATGGGGTCGGTGAATCCAGTGGCGGGACCTCATCACAGTTTTACCACCGCTGAACCCGTTGGCGTAGTCGGATTGATTTATGATTTGAAATTCAATCTAGGCGATCTTTGTGCTCAGATAGGTTCAGTTATTTGTTCGGGTAACACCTTGGTTGCGCTGATGCCTTTTGAAGGTTCCGCGGTCATCGCGCCACTTTCAGAAGTTCTTGCGACGTCAGATCTTCCAAAAGGTGTGGTTAATTTGCTGACGGGTTCAAGGGACGAGTTATATAAAGTCTTTGGATCTCACATGGAAATTCATTCCTTGAAGTATCAAGGTCAAGACCAAAAAATCTCATCAGATTTGCAAGTATTGGCCACCGGCAATCTTAAGCGTTTCGTCGGCAATAAAAGTGATTCAGTATCGCTTGAACAGCTTTTGCAGTTTATCGAGTACAAAACTGTTTGGCACCCCATAGGATTGTAACTTCAATTCGGATATAATTTTTGATCAGCCAGAGGCTACTTTCTTTTCAAGGCTTTTGTAGGATCAGAACATTGACTAAGTCGCCAAGTCTGGGCGTCTATGACTTATGAGTTTGCAAAATAAAGGAATCTGAAATTTGAAATGCAATATGGTGGACCTGATCGGGATCGAACCGACGACCTTCGCATTGCGAACGCGACGCTCTCCCAGCTGAGCTACAGGCCCCAATTTGGTGGAGGCGAGGGGGATCGAACCCCTGACCCCTAGCTTGCAAAGCTAGTGCTCTCCCAGCTGAGCTACGCCCCCATTTGGGTGGATTAAGCCCCGAATTAATAGGAGCTAACGGCAATGATGTCAACGAGTCCTTCGAGACTCAATGCATTTAAAAAAAATGAAATAAAACTCATTTTTTCCTTTTCAATTGCTCAGTTGTCCTCTACAACCGTCGAGCTTTCCGAGTGCACTTTCGGTTTGGATTTAAGTTAAAGACCTAATTTCCAAATAAAGAAAAAAGTTGACAACTAGTCGACTTTTCTCTAGAAAATGTGCTCTTCGCTTAAACTGCGTTCTCTGAAAACTAAATAGCTAGTAATAGTTTTAAGCCTTAAGAAGTTTCTTGAGTACTAACAAGTACCGAGACCAGCTTTCTAAAAAATACGAAACCTTCGGGTTTCGGACAGTTATTTGGAGAGTTTGATTCTGGCTCAGAACTAACGCTGGCGGCGTGCCTAATACATGCAAGTCGAACGCGAAAGTCTTCGGATGAGTAGAGTGGCGCACGGGTGAGTATCACGTGGGTAATCTGCCTTGAGATGGGGAATAACTCCTCGAAAGAGGAGCTAATACCGCATAAGACTACAGCTACTACGGTGGCAGTGGTTAAAGGGTGCCTCTATTTATAAGCATTCGTCTCAAGATGAGCCTGCGCAGCATTAGCTAGTTGGTGAGGTAACGGCTCACCAAGGCTTCGATGCTTAGCTGGTCTGAGAGGATGATCAGCCACACTGGAACTGAGACACGGTCCAGACTCCTACGGGAGGCAGCAGTAGGGAATATTGCTCAATGGGGGAAACCCTGAAGCAGCAACGCCGCGTGAGTGATGAAGGCCTTCGGGTCGTAAAGCTCTGTTGTACGGGAAGAACGTCTGGGTGGGTAATATCCATTCGGAGTGACGGTACCGTATAAGAAAGGACC
>JADLCR010000038.1 GCA_020847095.1 Oligoflexia bacterium | reverse complement strand
TTGACGTTCAATATGCTGGTGAGAATTTGAAAATTGGATTTAATGCTAAATACCTGATGGATATTCTCAACAATATTCAACAAGATGAAGTCGATATAGAATTGAATGATCAGTTATCCCCAGGCATTTTGCGACCTTCAAACGACAGTACCTATACTTGTGTCGTTATGCCGATGAGAATTTGATGCCAGGTGGTTGTTGACCAGATCCAACTCAGAAATTTTCGTAATCTTCGGGATATTCATCTTTGTTTTTCACCGAAATTGAATCTTATCTTTGGGGATAATGGGCAGGGAAAAACCAGCCTGGTTGAAGCCCTACATTTTGTTTCTGGGTTTCGAAGCTTTAGAGGCGCTAAGCTCACCGATCTGATTACCAAAAATGAACACCAAGCGTTGATAGATCTCAAACTCAAAGAGGGTGACCAAGATATTTGGGTTAGACTTCACTTGTTTGAGCATTCCAAAAAACTGTGGATCAACGAAAAGTTAACACCGCCAGGAAAATTTAGAGGCAAGATGCGGTGCATTGTATTTAGCCCCGACAGTATTGCCGCCATAAAATACGGCCCTGAATTGCGTCGAGAACTCGTCGACGAGGCCTGTGCTCAAATTTGGGATGAGGCAAAAGATACTCTTCATGACTTTCAAAGAGCCCTAAAGCAGCGCAATGCGCTTTTAAGGCAGATCAAAGAGGGGCTCATCGATGCTCAAAATGGACAGAGACTCTTAGAAGCCATTGATGAGGTGTATGTGAATAAGTCCGCAGAGATTATTCACTTTAGACTTCGACTACTCACGGATCTTCAACCGCAAATTCAAGAAATACTCCATCAGCTTCATCGGCCCTCTGAAGCCACCTTCGCTTTTCAATATATGAGTCAAGAACGACCTTGGATGGAGTTGGATTTGAAGGCCGTTCACGGGCGCATTGAGGCCGAAATTAAGGACATGGAGCGTCGCGCCATAGAGGTGCATATGGGGACTACAATTACCGGTCCCCATCGGCACGACATAAAGCTGCTATTTAATGGGAATGACTCTCGAATTTTCTGTTCCCAAGGGCAGCAAAGAGGCCTAATTTTGGCTTTCAAAATAGCTGAGATCATGTATCATAGAACGACTTTTGGATCCTATCCGCTTCTGGTTCTGGACGACGTTCTAAGTGAATTTGATGAGAAAAAGCGGCGCTATCTCATTAACTTCTTGAGTAGCTGTGAGGCTCAGACGTTTTTGACCTCAACGGATTCAGAATCATCATTAATCGGGGGCTCAAGATTTGAGCTCTCAGCGGGTCGAGTGAACGATGGAAATAGTAACTGAGGGAAGAATGTCCACAAATACCGAACCCAAAAAGCCCAGCACCTATTCAGCGGATTCAATTAAAGTTTTAGAAGGTCTCTCGGCCGTAAGAAAACGACCGGGAATGTATATTGGTGACACCGGCACTCGCGGACTTCACCACATGGTTTACGAAGTTGTGGATAATTCTGTTGATGAGGCGCTGGCAGGTTTTTGTAAAAACATAGACGTCACGATTCATCTCGATAATTCCATTAGCGTTGCCGATGATGGACGAGGAATTCCAGTTGATATCCACAAGACCGAAGGAGTTTCTGCCGCCCAAGTTGTCATGACGATCCTGCATGCCGGTGGAAAATTTGATTCGGACACTTACAAGGTTTCTGGCGGTCTCCATGGGGTTGGAGTTAGCGTTGTTAATGCTTTATCGGAAAAGCTTGATCTCGAAATAAAGCGCGAAGGTAAAGTTTGGCAGCAGTCCTACAAACAAGGTGACCCGCAAGCGCCACTAAAATCAGTTGGCACCACAGACAAAACTGGAACGAAAGTCACATTTAAACCTGACTCGGAAATTTTTGAAGTTCTGGAATATAACTATGAAACGCTAGCTAATCGCATCCGCGAGTTAGCGTTTTTAAATGCCGGTATTCGAATTAAACTGAGCGACGAGCGCAATGGAAAATCCGCTGAGTTTTATTATGAGGGCGGCCTTAAAGAATTCGTCGAATATTTGAATCGATCCAAAGATAAGCTCCACAATCCGCCAATATATTTCAAATCTGAAAAAGATGGCGTTGAAGCTGAAATATGCATGCAATGGAACGATTCTTATTCAGAGAATATTTACTCCTACTGCAATAACATCAATACGATTGAAGGTGGAACTCACCTGGTGGGTTTTAAGACTTCCATTACAAGGACACTCAATAATTTTGCCCAAGCTCAAAATTTACTCAAAGACCTCAAAGAAAGTCTTGAAGGAGACGATATTCGAGAGGGTTTGGCTGCTGTCGTTAGCGTCAAAGTTCCTCAACCTCAGTTTGAAGGGCAAACAAAAACCAAACTTGGCAATAGCGAAGTCAAAGGCCTTGTTGAAGCCCTTGTTAACGATAAATTTGCAGATTTTTTAGATCGCAATCCTTCTGTTGGAAGAACCATAACAGGCAAGTGCGTCGATGCTGCTCGAGCCCGTTTGGCCGCGAGAAAAGCTCGCGAGTTAACGCGAAGAAAATCTGCACTTGATGGGGGCTCGCTTCCGGGAAAAATGGCCGACTGTCAAGAGCGTGACCCGGCACTTTGTGAATTGTTTTTGGTTGAGGGAGATTCGGCCGGCGGATCAGCAAAACAAGGGCGTAATCGCAAAAATCAGGCGGTCTTGCCGCTAAAGGGAAAAATATTAAATGTCGAGAAAGCGCGCTTTGATAAAATGCTTTCTAACGACGAAATCAAAATGCTTATTTCGGCAATGGGAACTGGAATTGGCAAAGAAGATTTTGCTGTCGACAAAATTCGATATCACAAAATTGTCATCATGACTGACGCCGACGTTGACGGCTCCCATATCAGAACATTGTTACTGACTTTCTTTTATCGCCAGATGCCGCAAATTATCGAGAACGGTTATTTGTACATTGCACAGCCTCCGCTTTTTAAAGTTAAAAAAGGAAGCTCAGAAACTTACATCAAGAACGAATCCGAATTGACCGAGTTTTTACTTAACTCTGGCCTCGATGACATTCAGATCACAACCAGTCCAAAACCTGTCGATCGTGTGGGTTTAAAGACGCATATCTCAAAAATTCAAAGATTCGACCGCCTCTTAAGGGCTGCATCAGCGTCTCATGACCGGGATCTGCTTGAAGAAATCATCAAGGTCGATTTAGGTGCCAGTGGGCTTTTGAAAGATCGTGCAAAGTTTGAATTGGCAATGAAGTCCCTTCAGACAGGATTAAAAAAGCGACCGGACTCGGGAATTACCGAAGTTGATATTAATATTTTAGAGGACAAAGAACACTCCTGCTATTTAGCGCAGGTGAAGGTCACAAGAAACGGACTGGCATCGAACTCAGTGATCGATCACAACCTCATTCACTCGCCAGAGTATTCTGAACTCCGAAAATTATGGGCAGGGTTTGGCGAGCTTTCTCCACTTCCGTTGAAAATCAAAACAAAAGATGGAGAGAGCGTATTTAATGACTATGTGAGATTTGCAAAGGAAGTTGTCTCAAGCAGTAAGAAGGGAATGTACATCCAGCGTTACAAAGGATTGGGTGAAATGAATCCCGAACAACTTTGGGAAACCACGCTAGATCCGGAAAAACGGACCCTTTTGAAGGTGACGATCGAAGACGCCGTGGGGGCCGATGCTATTTTTAGTGTACTAATGGGAGACGCCGTAGAGCCCAGAAGAAAGTTTATTGAAGACAACGCTCTATTGGTAAAAGAGCTAGACGTTTAAAAAGAGGTTGACCTTACCAAATGGAAACTCAAAACCCAACAACTCCGAATACAACGCCAGTAAATATCGAACAAGAAATGAGAAGCGCTTATTTGCAGTACTCGATGAGCGTTATTGTTGGGCGCGCGCTTCCTGATGTGCGTGACGGACTTAAGCCCGTTCATCGAAGAGTTCTGTTTGGAATGTGGGAGCAAAACAATCTCCACAATAAACCATTTAAAAAGTCAGCGCGTATTGTAGGGGATGTCATGGGTAAGTATCACCCCCATGGTGATGCGGCCATTTACGACACCATCGTAAGACTTGCCCAAGACTTTTCAATGCGTTACCCGCTTGTGGATGGCCAAGGCAATTTCGGTTCAATCGATGGCGATAGCGCCGCGGCTATGCGTTACACTGAAATTCGAATGACCAAGTTTGCCGAAGAGCTTTTGGCAGACATTGACAAAGAGACCGTCGAGTTTGGTCCGAACTATGATGACTCCCTTCAGGTTCCGCTCGTGTTGCCTTCGAAAATTCCTTCGCTTCTGGTTAACGGAAGCTCTGGAATCGCCGTTGGGATGGCAACGAATATTCCTCCGCACAACTTAACCGAAGTCATCAACGGGTGCCTTGCGATCATTGACGATCCGAATTTAACCAATGACCAACTGCTTAAGTTTGTCCCTGGTCCCGACTTTCCAACGGCGGGATATATTTTGGGCCGAAAGGGAATTAAGCAAGCCTATACCACCGGAAAAGGCATCATCACGATGCGCGCGGTTACCGAAATTGAAGAGCGCAAGGGAGATCGTCAGCAAATTGTTGTGACGGAACTTCCCTATATGCTCAACAAAGCCAAGCTTATTGAGGCCATTGCGGAATTAGTTCGTGACAAGAAAATAGAAGGCATTTCAGATATTCGCGATGAAAGTTCTCGAGAGGGAATGCGAATTGTCATTGAAATTAAAAAAGGCGACAATGCCCATGTCGTATTAAACAGACTGTTCAAACACACCCAGCTTCAAACCACATTTGGAATCATCATGTTGGCCCTTGATAAGGGTCAGCCAAGAATTTTCGACCTCAAAGAAATGCTCAAGGCTTTTGTTGAACATCGACGAGATGTGGTGACGAAGAGAAGTATTTTTGAACTTCGAAAAGCTCAAGATCGCGCGCATATTTTAGAGGGCTTGAAAATTGCGCTTGAAAACATTGACGCCATCATCGCCACGATCAAAAAGTCAAAGGCCGCCGAAGACGCACGAGTAGCGTTAAAGGCCGGTTATAAATTTAGTGATGTTCAGGCTCAAGCGATTCTCGAAATGAGATTGCAACGACTTACCGGGTTGGAGCGAGACAAAATCATCGCTGAATACAATGAAGTATTGGCATTGATTCAAAAACTTAAGGAAATTTTGGCCAGCGAGCCGCTCATTTTTGGAATCATCAAAGACGAACTCAATGACATTAAATCAAGATTTGGCGACGAAAGAAGAACGCGCATTATTGCTGAGGCTGAAGAGCTTGAAGACGAAGACTTGATCAAAGAAGAGGAGATGGTGGTGACCATCACTCACTCGGGCTACATTAAGCGTAATCCTATCGATCAATATAGAAGTCAAAAACGCGGGGGCAAGGGCCTCAAGGGTATGGAAACAAGAGACGAAGATTTTGTGACCAGTCTCTTTGTGACCAGCTCACACAGCTTGCTTTTATGTTTTACCGACAAAGGAAAAATCTATTCAGTTAAAGTTCACGCTCTGCCCTTGGCTTCAAGAACGGCCAAAGGCAAAGCAATTGCAAACGTGTTGAACTTGGGTCAAAACGAAAAAATCAAAGCGATCTTGCCAATTAAGAGTCTCGAAGAAACTGGCAACATTGTCATGGTGACTCGAAAAGGAATTATTAAGAAAACAGAAGTTTCTCAATTTGCAAATATTCGAACCAATGGAATTATTGCTCTAACGACAGACTTAGACGACGAGCTCATAGACGCCAAACTTTCTGATGGAAAATCTGATATTTTCTTGTCGACGTCAGAGGGGATGTCCATTCGCTTTGATGAAGAAGAGGTTCGTGCCATGGGTCGCGCCGCTCGTGGTGTTAAGGGCCTCAATCTTTCTGGCACCGACCACGTTGTGGGCCTTGAGATTTTCAACAAAGAAAACAAAGGAACAGTTTTGGCCGTCACTTCTAACGGCTACGGGAAGAGAACTGAAATTTCTGAGTATCGAACTCAAAGCCGTAGTGGGGTTGGAATCATTACTCAGAAAACGACCGATAAAGTGGGCGCCGTTATTGGCACCCGTATGGTCAATGACAACGATGACCTTATGATCATCACAGATAAGGGCCAAGTCATACGGATGTCCGTCAAAGGAATTTCGGTGCTTGGAAGAAACACCCAAGGAGTGCGCCTCATTAGGATCGACGACAATGAAAAAGTCGTCAGTTTTTCACCGGTGATGGAAGACGGGGAAGATGAAGGGGCTGCCGGAAAGGCCTAATGTTCCCACTTCAATGGAAGAAGATTCAATGGGTGCTAATAGCGTGCTTCGGATTGGGCATCCCGCTTTTTATTTTAGTCGCACCAAAGCTGTCTCTCGAATCACGGCTTATTTCTTCAGGAAAAAGTAAACAGCAAGCTCAAGATTTTTTTGGGGCCATTGACGATTTCGAAAAAGCGGTCCGATACGCCCCGGAGTCCCCCCTGCCATTGAAGCGGCGAGACTTGGCGGGACGATTGCCATTTACGAAGTTAGAAACTTTGAGAAAGCAGCGTTTTTCTTTCGGCATATCGTACGCTATTCGAGAAAACCCGCCGATGCTCGCTGGGCTCAAGAACGACTTGCAGAAATCTATTACGAAAAACTCAACAATTATCCCCAAGCCATTCTAGAGTTTCAGAGACTGCTTCAATCTGGCGAGTCCAATGAAGAGGCCGATGAGTACCGGCTCAAGCTCGCTCGAAGCTACTATTTTATGGGAAATTTTGAGCAAGCGATTCTCGAGGTAAACGAGTTCACGCGATTGCATTCAAATTCTTCGAAGCTCTTTGAAATGTTAATGGTGAAGGCCGATTCAATGTTGGCGCTCAAGAATTATGACGGAGCGCTAACCCTTTATGCAGAGATCGAACGCACCTACCCTGAAAATTTGGAGCTTTATCGTGTGAAGCTCAGCAAAAGCCTTGTTTATGAAGAAAAAGAGGACTGGAATAACGCGGTGCGAGAGTTAGAGGACATTCGAGGCCAATACCCATATCCCGACGTTCTTGAGCTAAAGATCAAAAGTATATTGCGGCGCAAAGAAAAGAAGAGGAATGGATGAAATTACTTGGCGTCGTCTTAGCGGCAGTTACTGAGCTGGTGGTGACCGTTGTGGTTTGTATCGCCATTGGGGGCTGGCTGGATCAGCGCTTTGCCACGGGCGGTATAGCCCTCATTGCTTGTGGGGCCGTCGGCGCTTCCTTAGGGTTTTGGAGGCTTTTTTTGAGACTTAAACCGCTCATGGGTGAATGAGAAATGCCCTCACTAAGAAAGATATTCACGATCCAATTGATCATCACCACTTTGAGCTGTTTGGTTCTCGGGCTATTGCGAACCCCCTATCTTTGGGATTTCTTTTTGGGGGCGCTATTCATCACCTTCAACTTTGTTCTTGGGGTTGTTCTTTGGAAGCGTATTTGGGACAAAAAACCTGTTGCATGGACAATTGTCCTCTTGGTATTCAAGTACGCGGTTTTAATCACAGTCTTGTATGTGTTTGTCGTGAGGCTGAA
>JADLCR010000037.1 GCA_020847095.1 Oligoflexia bacterium | reverse complement strand
CGAGAGAATCAAACTTCGAAACCTTGCCACCTTTTAAGAGTGTCTCTCCGCCGAAGCGATTATCTGAAATAGTCATTTGGCAGTTTGAGCAGGTATCGGATCCGTACACAATGGGTTCCGGGGAGGATCGAAACAAACAGCCCTGAAGTCCAAATATTACTAAAACGACCGCGACAACTTTTGCATGCCGTTTAGGGAGTGCGCAGGCCGCCACCCAGAGCATTGGTAAAAATGCGCCAGCAAGCATGTAACTTGCAACGTGAGGATAAGAGTACGAAGTGATATTGAGCATAATCTTTTTTCCAAGCAGAGGTGGTACAAAGTGCATACCTGGAATCTTGATTGGAGCGTAGTCAGATAATTGCGTTCCGAAGTCATAGCCCCATCGAGCCAAATCCCACATTCCCACGACGCCACCAACCACAAAACCCGAGATCCAAATCCAAAAAAGCGGTAGCCATGGAACAACAGCTAGAAAGAGAGCTAAAACGCTAAAGGTAAGAAGGGCTACCGGGGCAATTTTAAATTCGGGAAATTGAGAATCATTAATGGCCTTCATGCCGACATAATGGTTGAGGATGTTTACGTTTCTAACATCCCCTCCCACATGATCAGACCATATCGTCATATAAAGGCCTTCGGGATATTGGGGCGCGTAAATAGAGTAACCCCAAAGCGGAAAAAAATAACTGAGCCCAACAAGAATAGCCGCAATTAAGGCGGCTATTCTTGTTCCTCTGGAACTCACACTGCGGCACCAATTAGACAACAACTTAACTCCCGAGCTTATTTTTTGTCATTTTTACGGAGGTATTCCAAGAGCGATCGGGCCTCATCTTCCGTTAGGCCAAGATTGGCCATGGGCGCAACATATTCGGCCAAAAGCTTTTTGGCTGTTTCGTCTTGGGAGACCATTTTATCTGGAGTCATGATCATGTTCATAATCCACTCCGGACGACGGCGTAAAGTGACTCCATTCAAAGATGGGCCAACGTAACGCGCTTCAAATTTATGACAAGCAACACAGCGGCTTTCAAACAAAACCTTACCTTTCGCGACAAGCTTGTCATCAATGGTCTCTGGTAAATTAAGATCCTTGGTGATTGGACCGACGCCCTTAGATTCCGTGCGAACAACGGGCTTGTCGTCTTCTGTCTTTTTCGCTTCTCCTTCAGCTGCCGTAGGGGCTTTACCAGTTTCAAATTTAATCGGGACATTGGATCCAGCCGCGGAAACTCGGATGTAACCTTGCATCTCTTGATGCAGCGCTGAGCAAAAATCGGTGCAATAAAAAGGATACACACCCACTTTTTTGGGTTTCCAAACAAGGGTTCGGGTTTCTCCAGGCATCAAGAGCATCTCTGCATTGTCAGATCCAAAAATGGCGAATCCATGGGCGATATCCCAATCTTGCTCAATATTGGTGACCTGGAAATAAACCGTATCGCCGACTTGGATTCCTTCAATGTTGTCAGGATTTGGATGGGATCGAATCATTGTCATTTTGACAAATACTTCTTTTCCTTTTCGTACCACATTTGCTTCTGATTCAGTTCGAGCAACGGCTGGGTGTTTATTCTCTTCAAGTTTGAAAATCTTTTTGCTGTTTTCTTTTACAATATCGGCATGAAGTCCCTGGGCATAATGAGGTTCACCGATAGTGGGAAAATCAAGCAAGAGTTCCATCTTTGGCCCGCTAATGTCGATCAATTGGGCTGCTTGAGCGAGTTCAGGACCGGTGGGCAAGTAGCGATCTTTTGTGATCTTGTTCATCGCCACAAGGTATTTACCCCAGGGAGATTTTGATCCCCCGCCGGGAATCATGATATGACCCAGAGAGTAGAAGGTCGGGATTCGATCTGCAACGGTCCATTCTCCAATTTTCCACTTCACGACCTCTGAAGTAATGAAGCAAGAAGTATAGCCATAGCCTTTGCCATCGTACTCTGTGTGTAAAGGCCCAAGGCACGGATTTTCAACGACTCCAGCAACTGTTTCAGTAAATGACAGCACTGGAATTCCCTGGTAGTCAGCTTCTACCCTTTTAGCATCAATGGCTTCTTTGATTTTGGCAAAACTGTAAACGGTGATTTGAGAAGCAAGCTTCCCTCCAGTAGCAATGTAATCTCCAGATGGGTCAACATCAACTCCGTGCGGTGATTTTGGAACCGGCACATAGTGCAAAATACCAGGACAGTCTTTCACTTCTATCATACGGACGCTGTCATAAACTTTTCTGACGGTGGTTTGAGTCGATTCATTGAAATGGGAGTGGGCGTATTTGGCCGAAACGGTTTTACCTGCGCCATTTGCCACACATTGCTCGGCAAGCCTCCAGTTGATAACGGCCAGTAGGTCTTTGTCGTTTTGAGAGGCATTGGCCTCAAGTAGCGTATGGGCTTGCTCGGAGTTATAACTTGTTAGAAAGCAATAATCTTTAGAGGAGTTTTTTCCGCAACTGGCAAGATCGTAATTGATTCCGGGTGTTAAAATTTGAAATGCGAGGCTCAATCCACCGGAGTTCGGGTCTACTTTAACAAAACTTATTGTTGCTTTGAAGTGCTTCTTAAACTCTGAAATAGGAACATCTTTCTGGGGAACGGGGACGGAAAATCGTGTGGAAGCGATCAAGTACTCGCTGCTAGCTGTTGAATACGGAGAACCATGGTTTCCGCCAGAATTTGGAATCTCAATAATCTCCGCAGTAGTGAATGTCGTCAAATCAACACGAGCAATTCGAGGAGTATTATTCGAATTCACGAAAACGAAACGCCCGTCAGGGGTTCCGTCTTTCATCGAAACACTGACATGATGAAGGTCATCCCAAGGCACAAAGCCATGTGAGGTCTCTAACATAGGTTTTGTTTCTTCGGTGTAGCCGTAACCCCCTTGTGGATCGACGGCAAAAACAGGAATTTGTCTTAGCAAACGACCGGATGGCAAACCATAAACGGGAAGTTGACCGCTAAACCCACCCGACAAAAAAGCATAAAACTCATCATGTTTTCCGGGCGCCACATATACTTTTTCCGCAGCTCGCGCTGAAAGTCGATCCGATGGCGTACTGTCATTTTTCTTAGTGCAAGATGAATTAGTAAGCACCAGCCCCAAAAACACTGCAAGACAAGCCAGCAATAGCGAATAGAATTTCATAAAGACTCCTGTTCATTTGAACTAAATTTGCAACTGAATTATCCGTGACCTTGACCATCTGTTCAAGGAGAATTCGAAATAGGTGAAGAACTCATCTATTAATAATCGGAGTATCTAAATTTGATGGGGCTGGAACGCCGCAAAAAGCCTCAACCGTCCAAATCAAATTATTACTCGGATTCTTTTTAACTTGTAACGATCCCTAATAGTGAAGTGAAGGCAACTCTAAAAGAGTTGACGACTCGATTCATCTCGATAATCTTTCATTTGGGACGAATTGGCAGAGGGAGTCGAGATGAAATCACTATTCGTGGTCGTGGTCGTGGCCGTGGTTTGCCTATGGCCTATGGTCGGTATAACGTCTGATTGGAAACAATATCCATATTATCCGAAGCAAGCGAACCTGTCCTTTCCCAAAGATGAGGGGGCACACAAAGCTAAATTGTTGGAGTGGTGGTATGTTGTCATTCACGCCAAAGGGGAAACGACTGGTGACGAATATTCTATTTTGGTTACGCATTTTAGTAATAGATTTAGATTTTTTGACGTCACAAACATTTCCGCAAACGTTCATCTAAGCGGAACTACCAATGGACGTATAAAAGCTGCCGAGGGCTATCTTGATGTAAGACAGCAAACTCCATGGGGAACAGACATCATGCGTACAAAACGTACTCAAGCCGGGGGTCTTATCCCTTTTGAGTATGAAATGCTCACCCATCATAGCAGTATGGGCCTTCAGGCAGAGTTGGTAGCGCAAAAGCCTCCGATGATGGTTGGCGGCGACGCGTACGTTCAAATTGGGAAAAGTGGATGGAGCTGGTACTACTCGCTATCTCGACTCGAAGTTCGGGGACGCCTGACATTTAATGGAATAACAGAGAATATCTCAGGAATCGGTTGGATGGATCATCAGTGGGGACCGTTTCTCATATCCCCCGTCGAGCTCGGGGGAGTTTTTGAGTCTTATGAATGGTTTTGTGTGCAGCTTGACGATGGAACCGAAATGATGATCAGCAATATTTATGACCGAAAGTACCGCCTACCTCAAACGGCTGCGTACGGTGGCGTCGGAATTTATTATAAAGACGGCTCAATGGACGGGGTCGTGAAAAAGACTTTTGTTCGGACTAAGTATTGGTTCGATCCTGATAGCAAAACCTACATGTCGATGGGATGGCGACTGATCATTCCAGAGATGGATACGGATCTTATTTTGACGCCCAAGATTGAAAATCAGATGGTTTCGTTTCCGCTTGGCGGGTCATTCTGGGAAGGGGCCATGCGGGTTGAGGGAAAACTTCGCGGAAAACCGGTTAATGGGGTTGGTTTCGGGGAGTTGATGCATCATTTTCAGGGCCCCAAACTGCAGTTGTCG
>JADLCR010000036.1 GCA_020847095.1 Oligoflexia bacterium | reverse complement strand
AGGATAATTAACGTAGCATTCTCGAATGAGCATGGCGGTCTCAAGACTTTTGTTAAAATCGGATTTTGATCCGGCCAATGCTGTATTAATTGCGCAAAAATTCGCGGCTTTGCCAACACGCTTTTCAAGTTCAGTGACAAGCTTTTGACAAAATTCTCCACCTACTCGCCCCGCAAACGTAACTGACCCATCATCTCTCATCGTGTAATTGGGGGCCTTCAACGTCTCAATTACGTGAGCCGCTGGCAAACTGCCGTCTGGCAATCCGAGCACCATTGTTTTTCCTGAGCCCAGCGACACACAGGAGACCTGAACTCCGCCCTCAATTCTAAAATGTCCCTCTTCGCCAGCATTTCTCGGCTTGCAGGCCTCACTGAGTGCATTGTAAACAACCGAGTCTTTTGCTTCACACAACCCACTCATCCATTGATTGGCTATGAATCTCAAAGTTTCTTCTGGGCTTGCCTGACTCACATTAGAAAAGGCCACCAACCAAACTAGTACTAAACCATAAAATTTCATTGAAGCCTCCATGAAGCTATTTTGATCAGTCACCTCATTATACTTAATCGGCTCCACTGATGAGGACCAAAAACCCCCGACCAACGACCAGAAATAGGATTTTGTCTCGATCGTAGACACTGACCAATCGCCAGACACTGGACCTCAAGTTGTTAGACAGTTTCCCGATAAGTCTCTTGTCGAAAGGAGCTTGAAACATGATCAATTGGGACGAGTTCGAGCATATACACGTCATTCAGAAGTTAAAATCAATCATCGCACAATGGTGGCATATCGATACGGTTTTCACGGATGATCGCGGAAATCTTCAAGGTTTCAAGCGCGACAAGCACGCTTTTGCCAATCCAGCGGTCAAGCTCGTTTTGAGCAAAGACCGGGGCGTTGAGGCCCTTGGGCACTTCGTTGGTAAAACAATCGAAGATTTACGCAAGATTGACAATAAATTTGCCATTAAAAATTGGGACGATACCGGCTTTGATGCGGCGATCTTTCCGATTTATATAGATAACGAACTGATGGGTTCGGTCGTGGCGCTAGGCTTTTTTGGCGACACCGCCTCAAAAGAGCGCGTCGAAGAAATGAAGCAAAAACTCGCCGCATTCGGCGCCCACACAACGGAGCTTGAAAACGCAGCAATGAAAATTCATACACTGCGCGACGATGAAAAAAGCTACTTCACCGAACTTGTCGATCTCGTCGGCCAAGAGGTTGTCACTCTTCATACCGAAATCACCAGCCGAGAAACTCGAATCAGCGAACTCAACAAAGAGTTGGGTGTTAGGTATAAGTACGACAACATGATCGGTAAAAGTAAGCCGATGCAAGAAATCTATACCCTTCTTGATAAAATCAAGAACTCTGAGAGCACGGTTCTCATTCAAGGGGAAAACGGTACCGGAAAAGAGCTTATCGCAAAAGCGATTCACTACAACTCACCTCGAAAAGATCGAACCTTTGTGAGCCAAAACTGCTCGGCGTTTAACGAAAACCTTCTCGACTCAGAACTTTTTGGTCACGTAAAGGGATCTTTCACCGGTGCGATCAAAGATAAAAAGGGTCTCTTTGAAGTCGCCGATAAGGGCACTTTCTTTTTAGACGAGATCGGAGACACCTCGCCTTCAATGCAAGTCAAACTCTTGCGCGTTATTCAAGAAGGCACCTTCATTCCTGTTGGAGCCACAGAGACTCGACGGGTTGATGTGAGAATCTTGGCCGCCACCAATCGCGATTTAAAAGACATGGTTGAGAAGGGGCAGTTCAGAGAAGATCTTTACTATCGCATAAACGTTATCAACGTTCGCGTGCCTTGCTTGAGAGAGAGAAAAGAAGACATTCCTTTGCTAGTTGACTTCTTTTTAGACAAGGCCGCCGCTGAAAAGAGCCAAAAGAAGAAAATCATGACCAAGCGGGCAATGGAAAAAATCTATGACTTCCCGTGGCCCGGCAATATTCGCGAACTTCAAAATGAAATCGAAAGACTAGTCGTGCTGGCTGGCGAAGAACAAAAACTAACCGCCGACATGCTCTCTCCTCGAATTGTTGATTTTGGCGAAAAGAATAAGGTTCAGGGCGCACGCGTTCACGGTAAACTCAAAGATGCACTCGAGGAACTCGAGCGCGAAATGATCCGTGAGGGGCTTCGCCGCACAGGCTGGAATAAGTCCAAGCTTGCAAAAGAATTGGGAATCTCACGAGCGGGTCTAATTATGAAGGTTGAAAAGTACGGCCTCGATAAAAGAAAGATTCTTAAGTAAGTTTTTCACGATCAAACAAAACCCAGTGGCATTCGACGATGAAACCACTGGGTTTTTTTATTTTTTCACAAGTATTTCGGCATCCATTTTGCCGTAATCGTAAGTACCTCAAATCACGACGTATTCACTCGTATACTTTTATGAGTATTTTTCACATAACCGGTATCACGCATTGCGATGTCTAATTTTTTAGAACGCCACTTTCTAAAGGCACGGGCGTTGCTAAGCTTGACCGAGAGGTTGAGAGAAAGGAAGTTTTTCAAGTGTCATTTAACAAGTCTGTGAATTTGGAGCGCGTTGTAAATAAGCTCAATGCCATGATGTTCAATCGATTCGGAGTGCACATCGAGTATTTCGGATTGTCTGATGCATGTGAAAAAAACAAATCTGTCTTAGAAACAGCCAAACGAAATAGCGGCGCGCCGATGATTGTTTCGCACAATCACGTGATCGTACCCATTCGAGTGGAAGGCACCCTTGTTGGCGCCACCCAAGCGCGCGGAACAAGAGTTTTGAAACCGTTTGAATTATCACAAGTGGTTGAAACCGTTGATTTGGTGTTGACTGCTGCCCTCACAACCCAGTCAAAACTCGACACGACGGATATGCTCTTAGGCAACATGATGGCTCAAGAGAATCTCAGCAACGTTATTGGATTTGCTCGCCGCAAAGCGCAAGCTATTCATAGCGCCTAAAGTCTAGCTAAGACCTAGCCCATTGACGTTTTCAAAGGCACCCTTTAGTCTCATAAGATATGAAAACGTCTAGATTATTTCTAAAGGTTGCCCTTCTTATAGGCCTAATCGGCTGCGCTGGTTCAGGCACGGGGCTTAACCTTTATAGCTACGAACAAGAGGCTTCGATGGGAGCCAAGTTCGCCCAGCAAATAAAAAAAGAATACAAGCTCATGAACGATCCGTTTTTGGACAGCTACATTCGCCGTTTGTGTTCGAAGATGGTTTCTCGAGGCATTGAAAATCCTCATTTTGATTATCAATGTCATGTGGTGGATTCTTCCGAAATCAATGCGTTCGCAATTCCCGGCGGGCATCTTTATGTCAATCTTGCGCTCTTGAAAGAAGCTGAAAGTGAAGCGGAGCTTATCGGAGTCATGGGCCACGAAATTGGCCATGTCGTACATCGACACGGAACCAAAAAAATGACCGATGCTGCCCTCGTGCAACTTGCCGCTGCGGGAACAGCGAAAGCGGCTGGGCGAAACAACGAACAAACGGGGGCTCTGGCCGGGATGGGCGTTATGCTTTTTGGTCAAGCAGGTCTGCTTCATTATGGAAGAAAGGCCGAGCTGGAATCTGATCGCACGGGTGTCGATATCTTGTATCGCATTGGTTACGACGTTCAGGGAATGCCGAGCTTTTTTAAAAAATTAGCGGCAATTGAAAAAAGTCGTGGTGTATCGGGCGGAGGACTCTCTGACCTGCTTCGCACCCATCCTCGCAGTGATGACCGCGTGCGAGAGGCCGAAAGTTATATTGCCACACTTCCACGACAGCAAAACCCAATGCTAAACGGACCTGAGTGGGACGGTTTGAAAACTTACGTCGCGAAACTAACACCAACACCTACAAAGAGATAAACTTGGCAAAACTAAATGCAGGAGATCCGTATTACGATTTTTTGATCCACACCCTCGGAAGCAAAGATTCAATCGAGGTTGACTCATTAGCCGGTGACGCCTCGGCCCGGCGCTATTACCGAGTCAATCAAAACAACGAATCTTATGTCTTAATGAGCTGGGACCCATTCCCCGACGAAGCCAGTTATCCATTTTTAAATGTCCTCCATCATTTTGCCGCCCACGACGTCCATGTCCCCAAAGTCATCGCCGTTAGAAAATCTGAAGGGTTTGTTTTGCTCGAAGATTTGGGAGATCTCACGTTAGAACGAAAGTTTTGGGAATCTCAAAACCCCGAACACTCGTATGAATATTACGAAAAAACCATCGATGAATTGATCAAAATGCACTACGCCTGCACCGCCGACAAAACTCCAGACAAACAGGCTTTTAAAATTGAATTCAATACCGAGCGCTTGTTGTGGGAGATGAATTACGCTCGCGAACACTTGCTCGAAAAATTTCTTCATCTGAGTTTTGACAATACTGAATCAAAAATTATTGAAAAAAACTTTACTCATATTTGCGATCGACTTCATCGTGAACCAAAGTTCATTGCCCATCGTGATTATCATTCGCGCAACGTCATGATCAAAGCCGGAAAAGTTCGCATTATTGACTTTCAAGATGCGCGGCTCGGGGCTGTTCAATACGACTTGGTCAGCCTCTTTAGAGACTCTTACGTCGACCTTCAAGAAAACCTCGCAAAAAAACTGACCGATTATTATTTATTAAAAAGAAAAGAGCACATCAAAACCCCGGTCAACCGAGACCAGTTTGATTTAATTTTTGAACTTCAAAGCGTGCAACGTTGTCTAAAGGCCTGCGGGTCATTCGCAAGTTTTTATAACACCCGTCAAGACACGCGCTATTTGAAGTATATCCGAGGCACCTTGAAGCGCGTCAAAGGAGCACTGCTTTACTTTCCTGAATATGCGGAGCTAACGGATTTGCTGGTTTCTCGAGGGCTGTTCGAAAAAGAAATCAAGGTTGTATGAACGGACTCTTACTGGCCGCAGGGCTTGGCACTCGATTCAGACCATTTACAGATAAAGTTCCAAAACCGGCAATCAATCTGTTGAACGTACCCATTGCCTATTACAACCTTCATTTGATTCAAAGTTTGGGAGTTGAAAAGCTGGCGGTCAATACCCATCACCTTCCGGACCAAATAAAAAAAATGTTCACTGACCAACGAGTGGGAGTGCCCGTCAGTTTTAGCGACGAAAAATCAAAAATACTTGGAACTGGCGGTGCCATTAAAAAGGCTAAGAATTTTTTGACCGGCTCCGGAACATTTGTCGTCGCTAATGCCGACGTGGTGAGCGGATTTTCGGTGACCGACGCTCTCGAATTTCACCATGATCGACAGCCGATGGCCACAATGGTCGTCATGCGCCACTCTGAAGCGGGAAAAAAGTATGGCGCTGTTTGGGTCAATAGTGAGTGTGAGGTTGTCCATATTGGGAAAGACAAACCAAACACGACTTGCGAACCGTTTCATTTTGTAGGTGTGCACCTTTTAGAAGAAAGTGTTTTTAAGTTCATCCCTCAGGGTCCTTGCGACATCAATAAGGACGTCTATTTGGGAGCCATTAAAAAAGGTCAAAAGGTTTTGGCCTTTGAAAAGTCCGGGCTCTGGTTTGATGCCGGAAATTTAGAAGATTATTTAGAAGCCACCAAAAAGCTGTTGGATCTTTTACCAAAGCTTCAGCACCAGCCCTACTTTTTAAGTTTATTTCGGCGCTTTTGGCACGGATTTGATCGCCGACCAAATATTTGGGAAGGCGAAGGGTGCGAGCATCTACTGGCCTTGGGCACAAAGCAAAAAATACTTCTAGATCGGGATTGCCGCATTCACCCGACGGCAAAGGTTACGGGATTTGCAGTTTTCGGCGAAGGCTGTCAGGTCGAAGAGGGAGTCGAACTCAACAATGTTGTTGTTGGCCCCAGAGCGGTCGTCACCAAGAATCAAAAACTCTCTAATACTCTTATTTTATAAATTAACCAGGAAACGTCAGTTGACCGAGTACAGCGGCGCGCTTAGCGCCTGTGGCTTGAGGAATATTTCCTTCAAGGCCGTTCATGGTTTGGTAGGCAAGCTGCGCAAAAGCTGCTGCCTCAATAGATTCAGGCGGCCAGCCCACATCTTGACTTGTGACCACCTCAAGAGGCACCAGCTTTTTTGAGCTTCGCGGACCAAATTTCTGAAGATGGCGCACCCATTGAATTTCGCGAAGTTCACGGGTAATTTCTTTTTGAAGAGTGCGATTGTAAGCCCCTCCGCCACACAAAATAACCTGTTGTGGATATGTGGGTAAAAACCTTCGATATGAATCGGCAATAGTCTCCGCTGTAAATTGAGTGAATGTGGATAAGATATCTGCGGGCCGAGCTTTTTTAAGCGCCAATTGCTTTAAACATGAAATTAAGAACTCTTCGTTAAAAAGCTCACGACCGGTGGATTTTGGAGGTTGAAGTTTAAAGTACGGATGCTTCAACCACTTCAAAATCAGATCTTCGTGGGGAAGCCCTTGAGCCGCCCATCGGCCATTCTGATCAGAATGCTTTTTGTTTTTCGTCAATCGTCTGACGGCGCCATCAATTAAAATATTGGCCGGTCCCGTATCAAAAGCCATCACTCCGCGCCCATTGGAGCCCGCTGGAATAAAAGTGACGTTGCTGATTCCGCCCAAATTATTGACGGCCACTGGGAATTTTGGATTGCCGAAGGCTTTAACATGAAAAAGCGTGGCAAGCGGTGCGCCTTGACCGCCAAGGGCTAAGTCCATGACGCGAAATTGGTGGATTACGGGGACTCCAAGCCGTGAGGCCAAATAGCTCGGCTCGCCAATTTGAGCGGTTGCTTTGGGTGGGTTGTGATAAACCGTTTGCCCGTGAAGGCCCACATAGTCGACTTTTGATTTTGGAGCATGCTTTGCGTAAAAGCGCCCCAGCTCGTGACTGAGCTCGCTTGTTTCGTAGGTGTTCAGCTTATTGGCCGCCGCTTTTAAAATCAGAGTTTGAAGCGGTTTTCCAAAGGATACGCTTTGAAGCTCTAGAAGTTTGATCTTCTGGTGGCTGATTTCGCAGACGGCGTAATCAACTCCGTCAACGCTTGTACCCGACATGATGCCCAACACGCGATGTTTCATGACTCAAGCATGCCCCAACTGTAGTCACAATGCAAATGTCCCGCTCTTCAACAATTCTACTCCCAACCTTACTAATGAAACCTGCTTCTCAAAGCAGACGGTCTTGCAAACTCCGGCTCCGGGGAAAGCTCATCCCTGAGGCGGCGGCTGGCCGTCCTTGGCCAGAGCCTCCCCTTCGCCAAAGTCTGCAAGCCCGCTACTTTGAGATGCAGTAAGTTCTCAGTGTAAGCAATT
>JADLCR010000035.1 GCA_020847095.1 Oligoflexia bacterium | reverse complement strand
TTGTTTTTCTGAGCACATTTGCAATGGGGGCGGAGGATGCGAATTTCAACGAACCGGAGGTTCGAAGAAGCATGCCCGCATCCTGCGGGGCAAATTTATAATCGAGGAGCGCCGGATGCGCGACCTCACTACTTCAGCGCGCAGCTGGAGCGAAGCGCTCATCCTCCCGCCCCTCCGCCCGAACCTGACGCGAGTGAACGTAGTAGCCGAATCCAACCAATTATAAGCGGCCAGAAGAGGGTCGGCGTTTTCGCTGATCCTCATTGGTTTTTATATATTAATTCCCAAGCACACGTATAAACCAGGGCGTAATACTGTGGTTTATATAAACTACGGATCAAATTTCCACCTTTTTGCAATCTTCTGGAAAGTATCTTTACTAATCAATCCTCGATCCATCCAATTACTAAGTTGTTGTCGTCTTACCACTTCAATTGCAGTGATAGTATTTCCGGAATCGAGATGATCTAAACCAAGCTTCCTCCAGAGCAGCACCAAATCAAATGCATCGCTCTCATTCGGGATTAAAGGGGCCTTGATATCCCAATTTGGAATATCTTTAAATTTCAAACTTTCCGAAGCGGCCAAAATCTGCATCCAGATGGAAAGCCACAGAACTATCTTCTGTTGATCCAAACTTCCTTGAAACAGTCGGATTTCTAATACATCTGCACCATTAGAAAAATTTAAAAGATTAACTGATCTATATCTAGGATCATCATCAAATCTTCTAGCATCTCTCCTGACATTTTTCTTAAATTCAGAAATTGATATAATCCTCTCAATTTCTGAATTTGACATGGACTCGATCAAACAACGGCAAAATTCGTTCGACTCCTTTAGATTATATTCCCCATATCCGCGATGTTGAACTAATCTCGACGGAGCAAGCAGTGTGGCGAGTCCGGGTTCCAAATAGCGAACTAGTTTTAAGAACGTTTTGAGATGTTCAGTATCAGAAAATGAATATCCAAGATGAAGGTGAACACCAGTTCGATGATTCGTCCTAAACAAGCCCGGCACTTCTAAGTCATTTAGAGAACAGATACGACTAAGTGAACTCAATGCTGTCCTCAACTCACTGACACCATCAAACTCTCGAAGAATTCGCGAGGTTACTTCCCAACCGCAACTTCCATCGTAATCTATGTTCCATTTCCGATGGTCTTTATTTTCCTTATCCAAGAAAAAGGCGGGCCTTCCAATGACATTTGCTCCAAAAACTTCCGCCAGGGTGGATCTAATTCTATTAGCGTGACTTCTCCATTCACCCTCTGAGAGTTTTTCAGGATCGACCCATTTCTTGTTAATTGTTTGTGCAAACTCAAACTCAAATCCAAAAGTTTGTGATCGACGAATTGGCAGACTTAATAGTTTAGATGGACCATCAACATCCATTTCAGAATCATGATACTCATCGCCATATATTGAAAAGTGGTCCTTTTCAAACTCATGGGCTTTAATTGAATTTGAGACCTTCAATTTTTGACTATCGAAGACATTACGGTTTGGTGAATACCAATTAGGCATCCCATAATCCTCTTTCGAAATACCCCCGTGGGCTCTCCAGTTATCTGTGAACTCAACCACAAAAAACTCATCCTTACCTGATTCTCGATCAAGACGACAACCGCGCCCAATCATTTGTCTATATAGTTTAGGGCTCTTTGTCGGCCGCGTGATCACAATCGATTTAATGTGAGGGATGTCCAACCCATGAGTGTACTTACGAACACAAATTAAGTACCTAATTCCACCATTTCGACGCTTAAAATCTTCTAGCGCCTTTCTATTCTCAGAACTAGATCGTTCAGCTAATGCAAAATCAACAGTCACTTTTGATTTCATTTTTCTATAAAGAATTTTGGCATGATCAGTGGTTGCGGCAAAAACAAGAGTCTTGCCCAACCAGTTCTGATTCTGAATTAGATAGCTGACAATCCTTTTGTTTCGGTCCTTATCGTTGGATAAATCGACCAGTGCATCTACACTATCGTCATTGAATTCTGAATCATCCCTATTACCGGTATCCCAATCTAGCATGTATCCCGTATCAACTCTTGGTTCGATTGGTCTCGCGAGATACTGTGTCGAACCATAGGCAAGCTGTTTGAAAGTAACTTTGACAATTGGATCAAATGTATTGTGTGGTGTAGCCGTTAACCCTATTACGTGACCCGATTTTAATGCCCAATCATCAAATTCACTTCTCCTAGAGCCATTCTCACCATAATGAAATTCGTCGATTATTGTTAAGGTAGGTTTAAGGTCTCGAAAACGCTTCCAGTTGTCATCATCATACTTAGCCGTTTCTATCGTAGAAAAGACAATTTTTCTTTCCTCTCCCCACTTATCGAATTTTGGAAGATTAATTTTGTGTGGATTGCTATCTGAAAAAAGACAAAGTCCCTTGCTAATCCCTACATCCCGTAGTGTCTTTATAGCATCATCAATTAACTCCCATTTTGAAATCCAAAGAATTTTCGTACCGTTGCCGTAAATTCTTTTCTGATTTGAAATGATTTCTTTTATTATCCTTGCCGCGATATAGGTCTTTCCAGCCCCAGTAGCTAGATGAAGAACATGGATGTTTTGAGTGTTTCTCAAGGCTTCTAGAGTTTTCTCAATAGCTTTTTCTTGATATGGGCGCTTTTCGTATTTCATCAACATTTAATCTTACACAGATTGACTCGGGCCAACAATCAACACCGATCTAATAATGCTACAATTAAGAAGCGAATTCTCCAAGACTTAGGTCCATAGACTTTTAACTATCCTCAACCCAATTTTTCTAGGCAAAGTGACCGAGTTCGACAAAAGTATATTAGTTATCATATTGGAGGCCCATTTTAGTGTGGCCAGAAGAGGCGAATTTCAACGAACCGGAGGTTCGAAGAAGCATGCCCGCATCCTGCGGGGCAAATCTATAATCGAGGAGCGCCGGATGCGCGACCTCACTACTTCAGCGCGCAGCAGGAGCGAAGCGCTCATCCTCCCGCCCCATCCATTTCAAGCCTCTCATGCATGAACAATAGCTGAGAGGTTTTTTATTTTAATCGTTTCAATTACTAAACCTGAAGAAGCTGCGCAAATCATTTCGAGCGATTATCACGCTAGATCACGCAAAACAATGGCATTTGAGGAGTTTTGCAGTCCACGGTTGTAGTTCTCGCTTAAATCACTACGCCGATCACTACAGAAGGCATCCAGCACCTTGTGATTTGTTACAAGCCAACTTAGATTTAGCATCTCCAGGAGTCCCAAGTACTTTCTTTTTTGGAAACTGTGCCCAAACGTCAGCCTTAAGATTATTTAGCTCAATACGAACCGCAGGTAGTAGCTTTACTCTATGCCCCTGGGCTAACCGACTGACAAAAACTTTCAATGCTGTGAATTTTTCAATTTCATATCCATTTCCACCAAAGTATCTAAAGTTTTTGCTCAAAAGCACATTCGCCTTTTTAAAAACAGGTTGAACACCTATATCCGTAGCAATCTGGTCACCTTTAGTATGAAATTGTGCACCGCGAGCGAGTTTTGCTTGATCATTTTTGATCCTATATATGCTATCAGGGCGTGAAAAATACTTTGGTTTTTTGAAATAGAGCCCTCTTTAAATTTTTGATCTGATCTCAGCAATATAAATTAATTTTTCACACTTCTTTTTCGAACCAAATCCAAAAATCCAATTTCCCACAGTACAGCTTGAGCGAATCGCAGGCTTACAAATGGCAAGTGAAAGAGTTCCACGAAATACACATGGAGCTCCGCCACTATCAACCGTCATTTTATAAATATAAAATTTAAGACTCTTATTTGTGGTCATTCAAAGCTCCGATATATTGCCACCTAGCAATCTATGCCGCATCTTCCGATACACATTCAAAAGTTGCCTATCAATCTCTAAGCTCGTCAATTGGCACCCAATCGCCAGGTGCTCTTTGGTAATGCCAAAAGTCCCAACCATTAATCGCTCTTTTGACTATCGAACCAGCAGCCAGAGATGGTGAATTAAAAGTCTTCCCCTTCAATCTTATTGTTCCATCCCGTTTGACGTACGCTCGAATCTCTTTGCCCTTATACCAACCTCTGATTTTCAGAGAGGCGATACCATATCGCTTCATCGTACCACCAACGGTTGCAAGATCACCTTTTTCAGAATTTACGTCGTCTACTTTACCTAAAAGAAAATTCGCCTTAAGCTTTAAGTCACCGAACACTTCACTTCTGAACCGGCGATGCAAATTTTCGGCGTGCGTAAATTTACCTTTGATTTTATTACCCTTTGTTTTTGCAATTCGTAATATGAGCGATTCCAAATCCTTCATGTGGTGATCGCGCAGAGTTAAGTAAATGCTAAATCTGTCCCACTTCCCTGTGTGTCTATCTCGCAAATGACTCCTCAGTCTGCCTCTAAGTCTTGAGGCTAACCCCACGTAGTACAACCTCGTGCCTTTATACAAAGCATAGATACCATGACGATTTTTAGAATATTGCTTAATTACATGTTGATAGTTCTCGAGGGCTTTGGATGATATGCCCTCGAGATATTGAGTTACTAATTGTGCCCTTTTTTTACTCATTATTTTCTTCCTCTCATAATGTGAGTGGATTTTATGCCGCTTCTTTAAAAAGCCAATTTACGAGTTCAACTGTTGCTAAAGTATCTTGCCTACAATAATCAAGCATTGCTTCTATCAACAGAGCCCGCGCTTTTGGGTGTAACTTATTTTTGATTAGAGCCATGAAAGAAGTGCTAGCTTGGCTTCCATCTGAAATGGCCATGGTGCTATAGTTAATTGCTGGTCCCAATAGAGCCGGTGCCACACTTTTTAATGAAAAAGACCCAAAAAAGTTTTTGTCGTAAACCGCTGACTCAATAATGGGCCAAGGATCAACAAGGCGGGAAGCGATTCCAAGAAGTTGTTCTCGCCTGCTCGGGAATCGTTCGGCCAGCCTTTTAAGGACCCCCTCTTCAAATTTTTTATTATAAGCCACCACACTGCCTACTGGCCCGATACCGTTGATCAAAGCTTCAGCGATTGGTTCACGCGGATCGTTTGAATCCTTTTGAAGGTATTCGAAATGCTTAAGTTCAGTCTTGGAGTCCATTAAAACATGACAGCTAAATTGAAACGGTACTTGCTCGTAAGGGTGAGTACCGTCAAATATTGGAATGGCAGGATTGATAGTTTCAAAATCCAAAAAGTATATGGGCCAAGACCAATTTTTCATCGCTTTTGAAATCGCTTTTTTATCTACAAACCGTTTTCCGGTTTTGTGAACATCGAGTGCTCGCTTTTGCTTGGAATTGAGCTCTGTCTCATCGATAAGATGAATATCTTCGCGGCCCAACTCATAAAATTCCCAAGCCTTTTTTCCAATGCGAGGTAAATCAAACGCACTGGGTACTTGCACATGACTCCAACAATGTCTTTTGAACGGGCACTGGTACGGCTCACTGCAATGGGGTCCGATATCTACCTTAGGCTCTTCACCCTTTTTTGCCATTTGACTGAGCTCCCTTAATTGCTTTTCCAATGCGGGAGTTAACTTTCGAACCTGTTCTGAAACATTCTCTTTTAGAAATAATTCCTCAAGATGAGGTGCTACAGACCGGTTATTTAGAAACATTAGCCACTCGGTTTCTACGATAATGCCTGAGTTTCGCGCTATCCAAGATTGAATTGCAACATCGGGGATATGTACATCTTTAACGGAAGTTGTTTTTTTAACTTCTATGATTTGCCATGGTGAAAATTTAGTTCCACGATGCAGAATATCTATTCTTGCGAAAAAGTTCTCATAGGCAAATGCGGCTTCAAAAATAGTTAGTGCACCGTTTTTTATAGCTTCCTCTGTCAATGCTAACGCCGTGTTGTAGTCCCAATAATTCACGTCGATAAAAGTGCCACCAGGAAATTCCTTTTGGGCTCTTTGCCCCACCTCCCTGCCTTCATCAAAATGGTATTTTGTATTAGGTGAAGGCATTGTAACAATGTTTGGAGGGCGGAAGTCAAAGTACAGTTTCTTGGCACATTGTAGACCACTCATGAGTTTTGTTTTGCTCAGAAAACTCGCATTATTCATTCGTTTTCTCATCGGCGTATTGGGCGTTGGCAATAAGGAGTTTGGTAATAGTTACCTGTAGGTTAGTTTCACGAGACTTAGGTACAGCAACCTATCTTTATCGCTAAAAATTATTCAGGTAATTAACCCAGACAAACAGTTGTTATTGTTCATTGCATTGCCATATACACGATGGTCATAAGGAGTACTTATGAAACTATCTTCTCTCTTTTTGGCAATCATTTTGTTTTCTGGCATTTCCTCGGCCACCACTTCGAACACTTATAATGTGACCGGTGGATTTGGGGTGAAAAACGATTCGTCTCACATAGATATCCCTTCATGGAACAGATACTTTCTGTCAGGAAAATATGGAGTTCTGGAAATCATCCGAGTGTTTAAAGATGAGAATTCCTGTAGCGGCTTCGGCTTTGAATTGGAATCGAAATCATCCCGCTTTTATGAGAGAACTTACGATATGAACAACGTGCTAATTCTTTTTCCCAATAATATCTCACGAAGTGATTGTGAACATTTCTACGCTTTGGCATTGGACATATTTAACCGTGCTACCCCAGCTAATCCGGCGCGGATTGACGTCATAAAAGTCAATGCCCAATGGGTTAAGAAAATATCCGTCACGTTTGAAGGCAAATCAGCCTCGTTTGCTCAGTGAACTTAAACCCGGGCACTAACCCATTTTTCGCACCGCCATACGAAAAGTGGAGTCGCGCCCATTCTTTAATTCACCGCATTTTTTGCCAGGATGTTAATCAAAAAAGGAGCGGCCCTTCACTATAAGTTTTCAAAAACTCTTCCTGAAATACCTCGGCATACTTGGCCATTAAGACCATTGAAAACATTGTGAGGGTAGATCCGACAACCTCAGGAGTAAGAGTTCCCATGTCCTTACATGATGCTCTAAATACATTGTAAACAAGCTCTGCCAATTCTGGATTGGGATTTATACGAAGTGGATTTTTAACTTCAATTTTGTTTTTTATCATAATCTGAATTACGGATGATCTAACTTGCCAAGTTCTCAACGCGACATCATCTCGGTAATGCTTATCCGATTCTATAAATTCTCTTACTTGCTTATCGTTGAAGCTGCCAACATATGTGTGCGAATGATAATGGCGGTGATTTCTCAAAGTATCCAACCCCACAATATTTTCTCTTTTCAGGCCAGCTTCTTTAACAAACTCACTTGCCTGACTGTAGGTATCCATTGCTGCCTTTTTCAATGCACTTTCCAATAAGCGAGCCTGAAACGTATTCATGGGATTTGTTCGAAAAAGCTTTTCTTTGTTTTCAGATTTGTGAAAGGTCCACTGAATTGCATAAATGCCAAGTCTGCATTTTAAAGCCATATCAGTCTCTAGGCTAAGGATCGTATCTGCGATTCCAAGGTCTTTGTGAGATTCTTTCTTCAAAACAGGAATCAGACAAGTCATCAACCCCCCTCAACTTGATGTGAGCCCATCAACCACTTCACTAGGTCAACCATGACTTGCGTATCCTTTTTGCAGTACTCAAGAGACGCCTTGATGAGTTTCTCACGACGCTCACTATTTGTAATTGGATTTATAATTTCCTCAAAAGCTCTTTGAGCAGCTGATCCATCGGCGACCACCACCCCCTCGTAGGAGTGGCTATCGCCAAGAATTGATGGAGCTACAGTTTTTAAACTGAAGGAGCCCTCAAATCCGTTGTCATAAACAAAATCTCTAAAGATCGGGAGTGGATCGACAAAACGATCCAAAAGCTTCAGAAGACCAGCCTTGTGTTCCTTAGAATAATCTGCCAACTCTTCAATTCTTTGGGTTTCAAAGGCTGAATAATAGGCCACGATATTTCCGACTCCTTTACACGCTTCCATCAAAAGTGGGATTAGTTTTGGACGTGGATCGCTTGAGTCTATATGTAGATATTCTTTGTGCACCAACTCTGATTCTGGCGACTCCCAAATATGGGCGCTAAACTGAAATGGGACTTGTTGATAAGGCCCAGTGTTTTCATATCGAGGAATTGCTGGATTGATTGTTTCAAAGTCCAAAAAGATTAGTGGAAATTTCCAACTTGCTAACGCATTCTTGATGCCAGCAATATCAGTATATCTTTTTTTGGTTTTGTAGACATCGACAACTCTTTGTTGTATTGGGGTCAATTCAGTCAATCTCGGATCATCCAATTTCAAAATTCAGTTTGAATATAACTCCCATTTATTTGCCTTTATTCCAGGAAGATTGAAAACACTTAGGTTTGGAATCTGTTTTTCGCGCCAACAATGCGAACTAAATGGACAGTCATTGGGAGATGAACAGTGTGGGCCGATATCAATATTTGGAATAGTTTCCAATCGGATTGTTTTGAAAATCTCTGTCAATCTTGGTAGAATAGATGTGTGTCGATTGCGAAGCTCCTCAGTTACATCAACTTCAGTGAATAGATTCTTGAGATTTGGATAACGACAACTTGAATTCAAATGCATGATGCTGATTTTCTCAATCGGAAGCCCAGCGTTAGCCATAATCCATGCCTGGAGACCAACATCGTCCAAATGTTCATCTTTTACTTTTGTTGTGGATTTAACCTCATAAACCGACCATCTCTTTGTCTCTTTTGAATAACTGATTATATCAGCCCTCGCATAGCAACCTTTATATTCAAAGGCTGCTTCAAAAATTACTTCGGTTTCAATCTTTAAAAGCTCGCGAGTCTTTTTTAGCGATCCAAAAAAGTCCCACGCAGGGAAATCTACCAATACGCCTTCAGGATATTTCTTACGCGCTTCTGCTCCGACAACATTTCCCTGATCGAAGATGGCTTGCAAATCTGGAGTGACGGGTGGCTCAAGCCCTTTATTATGAATCGTCAAATAAATGCTCTTGAGGCATTGATAGCCACGCATAAGGCGAGTTTTGCTGAGAAGTTTGGGTATTTGCTTCAAGCTACGAATCTCCTACATACTTCTCACAGCCATCAATTGTTTCCGAATCTTTGAAGTCATAGACTATGCCCACACTCTGTCTGGCACGAGTTATGGCTACGTAAAATTTTGCCCGACTCATATCAGCCAACTCACTGTCGTTGTCTTTCAGCCAACTAACCATTGGTTTTGTTGGATAAATCAGCACTCGATCAAAAGTTAATCCCTTTGAAGCACCAAAATTCATAACTGGTCCACTTTGGTCAACAGATGTTCTCTTGCTGTCTCGAAGAATCTGCGGCCTGAAATTGGCGATATATTTACTGATATCCTTTTTTCTTATCAAAAAAATCCCATTGTGGTTTCCATTGATATTGTTTCTTGATTTAGTTTTATTGAACTCAGGAAAAAGTTTGTCTGCCAAATCGCAAATTTTCTGAATGCTCCGATGATTCGTAGTTAGTAGCGAATCAATAATTTCCAGATTAGCAATTGGACTATCCTCGAAATAATTTATAATTTCGTAACGTCGATATTTCTTATTTTTTGCAGAGTTATTAGTGGAGAAGGTGCCTTGCCGTGGATCACCGACAAGTACAACATTTATACCAGCATTACAAAGCAACCGAACAAAATCTAAATCGTAGCCTGCTAAATCCTGAGCTTCATCTATAAAAATGTGGCTATATATACGTGCAATTCTTGAAATTACTTTTCCCTTAGACTCCTGATTACACTTGATAACAAACTTTGCGAGCTTGTCAGAGTACACCTTAACATCTCTGGAGAAATAATGGCTCATGTCGATCTCTTTTGTGAACGGGGCAGACTGGCCCTGCGCCAAAATCATTCCAGTAATATCATCTTCTATTAAATACCCTTGGTATGGGCGAGCCCCATGCTTAATCAGCATAGAGAACCACGTTTGAATATTAATATTTGGTGGGATAGACCTGTTCTTTTCTATTATTTTGTAATTTATTTCGCCATCGTTTACTTCGGTATAGGTAGTGATGAGTACATTTTTATCCTTAATTTTTAACGCCTCTTCGACCAAGTAAGTTGTCTTACCAGAGCCGGCAGATGCGATAACAAATAGATGTTTTGACGTACCCACTTCAGATTGCATTGCGAATGTACTCTGGGAATTTTATTTCTTCATTAGAGTCGAAGATTTTTAATGCACAGAAGGTCTTATTTACTTTCATGTAATTCAGCAAAAGATCATTAGTTGCGTGTGATGTTCCAAATACCTTATTCAAAAGTGCGAGGCTATTTGCTTTTAGCAATTTCGGTTCAAGAGTATTGTAGTTGAAATTCTCAAGACTCCCAGTGTCCACATTGCCATCAAAACAAATATCGATATTAGGCTTTTTATTAGAGCCGACATACGAAACGTATTTTTTATTTAGAGCCTCAACACTACCATCATTGTCAGTAACTACTGCAACGGGCTTACTTATTTTTTCTGCTATTTCTAGAAATCTCAAAAAGGATGTACCTACAGAAATGACATCTACTCCATCTTCAATTGGGAGTTTTCCTTTATTTTTCAGATATGCTTTCTGGACAACCAATTCATCTGAGTCACCTTCAACAAGAATAGCTCTCTTGCAAAGAATCATTCTTAGGGTGTCATAACCAGCCAACTTCAAGAAAAACGATTGTGTCTCTGCCGAAAGCGCGTTTAGACGAGTGCATTTAGAGTCATTCAGAAAGATAAGTGAGTTTAATCCCAATTTATTTGCAACGAAACTACTGTGGGTTGAGACAACGATTTGCTTTTCGTTATTGGCAGACAGTATTCTGTTAATAAGTTCATTGAGTCTGGTATGTGATAGGTGGTTCTCTGGTTCCTCAATTAAAAGGAGACTAGCTTCCTGAGATTTTTTATGACTCAAGGCAAGGCTTGTCTTTACAACACTCTGCTCACCCTTACCAATGTAATGAAAAGGTATGTTGTCCAAATAAGTCATTAGACTCATTTCCCAAGCATTTTGAGTGGCCATATCTACAGAGATTTTCACTTCTTTGTCAGAAATTGCAGCGGCTGAATTTATTTTGCCATTAATTGCCACAACTGCCGGAGCTGTCATGAAATTCTCTCTCATCTGACGATGGGCTTGGGAAATTTCAACGCGTTCTTTATCTTCTAAGTTTTCTCTAATGATACGGGAGACATAGGGATCTGATCCATTTTGAACTCTTGTTCCTGTTGAATCGATTAAGGCTGATTTAAGAGGAATGCTTTTCGCGGTAATTGAATCACGGTCGAAGGATTTCCAAGAAATTTTATAATATTCAATTGGTAAGCTGTTTATATTTCCAGCACTCACAAGTTGGGAGTATTCAGTCTGATAGGTGCTATCGAACTCTATTTTAAATGACACTCCTCTTTCGTCTGTTTTTTCGCTATTACCATTGCCTTCGAGCTTTGCCAGCGCCGGCGAATCATCCTCGCTAGCTATATATAACTCGATTAAGATGTATGGCGGTGCTTTTGGTTCTGTACCTCGCAAACTTTGCAAATATTCTAGCTCTACTTCTTTGTTAAAAAGGTATTGCGTGAGTTCGCTTTTGGCTGGACGTCCATTAAGCAATCCAGTGAGGCCAAGATGTATCGCTTCTATAATCGTCGACTTACCGGCTTCGTTATTCCCAACAAGTATGTTTGTACCCTGATTCAATTCAAGAGTGAATGCGCCTTTAAATCGTTTGAAGTTTTCAATCCTTACCTTTGAAACGTACATTTATACTCCAATTTCAGTTCTACACACTCGAATTGCCTTCCACGATTTTGCCGATCTTAACATCGTATCTACAGTGGACGATTGATCCATCTTTGATCCGCTCAATCGCTTCGTTGATAATAAATAGAGGCACAAGAAACCACTCGCGCGGCACGACTGGGTTTCCAAACCTATCTTTGATTTCAATATCAAGCCGAGCAGGTTCAAAAAATTTGTGAATTACGCCCTCAAGCTTTGATCGGCTCATATTGGATAGCTCATATGATGCAACAATCTCAACGTCAGCCATTAGAAATGTTGGATCAATCTTTGCGTTAGAGATGCGTTTTTCAATGTTGCCACTTGTTACCCCGATCTTGTGAATTACATCTCGACTTTTTGAAATTGTGGGATGATCTGATTTACTTCGCAAGACATAGACAGTACCGCTCGCCGTATCGCTTGCTTCTGGGATTCCAGAAAACAAAGGGCCCTGGAGCGTTGGATCGGTAATTCTTCGGCTAGTAGTGTCTTTCAATAGAGCTCTTTGAAGGGATCGAAGTAGTAAATTACTTTCTGTTCCATTATCAAATATCACTCGGAGACGACGATCCGTCTTATCATCTTCGTCGAGAATTTCTTCGCTTACATTTGCCACGTAAGCTTTTTGCCCATTCAATATGTATAGATCACCAGCATTCACTTTCGATCCATACTTATAAGAAATCGTTTCTCGCTCTCCCTCAGCGATATCCTTTTGGACTTGAGTAAACAGTGGCTTAAACTTATCAAAATCAACACAGGGAGTTCGCCGGGCCATTTCCTCTGCGGCACGTACTTCGGCACGAGTCCTGACATGCTTGAGTTTTGTAATATCAGACTCCGCTGATGGGATAGCGCCAAGCTCAGCAAGAAGGCTTTCATCATCCATTTCATCTGCCTGGTCATCGGGCTCGGCTTCATAGCCCTGCAATAAGTTGAACCTATCTTTGCCAACCAAAACATTACGGCACTCTTCTGAGGCTCGAATACGATCAAGGCGAGCTGCATATATGCGCTCGAATATATCCTTGTTCTCACCATGCTCAGGTGGGTGACCATTGAGCTCCACAAACTTTTCAATCTCTTCAAATCCGGCAATTATACGCAAATCACGAGCGGAGCCACTGGATTGAGACTCTGGCTCAATCTCAATACCTAAATCTGCAAGTAGTTGTTCGTCAGAAGTATCTTCAGTCATTTTTCTTACTTGCGGTATGGCGTTGCAAAACCGCAATTCCTTCTGCCATTCGCTTTTCCCAAGGGTCTTGTGCGGTCAGAGATGGCAATCTGCCGCGCTCGTCTTTGAATTTTTTAGCTCGCTTCGCAAGCTCCCTGGCTTCTTCGATGGAAATACTAGCTTTCCGGCCAGCAATCGCATTCGCGACCTGCTTGAGACGTTCTTCATCCATCGTCTTTGCAAGAATCGCATATGCTTCGCCAAATGGATTGATGCGATCAATTAGGTCAATCTCCAACTCTCGGACATCCATTGCAAATTTACGGATACCATCGATGAGAGCCGTATTTGCCTGATACTCAACTGTGTTATCATTCACAGTCAGATACGATTTGGCTTGTTGAGTAAGATTGAGGGCCGCAATCGCGTGCTGGCGAACGGCTTCTTGATCCTCTTCAGTAAGTTCTGGGTACCTATCTCTAACAATCTTTCCCATGCGGATTTGAGTTAATTCTTCTGGGACCATCTCGCTGTCAAATAGCCCACGCTCCAAGGCAGTCTTGTCCTGGACAAAAGAAGCAATCACCTCGTTCAAATCTTCTTGGCAAACTCGCTTCGCTTCCTTGCTTTGAGGTTCTGTTAGTCCTTTTATTTCAATTTGAAATTGCCCAGTCTCTTTATTGAACCCAATATTTGCTTTCGATGGGTCGTATCCGCATTCGCCGTAATCAAATCCCTCCAAAGGCTGACTGTTTGGATTTTTGGGTGTGAAATTGAACCTTGGAGCAAGAACCTGCTCCATCAACAAACTTGCCGAAATCGCCTTTAGCGTATCGTTAATAGCATCCGCTACGGCCTCCTCAGAGGCATCAGGTTCCGCGATCAAATTTGTAAAGCGGGCTCGTTCTTTCCCTTTGGCATCGCGTGTAGCTCGTCCGATGATCTGAATGATTTCGGTCAGGCTAGAGCGATAGCCAACAGTTAGTGCGTGCTCACACCAAATCCAGTCAAAACCTTCCTTAGCCATTCCAAGAGCAATAATCATATCGACATGATCGCGGTTGTCCTTTTGGGTCGGATCTCGCAAAGATGCGAGGACTTTGGCTCGTTTAGCATCATCATCAACTAAGTCTGCGATGCGCAGCACTCTGCCATCGGCACACTTAACAAGATGAAAACCAGTTTTCTCGTCAGTACCTTGCCATGTTCCCAGCTCTCCGAGGATATGTTCCACTTCCTTGATCTTGTCTTTGGTACTTTCGCGCGAATTGACGTTAGGGATATGAAGAATTGTTTTTTCGGCAGGGTTTAGGACATTCAAGATTTCATCGCTATAAGAGCCTGTATAGAAATAATAGCCCATGTCGAGCTGCTTTAGGTATTGATACCCATTCAGCTGCTCGTAGTAAGTGTATGTGATCGTCTCAAACCGTGCCTCATCTTGAGGAGACAAGACGGCCTCTGCGTCTCCACGAAAATAGGAACCAGTCATTGCGATGACATGAACCTTATCTCGCGCCATAAATTGACCAAGATGAGATCCGAGCTTGTTGTCTGGGTTTGCGCTCACATGATGAAACTCATCAATGGCAATCAGGCAGTTGTCGAAAGCCTCAATGCCGAACTTATCCACGGCAAAGCGGAATGTAGCGTGAGTACAGACTAGGACCCGATCTGTGCTTTCTAAAAATGACTTAACCGCATCGACTTTGCCGCCGTTATCTCCGCCAGGAGCATTGCAGAGATTCCATTTAGGAACGACAGTCCAGTCTGCCCAAAAGCCATACTTCGTAAGTTGTTCGTCGTTGAAGCTGGCACCAATAGTTTTTTCTGGAACAACAATTAATGCTTTTCGCAATCCCTGGTTGCCCAACTTATCGAGTGCTATAAACATCAAAGCACGGCTTTTTCCAGATGCGGGAGGCGACTTAATCAATAAGTATTGCTCACCACGCTTTTGGTAGGCACGCTCTTGCATGACTCGCATACCCATACCATTTTCTTTTGTTGAGCTGCCATTGCAGGCATATTTAGCAGTGACTGTCGGTACTGAAATTTTTGGCTTCATGCCTGTGATTCCTTCTTTTTAGATTTACGCTTAGCTTCGGCCACGGCTTTAGGTGCAGCGGCCATCTTTGTATAGAGTTCAAATAGTTTTTCTAACCGCTCACTATCATTTTTGAATCGCCTACCGATGTAAATACGCTCGAGAACCTCATCGTTTCTTTCATGAGCTCGACATAAATCATCAGGCATTGAGTCAGGTTCGTAAAGATCTGCTATCGTCGCTGGGAAATGAGCTTCACGGGCAAGCAAGATATCTTCTGCGCATCGGTTCAGGTCTACTTTATTTTGATCAGTGAGAGGAGGCAAAGGGAAGGTATTCCAACCAAGCTTGTTTCCATAGGAAAAGCGCATCTCTAATCGAGAGCAAATCGTGCCGATCCACACAAGATGAAGCCTTGATGCAATTATGGCTAAATTCCAGATTGGTTCATCATAAATAGCATAGCATTTGTCACCAATAACGGGCATATCCGCAAAATAATCTACTGGAAGAAATGGCCTGCTTTCTGAAGATACTCTCGGAATAATTATTGCTCGCTCCCCCGTTCGTGCTGAAATCTGAACAAATTTGTAAGGGACGTTTGCGAAATTTCTTGTTGATGGAGCTTTGCTAGCCAATCGAAAATTTTTTACTCTATTTACAACTTCAGATACAGCCTGACTCTCCAATGCCCGTTCTGCGTTAGCATCGTCAATCCATAGGCAAGCACGCGGCTTCGCGTGAATTAACTCCTCCGAGCCAAAAAACTTTTTGATGAACTTAGGATCTACCCCTCTTGCAATAAGAGACGATGCTTCATGAGGATCCATTATTAAATTTCCACCATCTTTGGCCATATTTCCCAAGAACATCATGCCCACTTCCGAAAGAGGGGTTTCTCTTTTAGGCACGATTACGTTTGAGTTCGGCACAAGATAGGGGCCGATAAAACGAACCTTTCTTGCCTCCTCATCTGAGTACAATATGCTTTCATTACCATTGGCTCTACCTAGCCCTACAACGATTACCGTCACCCCTGCGTTATATGTAGCTAGGTTCGACCACTTAAAAGATGTATGAGCAAATGGTATGCAAACACCCAACTTGAAAATAAGCGGCCATAGCAACGCCACCTGCTCACCTTGGCAAACGGAGTTTGTTGCAACTAAACCAGCCTTTGCCGTTACAGTGGCGCTACAATATTCTGCGGATTTAATGAGCCAATTAGCTACATAGTCAAGGGAGGCGTATGATCCTCCGTATTTTGCAAAGACACTTATGGTTTCAGCCTTCTCCTTATCTCCCTTTTTATTTCTCCCTTTATAGGGAGGATTGCCGCAAATATAAACTTCTCCTTCCTCGCCCTCGCAAGTAGGGCACGCGTTAGTCCAATCAATTTCTAGCGCATTTCCACAAGTTATCCAATTTTCTGACTCTAAAGGAAGGAACTCTGCAAGCGCCTCCTTTTGTCCTCGATATAAAACATCACACTGATATTCTGCGATGATAAGAGCGAGTCTAGCTACCTCAGCTGGAAAATCACGGAGCTCAATACCTCTGAAGTTGGTTAGATGAATTTCGCTTCGTAAATGCTCTTCCTTTCGTCGTTTGTTGATCTCATTTTCAATTTCACGCATTTCTTTATATGCGATAACGAGAAAATTTCCTGACCCGCACGCTGGATCAAAAACACGAATTCTTGAAATTCTTTTGCGAAGATTGAGAAGCATCCTTTGGTTGTCGCCAGCCTTTTCAAGCTGAGATCGAAGATGATCCAGAAAGAGTGGATTAAGCACGCGTTTGATATTTGAGACACTAGTATAGTGCATCCCAAGCTCACCACGTTCTTCATCTTCGGCTACGGCCTGAATCATTGACCCAAAAATATCTGGGTTAATTTTTTTCCAATCCAAAGCGCCGATACTGAGCAAATAGGCGCGAGCAATTTTGCTGAAGCGAGGGACCTCAGTGCTACCTGAGAAAAGACCTCCGTTTACATACGGAAAGAAATCAGCCCAGCGAGGAAGATTAGCGTGCCTACGACCGGAGGCCGTCGTCGCCATTGCTCGAAAGATTTCACTAACTACTTCGTGGGTGTTCGATGAGTCACTTGCGCTCATTTGCTGTACTGTTTTTGTGAAAAGACCTACCTCGCTGAAAATTTCGGTGTCTTCTGCGAAGAAACAGAAAATAAGTCGCGCCATAAAGTGGTTCATGTCATGTCTGCGCTCTGCGGAACCCCATTTTGGGTTGTCTTTCAGAAGCTCAACATAGAGTCGATTTAGACGACCCGTTGCTTTAATGTCGAACGAACTTTCTCGGATTTGCTGTACGGTCGAGATTCCAGCAAGAGGCAAGAAAAAGCCAAAGTGATCTGGGAAGTCTTTGTATTCGCAGGCAACAGTTTCACCCGATGAAATGTCCTCGGCTTGAAACTCCTTCCCATCAGTTGCAAGAATGAATTTAGCCTTATGACGAATTGTTGCTGGGCTCTCACGCAATTTTCCAAGCATTTCTTGGGTTTTTCCAACTGGAGATACGGATATGTGAATGTTGTTATGCTGAAGTATGCAGCCATCAATGTCGGACTTGTTAGACGAACCAGTACGTAGGCGCTGTATGGTTGTAACTTTATTCCCGAATGCCTCCAAAAAGGCATACGGGAAGCTTGCTGGATCGAAAGGCTCTTCCGCTAACCTAGATACTGCTTCTTCGATCTCAACAGCGTTCACCTATCTGCTCCCGGCTCATGGTTTAAGCCTGAAGCTTCGCCAGACATAACCCATTGATCCACTTCTGAAGGCTTGAATTTCCAAAGCTTGCCAATTCGATGAGCTGGAACTTTTTGTTTTTCCAGCCAACGGTAAACGGTTTCTTTTGAAACCCCTAAGTGTTGTGCGATTTCTTCAACTGATAACCATCGCTCAGATTCAGCCATTCAAATCTTCCTCAACTTAAATTGGTTTATGCATCCAAAATTAGATCAGAGGCCGGTATTCATGACAAGCAAATACAATCAAAGGCAATTCAGTGCGAAAACTGAGAATCGGATATACATTGGCAAAATCTCCTCATGTGGATTCGAAAGTCTACGCAAAAATCTCTGCATAGGGACCCTTTGAAACACCAAAAGTCCCTGTCTAAAGACTCGACCTTAGTATTGCTCATGTTTTCAGCAACTTACTCTTCCAAATAGCTTTGGCACAAAGACCTCATTCGTTTTGCAAAGAGAACTCCACTGAGATGAGCAAGCGTC
>JADLCR010000034.1 GCA_020847095.1 Oligoflexia bacterium | reverse complement strand
TTTGGGTTGGAAAGCGAACGGAGCTTCCGAGCACATTCAAAAAAGCAAAACGTGTCAATCTTGATGGTCGATTAGTTTTGCCAGGATTTGTCGACAGTCATACCCATTTGGTATTCGCTGGAGATCGATCATCGGATTTGGAAAAGCGTTTGAATGGGGCGAGTTATCAAGAAATTGCAGCACAAGGTGGCGGAATTTTAAGAACAGTTACCGAAACTCGAAAGGCTAGTCCCAAAACCCTTGATGGGTTAGCTCGAGAGCGCATCGCGCACTTTTTATCTCAGGGCGTTACGACCATTGAAGCGAAATCGGGATACGGTCTGGATCTGAAAACAGAGCAAAAGATTTTGGCCTGTCTCAATGGCGCTCAAAAGAAACAACCTGCAACGATTGTCTCTACCTATTTAGCGGCTCATGACGTTCCGGTTGAATTTAAGGGAAATAAAAAAGCGTACGTGGATTTGGTGACCGGGCCTTGGCTCGAAAAAGTAGCTCGACTTTGCCATTACGCCGATATTTTTATTGATAAAGGATTTTTTGACGTAACCGACGGAGAGCTGTTGGCTCATGGCTGTCAAAAACTCGGTTTGCCCCTGAAAGTTCATGCCGACGAATTAGAGCTGACCGGCGGAACGGAATTTGCCGTTCATCACAAGGCACTGTCAGCAGACCACTTGCTTAAAATTGGGCCTAAGGAGATTACGCTCTTGGCAAATTCCGAAACTACGGCAACGCTGCTGCCTACAACGGCATTTTATTTAAAGACCGGGTATGCACCAGCGCGAGATCTATTAAATTCAGGTGCCCGTGTCTGTTTGGCTTCAGATTTCAACCCGGGAACTTCGCCGACCCAGGACATTTCCTTGGTGGGGGTATTGGCCGCTTTATATATGGAAATGGCTACCCACGAAATTATCACCGCGCTGACACTCAATGGGGCGTATGCCCTGGGACTGCAAAATTCCAAAGGGGCACTTTTGCCTGGTTTTGATTGTGATTTTGTTGCTTTTGAGTCGGACTCAGCCGCGGCTGTTTTTTATCAGTTTGGGCAACCTCAAGTTCCGCGCCTGGTGGCGACTTCCGGAAAACTTCTAAAATTTTAGTTTATTGCTGAGTTTCCGATAACTTAACCATGAGGCATGGCGGAAAAAACACCAGAATACCGTCTTATTGGATTTGGGTTGTTGGTTTGATGGCCCTTCACGTCCTCTTGTTTCAAAACTGCTCGTCCTAAGTCCTGCCTAATGTTTTGACAAAAAACTCCGAAAAGTAGACTGGGTGCGGAGAACCGTCATGGTTGATGGCAGTAAAAGAAAATTCTTAATCATTTTAATGCCCATTGTTTTGGGGATTCTGCTCTCTTATCAAAATTGCTCTTATAAAGACCCCTTTGACCGCGATTGGGGTACTAAAAGCAAATCGGCGGCATCGGAAGTTCACCAGGGGCTTCATGGAGAATTTTTACTTATCGACCCTCCGGGACCACTGACCATTCAAATAGGCGAGATCAAACTCATCCGTCTGACCATTCGAAACAATGGCACCCGAAAATGGCTGCGGCTTCAAGAGTCGGTTTTCATTAATCGTCAGTCTATGGGATTGCTCGTCGAAAGCGGCAGATTTTCTGGGGATGTTGAACCAGGCGAGTTAACTGAATTTAGCTTCAGCATTGAAGGGGATACGGTTCCGGTTTGCACTGAGGTTCCGATTATTTTGCAGTTTACTTCGGCAAGCGATGGACTCTTCCCCCAAGACTCACCACCTTATAAAGTGACCGTGTGCCCGATCGTTCCCCAGTCACCAACTCCGACACCGAGTCCATCGGCAACGCCATTGCCATCGGCCACCCCAACGCCAAGCCCATCGGCAACGGCAACTCCTCCGCCGCCGACTCCAACGCCTACTCCGCAACTTTGCGAGTATCAGGGGCCCAATGAGCACTCCGCTTGTGAAAGGTGCTTGTCCGAGTTGGGCGGGGACACCACTCGTTTCTGCAAAGACAAATCCCGCTCGACCGGTATTCCACGCTCTACAGGTTGTTTTGATAACGTTCATTATCTGAGTAATGGGTATCACTGCGTTGATGGCTCAGCGAGCTGTCCCGATGGCGATACAACCAACGGAATTCGTACTCTTACCCCTGGGGATAGACTAAATAGTTGTATTTGGTAACTTCCGGTACCAGGTCCTTGGGCGGATTGTAACCCTGTTACTCCTAAAAAGAGATTATTAAGAACGAATAAAACGGTTGCTTTTTCGAATTGGCCATTCTTAAGCTGGGAACAGAACTAGGGGAAAGCAGCTTGGGGGGAGAGTCATGGTTACGCAAGAACCGTTGGTGACGCAGTCCAAGTTTTATCACGAAGCATTTAATACGGCGATTATTGACGGGCCCTTGAGGCTCTACTTTTCAGACACGCAAGAATCTGAAGCTTTGAAGCTTTATTTTGATATTCAAGAGCGATTACTGACAGCGGGATTGAGATTGAGAGAGTTGCCTTTAGATATCCCGAACATGATCGTCATGCTTTACCCCTCGACCAGTCTCTATGAGCAAGTTTTCGCCAACCAAGAGTACTTCGCCACTGAGCCTTTTGGCGCTCACTTTGTTCTTGGAGTCGTCAACTCCGTACAGGTTGAAACCAATGATGAAAATCGCCTGGAAGCGGCGTCACTAAAGGTATGTAAAATGATTCAAGGATTAAACGGTAATTACCAAGCATGCCCAATCATATAAAACAAAATGCAAAGCTCTACGCGCTCGTCTATGCCTACTGCGTCGTCGTTTATTTTATTTTGAATAAAGGAGCCCTTTTTGCTCCCCGTACCCTTCCATTGACAGTTCTAGATCATGTCCCGTTGATCAGTTGGACTTCGATTATTTATCTGACGGTGTACCCATTTCCTTTATTAGCCATACTCTATGTCACTGATCCCGCGATGATTAAGCGAATGATGTTCACATTTTTTGGCGCAAGCAATGTGGCCTTTGTCTTTTTTGTGTTTTTTCCGGTAACCATTGTGCGGCCCGAATTTGAAGCATTTAGGCTCATTGATTTGCCGCTGAAGTTTATTTACGTCCTTGATCAGCCTATTAATTGCTTTCCGTCACTTCACGTTACCTATGCTTTTTTGACGGCATTTTTTGTAGCTGATGCTCGTCGCGACCTGGCATGGCGAGTCTTGGTGTGGGCCATTATCATCAGTATTTCCACTTTAACTGTGAAGCAGCACTATGCTTGGGATGTTATTGCGGGTTACTTTCTGGCAAGGCTTGGACATCTTGTTCAGGCTCGTTTAGCAAAAGCTCCATAAAGCCCGTTGAGTTCTCGTCGCCCCAGTCATTGGCTCCGAAGCCCTGGGCCACCAGCCGACCTTTACGATCGATGACAAAATTCGCGGGCAGCCCTTCGACTTCGAAAGTACTTTGGGCCTTTTTGTCGATATCAAAAAAATTAGTAAATGGAAAATTTCGCGTTTGCCAAAAGTGCGGAACAAATTCGCTGGCGACATCAGGCTCATCAACATTGATCGGAATAATCTCCAGACCTTTTCGGTTCAATTTATTATGCAACTCACTAAAGGTCGGAAGCTCTACCAGACAAGGCGTGCACCAGCTCGCCCAAAACGACAGCAACACTATTTTCCCCCGGAATTGGCTAAGTTTTTTCACCGCCCCTTGGGAGTCCTTAAATTCGATATCAGCAACTTGTTTTCGGCTCTCTGGCGGAGGTAGTTCCGTTTGTCCACCTTGCACTCGGCCCGTAAATTCGGCATGCTCATGAAGAGAGTTGAGGTAGCCAATGCCGATTCCGAAGACGATGACACACATGATGGCGACTTTGGCCCAAAGTGGCAAATTTGGTACTTTGAGCTCGAGACGTTTTTTAGGTTCGGTATGGGGTTGTTTTTGTTCCATGACGAATATTAAGGGTAACCTCTTTGGACGTACCGGACAAGTTGTTTTGGAGTATGTTTTGTTGCTTGCTGTTGCCCTTGTTGCTGGAACATTAGTGATGCGGGGCTGCGTTGGTACCTCTGAGGAACCTGCAGGTATCCGGCAAGAATGGGGCGGTTTATTGCGAGCCATTGGAACCGATCTCCCAGATCGAGAATGAAATTACTGAACAATTCCATGTTTAGAAAAAGACGCGGTGATGTCGGACCTAAAGTTTTGGATAAGATTTCCTTGATTTAAGAGCTGGTCATGGGCCGTTAAGATGACGCCCAACGCAGTTTTAAAGCTGTCGTTTCCGGTTAACAATTCAAGATGGGCCAAAAAGATTTTATCGGCGTTTTTCGATCCAATACGATTGCGCAAGGTCCACCAAGCAGCGCCCCATACACCGCCCATCAAATGAATTTCTGGGCCGTATTGGCCGTAGGCCTGCTGCGAAGCAGGATCGATGGCGGTCCCGTTAAACATAGCTTGTGCGGTAAGATTACCGTTAAGTTCGGCGTTGCGACCTTCTAATCCCGCTGAAGTATTTGTGAAGAACTCACCCAGTGCGCCGGAGTTAAACACAATATACGAATGAACATCAGCTTGACCTTCGTTAATGGCGCCGGCACAACCGTCAGCGGACGAGCAGCAGAGGGCTGACCGGCTGAAGCGACAACCGACTCCATAATTTCGACCTTGAACGATTTGTCCGTTTGTTCCGTAGTCGATATTGGCGTGTCCCATTTCATGATCATAAACACTGGCGTCGTAAGAAGATTCAAACGGTCCTAAATAGCTCATGCAAACAAGATTGGCGTCAGAACCAGCCCAAAAAGCATTGGGCCCCAGCCCCTGACTTTGACTAAAAGAACCGTTGATGTCGTAACAGGACGAATAGACTTTGATGCCTCGCTGTTTGCAATGCCAGCTATTTGGTAAAATTCCTTCGAACGCTTGCTTTTGACTATGAATCCAATAATACGCCATCAATTGACCGAGGCGTCGATGGGAATCACCGACCGAAGAAAAGAGCCAACGGCCTTGAGCATCGGGTTTTGCTCGTTGGAGACCGGAATTGATCATTTGACCTTGGCCGTTGGCCGTTTCAGTTAGGACAGAAAAGTCTTGGTTTTCTAAAAGTCCGTTTCGAGTTTCAGTAATTTCAACATCGATGAGCAAGTGATCGTAGTTTATGGCGGATGAGGGTGTGACAGAGTATTGCCCCTGTGAGTTTGAGCGCAAAACGTACCCAGATGTTTGAGGAGATCGATAAAGTGGATTTTTAAAAATCACCTTTGCATTTGATTTTCCTGTGGGCCCCGGACCTTGGTCGGGCGTTGGGCTAGGAGTCGGAGGTCTTTGAGATTTAGCAGCATCAATGAGTTTGGTGGCAACAAGATCGGTATTTTGCCCTTGGCAAGCCGCTAACAGAAAAAATAAAGAAACTAGAACTCCCTTGATCCCCACGACCTTAGTAACTTGCAAACTCCTATCCAGGAGCGGGTTTCACAGGTTTGCTCCCATGGGACTGAGACACCAGTTTTTTGACAATAGGTTAGTCGGCGTCAGAATTTTAACGGTTTTATGAAACTAAATTGATCTTCTAAAGTTATTCGAGGGCTCGTTCGACGCGTTCAAACGTCGAAGGATTTTGTGGATCGGCCTGATCAGCACTTACAAAGTAATGTGCCACCCCGTGTTTGGATCCCAACCAAGGCTGCTCCACCCGTACTTTCCAGGCCGCGGCAACTCGCGAAGTTTGAACAAATTCATAAATCACTTTTTCCGGCTGACTGACATTCGGTGCTCGTTTCTGTGGATCTAAATCACGGGCATGTTGATAGGCAAGATCCTGTGCTTGCTTCTGCGATACGACAAAGTTTAGAGGTATTTCGTTGAGCCCTGGTAAATAGGTGCTGTTAACCATAAAGACTTCATTACGAGAATTAACATGGACTCGGACCTGAGCGCCTTCGACAGGTAGGCCCTCATATTCTTGCTGAAGATTATGAATTGTACCAAGTGCGCCACTTTGTGTTTTCGCATCGGCCAATTGCCGAACGTGATCGATGCCGAGGGCGAGACTGACGGACTCAATGAACGAAAATACTTGGGTCTTTGCCTCCGGACCGAACGAATCGAGGGGGATTTTAGCCGAGAGGCGAAACGGCTGACCACGCGTATCGCGGTCAATAGTCACCTTGGTTTTAAAGCGCTTTTCTATTTCGCGAACAGATAGGGGAGCCTTAATCCCTTCATCCTTCAGCGCGGCGGGAATTCTTGCGCTTTTTAATGTTTCGTTATTTTGACTTACCACAATGTCGGCAGCCACAGGAGTCTGTTCGATTCGATCAGGAGTTGCGACTACGATCATGAGCCCTAAAAGACCCAAGCCAATAAGGAGAGACCAAAACACATATCGGTTTCGCTGAGTCATGAGAGTCCTTTCTCCTAACTCTTTGATTAACGAACTAAATAGACAGCACCTCTGCTATGAATCTCTTGGTCCAGATGAAACTGCATGGTTTCTCGGACCTGCTGACTGATCTTCAGCATGAGGCCGCGGTCTTCCACCGCTTCTTTAGGATAATCCAAGTGGATGGGTTCAAGGAAACGAATTTTCCATTTTGCAGGAAGTGGTATCACATTGAGCGGTAGTGGCAAAACGGTACCAATCAAGTATTTGGCGAATTTCAATTGGCTTATATTGATATGGGTTTCTTCCGCGCCAATGATGAGAGCCGGAGTAATGGGCGTGCGGGTTAGAATGGACATTCTCACAAAACCCCGTTTAAAATCCTGCAGCTGATAGCGTTTCGCCGTGGGTTTGAAGTTTCCGTATTCCCCTTCGGGAAACAAAATGACCATATTACTTTTTTTTAAGAGATTGAGCCCGTTGTCCATACTGGCCTCTGTAATGCCCATTTTTTGTAAAGGAATGGCCGTTGCCTGGTGAACGAACCACAAATGATGAGCCAGTATGCGAGGTATTCTTTGGGTGGCCTTAAAAATTTCATGTCCCAAAACAAATGCGTCAAAGCCCGCATACCCTGAGTGATTGGGGACAATGAGCGATCTCCCCCGGCTTGGTAAGTATTCGAGCCCTTCCACTTCGAGTCTGAAATACTTTCTAATTATTTCCATGACCATGCGAGGGACGACGCTATAAATGAGGTCATCGCGGTGGAGGCCTTTGAGGCCAAAGACTCCCTTTTTCTTTTCGAAAAAAGCCTTCATAGGACCAATCATCCTAACACAAACGAGTTGAGGGCGGCTTAAGATCCTGATAACACTCGACATGAGTCTAGACAACGATCAAAAAAGGTAAGCACATGGAATCCTATATATTAGCAATCGATCAAGGTACGACAGGAAGCACCGCACTTGTGCTCAATAGCCAAGGCGCGATTTTATCGAAGGCCAATCAAGAGTATCCGCAGATTTACCCACAACCCGGATGGGTTGAACACAATCCTGAGGAAATTTGGAAAAGCGTGCTGGGCTCAGTTGGGCGCGCACTTAGCGATGCTCGTGTAAAGCCCAACCAGATCGCTTGCATTGGAATCACCAATCAAAGAGAAACCACTTTGGTTTGGGAGAAATCTTCAGGCGATCCAATTTATAATGCCATTGTTTGGCAAGATCGGCGCACGGCCAAAACTTGTGCTTCTCTTAAGAAGCGAAAACTAGAATCGCAGTTTCGATCTAAGACTGGATTGCTGTTAGACCCCTATTTTTCTGGAACTAAGATTGCTTGGATTCTCGACAATGTTCCCCACGCCCGATCTCGCGCAAGATCAGGTAATCTTGCTTTTGGAACGATTGATACTTATTTGCTTTGGCGGCTCACGGCTGGCGATGAGCATGCGACCGATGTGACTAACGCATCTCGCACATTGTTGATGGATCTCAAGAAGCTACAATGGGACAAAGATCTTTGTAAGATTCTTGGAGTTGAACAAAGCTTATTACCCCGCATTCAGCCGAGCATAGGACTTTTCGGCAGGACAAAGGGTGTCCCCGGACTTCCCGATGGAATTCCCATTACGGGTATTGCAGGTGATCAGCAGTCGGCGCTTTTTGGGCAGGCTTGCTTTTCACCGGGTGAGGCGAAGTGCACCTATGGCACCGGAAGTTTTTTACTGATGAATATCGGACCCAAACCGGTAGCAAGTCGTAGCGGGTGTTTGACGACTGTCGCTTGGCAGTGGGGAAGTAAAGTTGTCTATGCGCTTGAGGGTTCGGCATTCATTTGCGGGGCCGCCGTACAATTCTTGAGAGACGGCCTGAAAATGATCGACAAAAGCTCCCAAATTGAAGACCTGGCTTTGCAGGTTGCTGATACTCAAGGGGTGCAGTTTGTGCCAGCCCTCACTGGACTTGGAGCCCCCCATTGGGATCCTCATGCAAGAGGAGTAATCTCAGGGCTTACCCGCGGAACGACAGTGGCTCATTTGGCGAGAGCGACGCTTGAGGGAATGGCCTTACAAAATGTTGAACTCTTGTTGGCGATGCAAAAAGATACCAAAAAGAAATTGAAAACCTTGAAGGTTGACGGTGGAGCGGCGGCAAATAATCTTTTGATGCAGATTCAATCGGATTATCTTGGTGTCGATTGTGTTCGTCCAAAAGTGGTGGAGACGACGGCCGCCGGAGCCGCTTTCATGGCCGGTTTAGGCAGCGGTTTATGGAAATCATACGATGATATCAAGGCGATATGGCAGGAAGACCGAACATTCAGCTCTGAAATTTCAGTAGGCGCAAGGACCGAACGGCTGAAGCGATGGAGTTTTGCTGTCAATCAAGCCCGCATTCATCCCGAATAATATTACTCAGGTAAGATAGGCTTCAAACTCGGTTGGACAAGGTGACTTAAGATGTAAGATCGCACCGAGTCCCGCGACGCCCCTTTTGCTATGTTGACCTGATTTTCCATGCAGCGAGCAATGCGATCTATGCGTGTGCGCAACCAATAGGCTGTTCTTGGATCCAATTGGAAGGTAAATCTCTTGTCATAATCTTTGGGTTTCATCGTGGCTTCAAAGTAAACCCCGAGGTTTGGAGTTCCAGAAATGGGGAATTCTCGCTTTTTGACGTCTCGAGTACGGTCATCAAATTTGTAAACAAGGAGATCAATTTTAACGATTTGCTTTTTTTCTTCTTCAACTTGATTTTGCTGGTTAGCCAGGGCCGCGGCTTGTTTGGATTTTTTTGACAACACCCAGTAAATCGGTGAGTCGAACAACTGATAAGCAAATGGTAATAAGGCGGCGGCAAGAGTTTCCGCTTCTGAGGCCGGAAACTTCATGTAAGATTCGAATCCTGAATCAAGCTTAACTCCCAAGAGTTCAACTTCGCTTCCTTTGCCCTTTTTAGAGCTTTTCAAAATTTTTGAAGTTAATCCCCGCGAGTCACAAGAGTCTAGTTGGCTGTGGTCTTCACTAGTAAAGACCAGCCTTTGAGATTTTTTATTGTCTTGGGGTGGAGTCGTCGGTGTTGGTTGAGGGGTGGGGGCCGCCGATGGTGCCGGTGGGGCGCTTTCTTTCGGTTTTGGGTTTAGGGTTTTCCGCTCGAGTTCAATGACGGCAGATTCCGCGGCCTGTTTGGGAGTTGAGCGAATGGGGTTGGCAACAAACGACGTCGGTTTTTGTCCCTCGGAAAATGTGATGGTCTCTTTCCTTCGTTCGACAATGCGAGCAACATCTTGAGCTTTGACCGGGCCTGGCGGAACTTCTGCCTTTTTGACTTTGGTTGTAATGGTGAGATCGCCTTCTGGCGTACTGACCGATCCTTTTATTTCAATGGAATCTTCAGATTCACTGATTTCAACAGGTTGAGTGATTCTGCTCCAAATTTCCTCTGCAGGCACTTGAGTGGGAAGTTGCAGACTTAGCGATTCTTCCGCGATCTCCAAAAGATCATCGGCGGAGCTTCGTTGACTTCGAGATGCCAAGTGAACGATGTAATCAAACAGTGGCTGATCTTCGAACTGCACCATGAGCTGTTCAATCAACTTTGCGCATTTATGGGCCTGCAACGTAACGATTATGGTATTGAGAATCTTCATCTTGTCGTCAAGACTGTACTGGGAAGATTCCAAATAGTATTTTTCAGATTCAGTTAAAGATTGGCAGCGGTCATGAAGTTCAAGATGAATGATCGGACTGGAGTACGTCGTTGTAATGGGTGCAGTGCCTTTTAGGCGATCTCCGGACCGATTCAACTTATCATCTACTTGGGATGACCTTGGCTGGGAGCAAGCGCTCAAAGCAAAAGAAAAGGCGAAGAAAATTGTAGCAAGTCGCAAACGCACCGAATCCTCCATGGGTCTTAATAGCAAGTCCCATGCTTCAACAGGTCGAAAATAAAGGGTTATTAGAGATTAATGATCGGTAAAACAATCCTGGTTTGGCTCAAAATTGTCAATTGGGGCTTGGACATTTGGGGATGTAAATATCAATAACTCCTGGGATACCTACCCAGCGACCGGCTTGAAGATAATGAATTTCAAATCGATTAGATCCAACGGGTTGTAGCCGAACAGTATAGGATTGGCTCTTAATGACCCTGTATGAAAACCTGGCAGCATCGTCGAGATCGGGAGAAACAAGAGCCACGGGTACTTTCTTAATGGTGGTGGTTTGTTGGGACAAAGTTTTTTCGCTGCACACGGGGATTGGGTAAAGGAAAAAAGAAAGCTCCTGAGTAAATCCTTTTGCATTTGGGAAAGGAGCTGAAAGCAAACTCCACTGATAGTCACTAAGTTTTTCGTTGAGTGTATGGACCAAATCAACTTCAGTGGTGGTTTGAAAGTTTCTCTTCGATTGTTCGAGCATTCCCCTTAACACTTGAATAGAAACTTCTTTTGAATAGTTCATTTCACAGGCCGACAAACGCTCCGCACTGAGGGGCCCAACAAGTTCTGAGACGCAACCGAGTTGAGTGGCAACGGCGCCGGTTTTAAGTTCCTTTGAAAGCGGACCCTCGACATCTAAGATACTTTGCAATATTCCCTTTACCTCGCCGGAGGCATTTAAAACCGGAGAGCCTGAGTTTCCGTGATGCACGAGGCACTGACTCAGGTAGGCGATCGACTGATCAGGACTTTTCGAATGAAGAAGCGCAGCTGTTCCGGAGTGGGCTTGGCACTCAATCATCGAAATATCTGCAAATGAAGCTTCCGTTCGCTTTACGGCCCTCGATGTTTGTGCGCGGCGAGGTTCGTGAAAATTGATTTTGTAAACAATCACCTTTTCGCCTTCTTGAAGGGCTTGGGCATTTACTGTTAAAGGGCTGAAGCTTACCGGAGTGTCTAAACTCAATAAGGCCAAGTCCGGTTGGGGCTTTTTATCAGCGTAATGGGGATCAGTCCTAAATTTGACTGATCTGCATTTTCGAACCTCGGCGTTTTGTTTACTGACGGGGCGAAAAATCACTGAAACCCCAGGGCACTGATCGCCGGCTTTATAATTAGCAGGCAAGCAGTGAGAGTTTGTAGCGACAATCTCAGAATCAATCAGAAAAGAAGTACAAGTACCCTGAGTGTATCGAAGGGGATCCTGAGGTTTAGGCTCAATAGTGATAAGAGCGGCGACTCCTTGGGGGCAATGCTTCTCCAGGCATCTAACTTGAAAATTTTCCGCATTTTCAACACTCACCTCGTCGAGCATTTTAGCTATTTTTTCTGTGATGCCATTGGGAAGGGGAGCGCTTGGGAGCCGTGGTGCAGCTTTTGTTTGAGTATGATAAGGCCCCTGTGCAGTTTCCTGCACAGGGGATTTGTTACAGCCTATGAATACAATTATCCACAAGGCCGCGATCATTCCTTTGATCACATTGTGTTCCATCATTGTTGACCTTGAGCAAACCAGGGTCCGTCGCCTGGGTTAAGTCTGGAGGATCTGGAGTGTCATCAACTGAAAAAACTCTAAGGGCAATGCCCCTGGGAGGCATGAGATTCGCAAATGTCCTCAACTCATGATGAGAACTTGTAAAAGCGTCACCAGCGTCATGTTGGTGTTCACATTTTTGGCAAACCTAACTTTTTTTTCCCACCAAGCTTCGGCTCAGTCGGGAAAGGTTATTGGAGATTTCGATCCGGCGATTCCTGGTCGCATTCTTGTGCAACAGGGAAAGGTCGGTGGAGTCCAGTTTATATGGTGCGTTTCCGCAGCTGACGGCAAATCCTGCGCTACTCACGAATTTTTGGGCTGCAGGGGCGCTTCGGATTATCAATATGCAGAACTGAGATACTTTAGAAAAATTCTTCATTGGGAGGGCGCCGGAGTAATAGCCGTTGATTTAGCCCTCATCTATGTATTCGCTTTATTGGCCGGTAAGATTGTTGCCGGAGGGGCGGCAGCGAAGGCCGCTGCGGCAAGTCCTGTGGTGGCTGAGGGGATAAGCAAAGTTCAACCGGTCGTCTCGGCACTCAAAAGCAATGTACAGTGGATTTCTTATTTTTCGCTTTTTGGTCTTTCATTTCAGACGACCATAACGCGCTACGCACATGAACTTCATCCTTTAAAGCGAATTGACCAAGCGCGAGCGATCCGGCCGGAAGTTTACGAGTTTCACGATATTAATGGCAAGATGCTGACGAATTTAGCGGATTTTAGAAAAGACCTTAATACGGCTCTTTGTGGTCTTGATGAGCACATGAGGTGATTTTTAGCGATGATCCAAAACATCATCTACACGATTTTGATATTCTGGGGCATTAGGTTATTGGCCTAACAGAATTCATTTATAGGCAAAGTCCAAACAAAGTTTCGAGACAAAACTCAAAACATTAAGTACAGTATTAACATGTTAGAAAAATTCACTTCAGCTTTTATTCCCATCTTTTTTGCTATCGATGTCATTGGTGTATTGCCCCTATTCCTTTCAATGACAAGAAAGCTCAATATAGAAAAGCGTCGTATTATTACGAGGCAGGCGGCCATAACAGCCTTTGTCATCAGCTTTTGTTTTATTTATTTTGGTAAGCAAGTTTTTAAAGTACTTGGAATCACCATTTCTGACTTTAAGATTGGTGGCGGGATACTTCTTCTGATTATCGGAATTGTGGATCTGCTTTTCTCAGAAAGAACCGAGCGCGGTGCGGATCAGCAAAGCGATACGATGGGTATTGTCCCCGTAGGAATGCCGTTAATTATTGGTCCTGCAGTTCTAACGGCGCTTTTGCTCAGTGTTGGGGCCAACGGGTATAACATCACCCTTCTGGCGCTCATTGTTAATATTCTGCTTGTCTGGATCGTGTTTCACTTTGCGGATAAAATTATTGGAGTCATTGGTGAAGCCGGTGCCATTGCCGTTGGAAAAGTCTTCTCGCTATTATTGATGGCGATCGGGGTGATGCTGATTCGCGTTGGCATTCTTGACTTTTTGAGTTTGGCGAGGGGCTCCTAAAAAAGCACGTAGCTCTTGGATAGATGAAATCCACTTGTTTTGATCTCCAGCTACTTCTTTTAAATGCCGTTGATTACTTTTGGGTATACAAAAACGATCAAACCCCAGCTTGGTTGCTTCTTTGAAACGGATTTCAGGCAGAGAAACTCCACGGACTTCGCCTGTTAAGCCGAGCTCGCCGAAAAAACAAGAACCTTTAGAAATGGGTTCTCCTTTGAGACTAGATAAGAGTGCTGCGGCGATCGCCAAATCGATCCCAGGCTCCTGAACCTTTACGCCTCCTGCTATATTTACAAACACATCGTGCGCATAAAGATCTAGGCCCAGATGCTTATCCATAATGGCCAAGATAAGGTGAACGCGATTTGGATCAAGCCCGATTGTCGTGCGCCTGGGCATGCTCATATTTGTCCGAGACGCAAGAGCTTGGACTTCTACTAAATAAGGGCGAGTCCCTTCGATGGTGCAAAACACCGCCGAGCCCGGGGCATTTTCGGCCCGTTCTGACAAAAAGAGTTCCGAAGGATTCAAAACTTCTCGCAGTCCGGTTTGGGACATTTCGAAAACGCCCATTTCATTGGCGGCTCCGAACCGGTTTTTGATGGCTCTCAAAATTCTAAAGTAGTGATTGGAGTCGCCTTCAAAGCTGAGCACCGTGTCCACCATGTGTTCGAGTACTTTTGGCCCTGCGATACTGCCGTCTTTGGTGACATGACCAACGAGAAGGACCGTTATGCCTTCAGTTTTGGCAAGATACATGAGTTTTGCCGCGCAATCGCGCACTTGGCTAACGGTTCCGGGCGCCGACTGCAATTGGGGCAAGAAAACCGTTTGAATGGAATCGATGACCAACAAAGTTGGGCGCGATTTAGTCGCCAACTCGAGAATGGTTTCTAGATTTGTTTCCGAAGCAATGAGCAGATTATCGGATCGGGCGCCAAGGCGACGAGCTCGCAATTGGGTCTGTCCGACGCTTTCTTCACCAGAGATATATAAGACCTGTCCCGTTTGCGAGGCCAAGTTATTGGCCATCTGGAGCATGAGTGTGGACTTGCCAATGCCAGGATCGCCACCAATGAGTACAAAGCTCCCCTGGACTAGCCCTCCGCCCAAAACTCGATCAAACTCCTGAAGCCCCGTGGCATGTCTCGCGATAGATTGCGATTGATCTAGACCGTCTGTCACGCGAACATATTTAGATTCTCCGCGGCCCAATCCGCGGGCGGTATTAGTGCTGGGGGCTGAAGCTTGGCTGATTTCTTCGACATACGAATTCCAGGCCTGACATTCGGGACATCGCCCCATCCACTTTGGACTTTGGGCACCGCAAGATTGACAGACATAGATAGTTTTACTTTTAGCCATCACAACTCCCTACCGATAAGAGCTGTGTTAAAATAATGAAAACTATGTCGAAGATCCAGCTTTGTTTTTTGCTTATCCTTGGGTTTATTAATCCGGCTTCCGGCAATGGAGACTCTTGGCTCAAAGTGGCAAGAGACGTGGCCAGTCAATCCCAGGCAGAAGGAGCCATTAAAGTCCTTCAAAAGCGATTTAACGAAGAACAGAACCCTCAAATGAAGTCCAGGCTTGCGTTTGCGTTAGGCACCCTTGCCTTGAGGGCTGATAACCTCGATCTCGCGACATCAAGTTTTGAGACGGCCTTATCTTTAAAAACCAAGCTCGAAGACTTCGCTCATTACAATTTAGGATTGGTCGCTAAAAAAAGGGGTGATTACCAAAAGGCCATTCAACACTTTCAATTCGTTCGCGATTTTAGACTCAATGGAAATGCTAAGCTCATGAGTACACAGAAGAACACCGCTACTTTAGAGCTGGCTCGCGTCTTAAGGGCTCAAGGAAAGCATGCTTTAGCCATGTCCAACCTTGTCAATCTGGAAGCTGCATTTCGTCGAACACTTAATGAGCTGATTGTTCCTGAAATTTTGTACGAGGCCTATCAAATTGCTCAAGAAATGGCCTCTTCAACTACGGCTTGTCGATACGCACTGAAAATATATACCCGTTACAGCGAGTTCGGCGTCGAAAAAGGATGGGGATACGATGGTCCTCCCGTAACGATTAAAGGCAAGACCACTCAATGTGCAATTTTAGAGTCCCAAAGAGAAAAGCATTTTGATGATTTAAAACTCGAGGGCGAGTTTGAGGCCCTTCGTCGTGAGCTCGCCACTTGGGAAGATCGTATAAAAGAAAAAAGGACATCGGCCGAGTGGGGGCGATTACAAATTGAAAAAGGCCAACTCGCTCAAGTAGAGGGTCGACTATCGGAGGCCATTCACCATTATCAAGCGGCTCAAGATATCCTGGGAAAGAGTTTGAATCTCCAGCTGGGTCTTTCTCGCGCTTATGCTCAGTCGGACAATTACGCCGCCGCGGTAGAGGGTTATATGTCCGCCTATCAAATGAGTCCTGGTTCAGCAACGGGCCAGCGCGCTCTATTTCAGGCGGCATTCTTAAGTTATCAAAATCGGGACTATGATGGAGCCGCGAGAAGATTTGAAGAATTCATTAAGCGCGTTGGCGGCCGTCACCCCGCTCGAAGCCGTAAAAGACGTCCAAGTAGCACGAAATCCCCACGCGCACTCACATGGGATGCGAAGTGGCACTTAGCTTGGATGCGCTATTTAAAACAAGACTTTGAAGGTGCGATTAAAAATCTCAATGAACTGTCAAAGAGTTCATACTTTGACAATCCCTATGATCAGGCCCGTTTCAATTATTGGAAGGCCATGTCAGAGCTTCGTTTGGGACAAGTTGAAAATGCACGACCAATTTTTACAAAGTTAGCAAGAGATTCAGGAAGAGGGTATTACTCTGCCATTGCAGCAGCTAGGCTATCACAACTTCCACCGGAACCTCCGAAGCCTGAATTAAGGGCTCCGCCTGAGCCCACTCCAAGTGGACCGACTATTAAAGCCCCCAGTGATAAACAAACTCAATCGACACTTCCGGCAAACGATTTGATGCTCGTGCAGGTGAGCCGTGCTCCTGCTACCGAAGAAGATGGTCTTGGCGGAGGCGAAAGAGACCGCAACGAGCCGCCAAGGCAAGAAGAATCCGAGTCGTCGGGAGCGGAAAAAACGGCAGAGAGTGGCGAAGAACCTGAAGCGCAAGATGCGGCTGCTGGTGGTGAAGAGGTTGCAGAAGTCGGGGTCATTGAGACTTCGCCATTTAAAGAACCAGCGCTCTTAGTGCGATTTGAGCGCGCCCAGGAGTTACTCGATCTCGGTTTTCAAAGCTTCGCCCGCCTTGAACTGCGCCAACTTGAAAAAAGTCGGCTGCATTCTTCTTATTTGCTGAAATTGGTGGAGTATTACCAAAAGGCCGGTGAGTATCATCGCGCAGCAGATATCGCGTTTAACTTCTTCCGCGGAACAAGAGAATCTCAGGCAATGGACGGCAATTCACTGCTCTGGACGGCCGCCTTTCCTCAAGCGTATGCATCTTCAGTTATTAGGTACTCGGACCAAGTTGGAATTTCACCTCAATTTACTTGGAGTATTATGAGGGCGGAGAGCGGATTTCGAGAGAACATTCACTCTTTTGCAGGAGCCATAGGATTAATGCAGATTATTCCACCAACGGCTCGACGGGTAGCGGAGTCGATTAAACTGGGCAGCTTTAGAAAAGAAATGCTCACCGACCCTGATACGAATATTCGAATTGGTACCTGGTACCTTAAAAAATTGGACCGAATGGTTGGAGGAAATCTGGCTTTAGTGGCGGCATCCTACAATGCTGGGCCTCATCGCGTGCAAGGTTGGCTCAAAGATTTTGGCGGTATTGATCTGGATGAATTTATCGAACATATTCCGTTCATTGAAACTCGAGGTTATGTCAAAAAAGTTTTGGGTAATTACAACATCTATCAACATATTTATAAGAAAGAATCGACCAGTCTTCATTTTGTCACGAAGGCGACCACTCGCTTTGACGGTCCAAAGCCACACTTTGAAACTTGGAACCCCTAAAACAAGGTTGATTTAATCCCTCATTGAATTTTTAATAGGAGTGATGCTCAAGCGACTCGTTCAGTTATCATTTACGGTGGTTCTTCTCTCTGGACTTTGGTCCTGCAACCCCTTCAAAGGTCAATTGGGAACATCGGGCAAATCTAAAGGTTCAACTCTTGTAGCCGGCTTTCCCGAGCAAGAGCTTAACATTTACGATAACTCCAAAACTTCTCAGCTCAAAAATCTTATTAAGCGGCAGATATTAGAAGGGCTAACAGCTCCGAGTCTTGATTTTGATGAGGGCTATTTGGTTCCTCAATTGGCAAGATCTTGGGATGTATCCGGTGATGGGCTTGTTTACACCTTTCATCTGAGACAGGATATTTCTTGGACCGACGGAAAGCGCTTAAACGTCGATAATTTTATTCGCACCATTAAATCAGTGCTAGATTCTGGAAATTCAACATTGGCCGAGCCGCTCTTCGCCATTAAAGGGGCTCGCGCGTATTTTAAAAAAGAAGGTGGCTTTAATTCGGTTGGCGTCGAGGCCATCGATCCCTATACGTTGAAAATTGAACTGGCTCAGCCTTTGGCATTTTTCCCGTTAATTTTTTCGAGTCCGGAGTTTTTTCCGACGCCACCAAGTTTGACCGATGACTCGGGAGATCCGGTTTGTTTGGGGCCATACAAACTTATTAAGGGCGAAAATGCCAAAAACTTTTCCCTGGTTATAAACAAAGAGTATTACGGAAAAAAGCCGCGCGTTCAAAAAATTGACATCCAACTGGGAGTTGACTCCAAACAAGCAATGAAGCTGCTTAAGAGAGGAAGTTTAGATCTCTATGGTCAGGCCTCGTCCGATCAAGACTGGAAGTCGATTGGAACAGTTTCACGAGTGCTGTCCGGAACTATTGCTTATCTGTCATTTGATGTGTCGACAAAACCGATTCAAAATCCGATTTTCCGTCGCTCATTTGCGCTAGGTATAGACAGAAACGAGTTAGTAAGGCTCGCAGGTGAAGGCAACGGCCCTGAGCTAGGATTCATTCCAAGAGGCGTGTTTTCTTATGAAAGCAATCGTGGCACTCGTTTCGATCCACTTGCCGCAAAGACTTTGTTTAATAATTCTGGTTACCGACAAATTGAAAAATTTAAAGATCAAATCGTTTTAGTATCAAAAGACTCACGCATTCCGCCGTCATTGCTTACGAGCATTAAAGACCAAGTCGAGAGACATACGGGCCTGGTGATTAAAACCAACGAAGTGGATTCAAAGCTTGCTGTCATCGAGGTCAATACCTATCGCGCCATCGTTTCCGACCCGCACTTTTATATGAGCCCATGGACCACTCAAGCCAAGAGTGGACTTACCAAATGGAAGAATCGCGAATTTGACGAGTATGTGCGACAAGCGTCTTATCAAACCAGTCCCGTTGCCAGATCAAGGCTATACGCGAAAGCCCAGCATGTTTTGGTTGAAGAAGACATTCCAATCATGCCGCTTTATTCTATGGATGAAATTTGGGTCGCGGGTCCTCGCTTAATTTCTTTTTCTCCAAGCAATGCTGGGCATATTCAGTTTAGTAAGATAAGCCTGCAACCATGAAAAAATGGTTTTTGGGTCGCTTTTGGGAAATGCTGATCACGTTGCTGATTGTCGTGACGGTCACATTTGTAACGCTTCGGCTCTTACCTGGCGGGCCTTTTGATTCAGAAGTCTCCCTAGATCCTCAAGTTCAAAAACATCTTGAAGAGTCCTACGGATTGCATCAGCCACTGTTGGTCCAGTACTTTGATTATTTAAAAATGATTGCTCAAGGTGATTGGGGCTACTCACTCACTTATTTGGGGCGATCAGTGTCCGAAATGATCTCTTCTACTTTTCCTACAAGCCTAGGACTTGGTGTGATGGCTTTATTCGTGACGCTCGCAGGAGCATTTTCATTGGGCCTATTGGCGGCCCGATACTCAGGGCGTTGGGCAGATGAAGTATTCTTGGCTTTGTCGACGGCTGGAATGAGTCTTCCGAGTTTCTTAGTGGCTCCGGTGCTCATCATTATATTCTCGTTTTGGCTTGATTGGTTTCCTCCGGCACTCTGGGAATCGCCCCTTCATTATGTGCTTCCTGTTGTCACATTGTCGATTCGTCCCATGTCATTGGTAGCGAGATTGGTCAGGACCCATGCGATTGACGTCATGGCCGCAGATTACATTCAAACGGCTCGCGCCAAAGGCGCTCCCGAGTGGTTAATCATGGTTAAACACGTACTTCGAAATAGTTTAATTCCAACTCTCGGAATCATGGGACCCATTGTGGCGCAGCTCTTATCGGGAAGTTTCATTGTTGAGTCCATGTTTGCTATTCCTGGAATGGCAAAATATTTAATCGAGGGAGTGACTAATAGAGATTACACCTTGGTTGTGGCGCTAAGTACTCTCTACGGTTTTATATTAATACTGAGTCAATTCGTTATGGATGTTGTCGCTCATGTGGTTGACCCAAGAATAGAAGCTTCCAGATGAGATTACTGTTTCATCGACCGACATTTATTTTTTCTGTAGGTTTTGTTGGAATGATCGTGGTCGTAAGTCTTGCGGCCTCATGGATCGCCCCATTCGACTTTGCCACTCAAGATTTGGATCGCGTACTACTCACTCCTAACTCCATCAATTGGCTTGGGACCGATCAACTCGGACGAGATTTATTTAGCAGGCTCATTTTTGGGGCCCGGGTCAGCTTAACGGTCGCCTTGGCGTCGGCCGTGGTGGGAATGTTCTTAGGAATTGGACTTGGTGCCTTAGCTGGGTATGTGGGCGGATGGACGGATCGGTTGATCATGCGCAGTATTGATATTTTTCAAAGCCTTCCCCAGTTTGTCATCATGGTACTTATCTCCAGTTATTTTCATGATTGGGGAGCGCATCATGATTTTGAAGTCGGCGCAGTTTTAGGAATGTTTGTCGCACTTTGCTTGGTCAGCTGGGCATCAATCGCAAGACTAGTTAGAGGGCAGGTGTCACATCTCAAAACAATGCCGTTTGTCGAATCTGCTGTGGTCATTGGAGGAACTGATTTGACTGTTTTAATGAAAC
>JADLCR010000033.1 GCA_020847095.1 Oligoflexia bacterium | reverse complement strand
TCTTCTGATGGAGCCACATCCGAAGGCGCTGGAGGCTCGGACGATTCCGAAGGTATTTCGGAAGGAGCATTGCTGTCCATGCTCGTATCAGTCGGCATAGGTTCCTGGTCTCCAGAAGTGGCAATCAAGGCTGTTTCATCACCAGGAATAATGGGATCTTTTTCTTCAACTACCACTGCCGTCGAAACGCGCTCACTCACATGGGCCACTTTCAGCAAGCCAATGGGTTTAGAGTCAAACTTGATTCTTGAGTCCGAGTTGCGAAGTTGCACATTCTTAATGACCGGCAATAAGCTTCCCACTGTCAATCCATCGGCGGATCCCTTGTTTAGAAATACGACCGAGTGGAGAATTAGATTTTTTCGATTTCCATGTTCGGCATTGACGATGCGAGCCGACACTGAGCTTTGAGCGCCATTTGTGTCATGCTCGATGCGAGCAATTTGATTTCCCACCACGAGCTGATCGCCGATTCTTACTGGCAAGACAGCTTTTTTCACCAAAGCGCGATAGCTGTTTGGCGAACCTTCAATAGATTCATTGATTTCGATTTCGGCTCTTGTGTAAATTTCAACCCCAACGTCATCATCGGTCACTGGATCTTCAATTTCGTCATTTATTGAATAGACGGTGTAGATGGCCCCCGGTGATGCCCCCTGGGGAATTTCGACAATAATCATTTGATAATTAGAGGCAACTCCCAGCCCGCCTTCCATTTCAACAACCTCTCCTTGAGATTCCCATGGCCGCTCAAGAATCAGTGAAGCTAAGGCGCTTTGGGGCACAGCGGACAATTGATAGCGATTGACGATGGATTTCGAAAAGCCATTTTGATTGTAATCACCCGATTCTTGCTGCCAGCCGGGAAAGCTTGGAGGGATCGTCTGCAAAACAGGTCGCGATTGCTTTCCCCTTGGAATGACAATTTGCGAAGCGGTTTTGGTTTCATCTGGAGCTGCAGCGGTCGGAGGAGCTTCGATTTCTGGATCATTTTGATCCACCTCAAGTTGTGGAGGTGATGTCACCGAACCAGGCGAAAATCTTAGCGTATCGGCGACCTTGACATTGTGAGGATTGGTGATCGTGTCATTCAACTGCCAAACCTTCGGCCAATAAAACCCGTTACCAAAAAATTTGGTCGAAATATCCCAAAGCGTATCTCCCTCTTGGAGAGTATATGTTTCCGCCGATCGATCACCGGCGATCTTGGCCCACTCATCGTCAGAAATTTCGGAGCTGTTATACTTTTGATAAATACGAGCCAAGCGAGCTTCAAACCGTTGATCTGCGTCATTAACCCCCTCACCGCCACCGGCCCCTACTTCGCTTCCGGCAGAAAGTTCGCCTGCCCCTGAAGGCGGAGCTTCTGCTGATTCGGGCGGCGGTGGGGATTCTGATGCTGTTTCACTTGGAGACGGGGTTTCAGGTTCAGCAACATTCGGAGGAGGAGCTGCCGTTGGGGCATCTTCGCCTCCTTCGACATTATCAAAATTCAACAATTCATCTTCGGTTGGAGTCTGATTGCGCACTGGTTGCTGAGCAGCAGCTTCAATACAAACGAACAAGACAATCAGAAGTAACAGGTGCTTCATCGCGCTATCCTTTTCATGTGTAACTCCGCTTGTCGCGCTTCTCTACTTCCGGGAAATTGATTAATGACGGTGACAAATAATTCTTGGGCTTCGTTTTTTCTTCCTAACAACTCATAACTTTCGGCAAGCTTATACAAAGCTGAAACCGACTTTCCTGATGCCGGATACTCGCGAAAAATCCGCTCAAATTGCTCTGAAGCTTCAAGGTACCTCGCCTGATCAAAAAAGTGAGATCCCAAAACAAAAAGTGCATTAGGAGCTTGGGGCGAATCTCCATAACCTTTTAAATAAAGATCGACTTTCTTTTTAAGGTCTCCGCCTTGAGGGCTACGAGCTTCGGCTAAAATACTTTCATAAAGATGTTCCGAACCAGTCCTTGGCGCAACTGTTGTCGACGGTGGCTTAACATCGGCCACACGCTTTTTTGATTCCAACTGATCCTTGAGTAGAGCAAATTTGATTTGAAGGTCTTCTATTGTTTGCAAATGCTGCCCGTGGGCCCGCTGCAGTTCTAAGATTTCACGCTTTAATTTATCTACTTCATTCTGCGAAGTTTTTGGCGCATGGCTGCAACCGCAAAAGCCACCCACGGCCAATCCAAGACCCAAGATCCCAAATATGCGATTTCCCATTAATTTTATTGTAAGAACAGCGTCTCAGCGATTCAACAACCGACTCATTTTTTTAATGGCAGCTCCGACAGTTGAGTCAACCAATTCTGGCCAATCGACCTGAAGCTCTAGCGAGTCTAGTCTAGACTTCCAGTCCATTGGTCGAGAAGTAGGAGCGGGATCATTTTTTTCAGGAACCTTATCCCAAACACGAGAGGCTCTTTTTGGAGTCATCGAATCAAACGGATTGCGTGGAATCTTTGTTTTGGACATGCCCCATAACCTCTTTCGCTAAACTCATAAATTCCTGGCTGGCTCGGCTATTCGGAGAGTAACTGAAAATACTCTTTCCATGCCCTGAGCTTTCGCTAATTTTAACGCTGTTGTGAATTTTCGACTTCAATACTTTATCGCCAAATTGGTTTTCCAATATTCCTAGCACTTCTAGGTTTAGCTTTCGACGATCATCAAACATGTTTGGAAGTATCCCTAGAATTTTTAGCTTAGGATTTCGCTCAATCATGGTCTCTAGGGTCTTGCTAAGCAAAACAATTCCCTCAAGAGAGAAATATTCTAATTGAACTGGGATCAAAACGTAATCGGAGGCCATAAGCCCATTAATCGTTAATAACCCTAAAGCTGGAGGATTATCGATTACGACGTAATCAAAACGCTCGAGTAACGGTACAAGAGCTTGGCTTAGGATTGATTCCTTGTCAGGTCTTGAAACGAGGTAATATTCAACGCCGGCCAACATATTATCAGCCGGTAAAAGATGAAGTGTGTCACTCAATGGTTGCAGTGCCGAGTAATCAAGGCTGTGCCCCCGCCGACTTAAGTAAACTTCATCAATGGTTAAACCTAATGAAGTCTGTGGGGCCGCGTAAGATGTTAGGTTTCCCTGAGGGTCATTGTCTATTAAGAGTGTTTTCTGCCCGAGCTTTGATAATGCAGAAGCTAAATTGAAAGCGGAGGTTGTTTTCCCCACGCCACCTTTTTGATTTGCTAGGCTGATGATCGTTGCGCTCACAAATTCATTTCATGTGAGAGCGAAAATTCGTTCAAGAAAAAATTTTCAATGTTGACTTCAATATTCAAATAAAATAGCTTGGTCAGGTTCCGCAAACATGACTGATTCAGTCCAATTGGGTGTGGAAAAATCTCGAAATTTTGTTAATAAGTGCTGTCCGACAGGTCAGAAGTCATTCGACTTCCTCAGAGGCGATTTCCTATCTATCTGAATAAGCTTAAGTTTTATCAAAAGTTTGGGGACTTTTAAGATTTCCGAGTTTTCCACATTTTTTGTGGAAAACCACGCAACAGGGGGCCCTCAAATGCGCATAAAATCAGCGTTTCAGCAATTTGTGCAAAAAAGAAGCACGGTTTAAGCCCATGAAAAGACTGAAAAAAGTAAACTAAACTAGCCTTTAGTTAAGTGTTTATTAACAAATCTTAAATTCCGAGCTCCGAACGCTTGGTGGTGGCGGGTCTCACATAAGCCACGTTTGAGCTAAACCGCAATCTTGCATCAGGCTTAGCTCTTAGCGAATGGGTGCATTTTTGTTTCTGTCAGCTTTTTCTCAGATCTACATCTTTAGGTTCGACGGACTTAACTTTTTTGAACCCTACGCCTTTTTCCTTCACCAAAAGTCCGTCGATTTTTTCTTATCTCAAAGTCCCGATCATGGTTGGATTCCGGCGGCTTTTATCTCAGGACACACCGAAGGCTTACGAAAAAATCACTCCTTAGATTGGCTAAGACTCACTGGTCTTTATCATTTAATCGTTGTTTCCGGATCTCACGTTAATTTACTAGCTAGGCTTACGAAAACCTGGCCAAGGTTTCTTCAAAGAGCAACGATGATTTTTTTTGTAACTCTCAATCGGTTTGACGCACCCGCTGCACGAGCCGTTGCCCTGTATTTCGTCAGAGACCTTCCGCTTTCACCGATGAGCCGCTCAACCTATGCGGCGCTCTTGTGCCTAAGCCTAAGACCTCAGTGGACATGGGACCTAGGGTTTTGGATGAGCGTGGCCGTGAGTGCCTACCTGGAAACAAGTGCTTCCATTAAGAAAGCCGGATTCTTGGCGCCGGTGATCATGCTCCCCTACACGCTCAAGTTCCAACCGTGTGTCTCGTGGCTGGTCTTAGCCTTTCAAGCGGCGGCCCCCCTAGTGCAAAATTACTTTTTAGTACCCTTAAGCCTCGCCGGGGCCTTAGGGTTTGATTCGTTAGCCCATGGGATACTTCAACTCTCAGACGGATTTGGTCAAATCCTGCGAAGGGTCTCCGCTCCGCAATTATGCTCAAAAGCTGCACCCCATTTAACTCATTATTGGATCTATGGAGTTTTATTGATACTGATTATGCGGCGGCTTTTGAGCACCGTTAATCGGGAGGGTCTTCAAAGGTTGGCTAATTGGGCTGCCCTTCAAGCGAAGAAATGTCGTTAGCGTCGACGTCCTTTTTTTGACCATCGATAAGCATCACCAGCCGCCCTCGAACGCGGCCGTCCGAATTAATACGTACATTGTGATCAATGATATGGCCTCGAAGAAATTTCCCGGCCTTAGTGATGACTAAAACCCGAGGTTTGGACGCTTTGATCGCCAATTCCTCGGGTTCAACTAAAGAATCAATTTGCTCTACGAACTCAAATCGCATCAGACCTTGAGAGGTTTAAATGGAAGATTCAAGTCCTTGGCAACGGTTGCGTAGGTACAATCACCGCGATAGACGTTGACACCTTTATAAAGGGCCTTGTCGCGAGCACAAGCCTCTTCGAGCCCAAGATTGGCCAGCATCAGCGCGTATTTCAACGTTACGTTCGTAAGAGCATAAGTTGAAGTGCGAGAAAATACGCCAGGCATATTGGGCACGCAATAATGAATGACGCCCTCTTCAACAAAGGTCGGTTCTTTGTGGCTTGTGGGACGGCAAGTTTCAATGCACCCGCCTTGGTCAACGGCGATATCAACGATGACCGATCCCTTTTCCATTTGGCGCACCAACTCTCTTGATACGAGGTGAGGAGCTTTAGCTCCTGGCACCAACACGGCTCCAATGAGCAAATCCGTTTCAGGTACTACTTTTTCAATGTTGGTGATATTTGAAAACAAAGTTTGAACTTGGCTGCCAAAAACATCATCCAAATACTCAAGTCGCTTTGGATTTACGTCCAAAATAGTGACCTGCGCCCCCAACCCAACGGCCATTTTAGCGGCGTTAATGCCGGCAACACCACCACCAACAATAGTCACCCGTCCTCGCTCAACTCCAGGAACACCACCTAGGAGCACTCCCTTGCCGCCACGGTCTTTTTGCAGATAGCTTGCTCCCACCTGGGTGGACATGCGACCGGCAACTTCAGACATGGGTACCAGTAAAGGCAAGGACCCATCATCATTTTGAATTGTTTCGTAAGCGACCCCTTTAATGCGACGATCAAGAAGTGCTTTCGTGAGAACAGGTTCGGGTGCCAAGTGTAAATAGGTGTAAAGGATCTGATCTTCTCTTAGTAGTTCATACTCTTCGGGAAGCGGTTCTTTGACTTTTACAATCATGTCCGCCTTGGCATAGACATCTTTTTTCGTATCGATAATCTGAGCACCAGCTCGCTCAAATTTTTCATTAGAGATTCCGCTCCCCAACCCCGCGTCTCGCTCAACTAGGACTTTATGTCCTTCGCGGCTCAGGGCTCGAACGCCACTTTCCACAAGTCCCACTCTATTTTCGCTGGTTTTAATTTCTTTCGGTACGCCAATAATCATAAATTACTCCCCGCGGTGTTTGTGTTATAAACGGCGGGATCTTATACTTATGAAAATCAGGTCGTCAATCATTCTAGCGGTTCTTTATTGGGGGGCACTCACGTGGGCCCTTCCGCCTGAGGGCTTTGAGTCAAAATCCCTCTTAGGCCGGGGAAGCTCCAGAGCCGGCGGCTACGGCCTGGTTGGCGGCGGCTACAACAATCAGGTCTGGACTTCAGATTTTAGCTTCATTCACACCATCGTCAGCTTTCCAACGGAGAGCGAGAATCTTTGGACGTTTGGAGGATTTGCTACGGCGCATAATCGATGGGCCGACCGAACCGGTTACTTTGGAAGGTTTGATTTCACGTTTGGAAACCATTCCGTCGCCTTAAAACACGCCCATTTAGATTACACCTATATTCGAGCGGGAAAAAACACCGTCTCACTCACATATAATGGCGCCTATGAGTGGGGAATGGACTCTCACATCTATTTAACATTGGGAGCCTTTTATCGGTTTACTCTTCAAAGATGGAACGGTTCCACTTGGAGCCCCATTAATTTTAAAACCGACGATTCAGAGTATTATCCGGAAATCACTTTTGGATATGCGACGCGCTGGGATTCGTCCAATCTCAGTGTCGACGTTAATAATCGCGACGCCTTTCATTCCTATAACGGTGATCACTTGGCCTTGGACGTTGCCTACTCTCTTGAATTTGCCCAACAAAGTCTTATGAGACTTGTCGTCAGCAGCCGATTTTCAAGTTGGCTCTCAGGAACCGCCGATATTAGTGAACAAAAGATTTTCTTGGAGCTCATTCGAACGTTTTAATCAATGAATATGGGAGACACCGCGACTCCGCCTGCTGTCACTCGAACTCGAGCGTAACCGGAACGATGTCCGAGATCTAAAATCTTATTGCAGTTACCCGAGACCACATATTTTGTCCCGCCGATGTCCTTTTCATTAAAGCCGTGATAGTGACCGCTAATAACCAATTGAACGCCAAACTCATTCATCATGGCCTTAAAGATCGTGGCCTCCTCATCGGAGGAAAGCTTAAACAGGCTTGAAAACTCTCCGGTATAAATTGGAAAGTGCATCACCACAATTTTGATTGGCTTTGTATTCGCTAGGAGCTGCTCGCGGATCCAATTTAACTGGCTTTCGCCAAATGTGCCATTGGCGGTGTCTAAAAAAAACAAACGCGCGAGTCCCGCATCAACAGTATAGATGGATTTTCCAATGATGGATTTGTATCGCCCCCAACCGCCAAAAAAAATGTCGTGATTACCGATCGCAGGCAATGAAGGCATAGTCACCGATTGACGTTGTCCTTGAAAGCCATGCATTTCACTTTCTAATCCTGAATTTGTATTGTCGCCAGCGATGACGGCAAAAGCATCCCCCATAGCCTGAGAACGACTTAAAACCGTGGCGAATAAAGTGCCGCCCGTGTCGCTTCCGATATGGGTGTCCCCCATGGCAGAAAAATGAAAATCATTAGGATTGGCGGGATTGACGTTATTAAAGCCAGCAAGCCTTCCGTTCATGTTGTCTTGAAATCGTTTTTCAGTCTGATTGACATCAATATTGGTGCAGGCTGCGCTACTGACAAGGCAAATGAATAAAATCGTCCCCCGAAACATGGGGCCTAGGCTAACTTAATTTAGCTTTTGGGTAAAGTGGTGAAAACACCTGGTTGAGATTGAGTGGAGATTCGAGATCCATGATGTCATAGCAATCGGTTTGGCCGATGAGGTGCTCAACAAATCGATGCATAAGGTCGTGACCTGCTTTATGCAAAACCACATGACCAATAATGGGATAGCCCAACATCGTAAGATCACCTACGGCATCCATGGCCTTGTGGCGGACGAATTCGTCTTCAAAACGCAGCCCTTCAGGATTAAGCACGCCTTCATCATTTAAAACGACCGCGTTTTCAAGGCTTCCTCCAAGAGCTAATCCTTTTGCCTGAAGAGCTTTTACATCTTTTAAAAAACCGAAGGTTCTCGCTTGGGAAAGTTCTTTCTCGAAGTTGTCTTGAGTAATCTCTAGCTCAATTTTTTGCTTTCCAATACTGGGGTGAGGAAATTCGATGGTGCAAGAAACCTTAAAACCGTAGTGAGGAACAATGTAGGCATGCTTATCCCCTTGAGAAAAATAAATGGGGCGTTTCACGACAAAATAGCGCCTCAACGCATTTTGCTCGATGATCGTCGCCTTCTTCAGCCCCTCAAAAAATGGATTCGCTGAGCCATCGCCAATTGGAATCTCAGGTCCCGTCATTTCAATATGTAAATTGTCAATTTGAAGGGCACTCACCGCTGACATGCAATGCTCTACGGTAGAGATCGCAAAAAGCTCCCCACCTAGAACGGTTGCCATTTGCGTTGCTTTCACATTTCGAGAAGAAGCCTTCAATGAGGGAAGCCCTGAAATATCTTGTCTAAAGAAATAAACTCCCGCATCCGGTGGCGCTGGCTTAAAAGTTATTGAGCTTGGTGCCCCTGTGTGCAACCCAATCCCTTTAACCTCCACCGCGTGACTGATTGTCTTTTGATAAAGCATCCTAACTCATTAACAAAGGCAAGGATCGTGCCCGAATTGCAAGTCGTACGCCCTCAATTGAGCAGCGAAGCCAGCGCCTAGACTGGACTAGACTAGCGTGTTTTTAACACAGCGGTGTGGCTTTAGCGCAACACCCTTTGGTAGGGAAACGAGTACGCCGATAAGTGATTCGCATGACTCAAAAATGGATTTTGGGAATTTGCATTTTGCTTTCTGGATGCGCCACTGGGCAAGAGGTCGATGAGGACAACCCGTACTCGTACAACGCCTTTTATAATACCCAAGCGCCGCCACCCAATCGGGGACCTTATCGCCCGCAAAAATTCTATAACCAAGTTTGCGTCGAATCAGGAACAAATCCCTACGGATCCAAAAGTTTTAATTGCTATTACGACGAGTGATCTACAAAAGCGTTTGTTGGGCTTCGATCGAACGAGGAGGCTTTATCCCCAAATGCTCATAAGCCAAAGGTAGCGCGCAACGGCCCCGTGGCGTTTTCATTAAAAATCCCTCTTGGAGCAAAAACGGTTCATAGACGTCTTCTAAAGTTTCACGCTCTTCGTTAACGGCCGCGGCCATGGTGTCAATGCCGACTGGGCCACCAGAAAACTTCTGAATCATCGTGAGCAAAATCCTGCGATCCATGGCATCCAACCCCCGCCCGTCAACTTCCAAAGCGGAAAGCGCTTTTTTGGCTATTGGCAGATCAATCTTGCCTGCAGTTTCAATAGTGGCAAAGTCGCTCACGCGCTTGAGAAGACGATTGGCTATGCGAGGTGTGCCGCGCGCACGACGTGCGATTTCCATGGAGGCTTCGGGGTGAAGATCAACGCCCAGGATCTTGGCACTTCGAGATAATATGAGATTGAGATCTTGGGGTTCATAAAATTCAAGTCTAGCCACAATTCCAAAACGGTCTCGAAGTGGTGACGTCAACATTCCCGCCCTTGTGGTCGCACCGATCAAAGTAAACCGCGGAAGTTTAAACTTCATCGTGCGCGCCGCTAATCCTTCGCCCGTGACCATATCCAAGAAGAAATCTTCCATGGCTGAGTACAAATACTCTTCTACAACTTGGTTAAGGCGATGAATCTCGTCAATAAATAGAACCGAAAAGGGCTTAAGACTGGTAAGAACGGCTGCCAGATCTCCCTTTTTTTCAAGGGCCGGGCCGGAAGTGGTTTTCATTTCCACGCCCATCGATTTTGAAATGATGTAAGCAAGAGTTGTTTTCCCTAACCCAGGAGGTCCGTAAAACAAGCAATGATCAAGGGCCTCTTTTCGCTTTTTTGCCGCTTGTATAAACACTTCGAGGTTGTCTTTTACCTTTTTTTGTCCGGGAAAGTCGCTCAACCGATCAGGCCGAAGCGACCGTTCAAGGCCCACATCTTCGCCAGTCAGTTTTCCGGTAACAAGCGGCGCGGGATTTTCTGCGGATTCAGATTTTGCCATAACTAATCCCTTTCTTAGCTTTGCCCTGAAAGGCCACCAAGTGCCCTTCTAATGACGGATTCAAGCCCCTCAGTCCAATAATTTTCTTCAACCTGATCTAATACGCGCTCCACATCTTGGGTGCGATAGCCCAGGTGTCCCAATGTTGAAATCGCTTCGATTCGAAGCTTACGATCGCGACCTGGCTTATATGATGATGACTCAAGAGAGGCGGCACTTTCTGTCAGCACTAGATCTTTAAGCTTTCCTTTGAGTTTGACCACCACAAGCTCGGCCGTTTTCTTGCTCACTTTTGGCAATTTAGCCAGCGCCTGAACGTCCTCGCCATCGATCATTTGAACCAAATCCGAACAAGGTGCCCCAGACAATATATGCAGCGCACTCTTTGGACCAACCGTATCCACTTTAATGAGATTCAAAAATAAAGTTTTTTCGAGTGGAGTCAGAAATCCAAACAGGCTCACACCTTCAGAGCGATACTGCGCAAATGTGTAAACCAAAACGGACCCTTGAGCCTGCGATAGGGCTTCTAAAGTGATTTGGGAGCAAAACACTTCATATCCAACACCAAGGACTTCGATGATCACACCATGATCAAATCGGTCGATGACTTTTCCTCTCAGTGAACCAATCATGAATCAAATCTCCGCATCCAAAAACCGCTCTTTAATTTCAGCGATTCGACAATGATGAATAGCTAAGGCCAAGGCATCACTAATGTCAAAATATTCAACCGGTCCTATTCCCAATAAGGCGCGAACGACAAACTCCACTTGGTCCTTTTCCGCATGACCCGAGCCTGTGAGAGATTTTTTGACTTCGGTTGTGGCGTATTCGCTGATCTTAAGCCCGTGAACCGATGCCAGGTAAAGAACGACGCCCCTCACCTGACCGAGCTTCATGGCGCTATCCGCATTCTTAGCAAAAAATGATTTTTCCAGGGCCAGAAACGACGGCCTATGGCGCAATAGAAGCTGCTCGAGTGCTTGTCCAATAAATTGAAGTTTTTCAGGAAAGCTTAACTTAGTTTGAGGAGCAATCACTCCGAGATCAACACAGCGCAATTGATCTCCCGAGTATTCAATCACTCCAAATCCAGTTTGGCTGCTTCCCGGGTCTACCCCGATCACGATCCCCATGGCTTCAAATTATTAGGGCAAACTTGTCTAAGCAATCTTATTGTGCTAGCGATTTATATATGACTCAGGACACCAGCTCGTTCATTGAACGCTACCAAATCCTTTACGAGAAAGATCCCAATAGCAAAGTGTTCGCACCTTTAGCTGAGGCCTACCGGCGAATGGGACTCTTAGAAGAGGCCATTGACCTTGCGGAGCGCGGAGTCAAGCGGCATCCAAATTTTGCCAGTGGACGGGTGGCTCTTGGGAAGTGCTATTTTCAAAAACGTGAGTACGATGAAGCCGTTAGCGAGCTCACGGCGGCCGTAGAATTAAGTCCTGAAAATCTCTTGGCCCATCAGCTTTTAGCGGAATGCTTTGTTAAAATCAACAAATCAAAAGAAGCTCTTGATGCCTACAAAATGGTCTTGTTTCTTAATCCCCAAGATAGTCGGGTTGCCGATATTGTTAAGAAACTTGAAAGCAAACTTTACGCTGAACCAAGCCATATTATTGAAGAAGATTTTTCGATGGAAAAGTTGGCCCATGTCAGCCTCGGACACACGCAATCGTCGATAAAAACTGGAAGTGGCATTGACCTAAATGAAAACGACGGTGAGTCAACTGATTTTGATCGAGAACTTGCTGTCATTGACTCATTGATGAATCGCGGAGATTGGTCACGCGCTGTTGAAAAAATTGATGAGCTCTTAGCCTCTCGCCCCAACGAGGAAAAACTCCTTTCAAGGAAAAAGCATATCCAAGAACTGAGTCAAACGGGCTTTAATTGGGAAGAGTGGATTTCACCCCTTGAAGCCCAACAAGTCGAATCCCGTAAGACCCGCCTTGAATCTGTGCTTCAGCGCATAGAAACTCGCCGTAAAACTTGATTTAATTCACGATTTGAACTAAACCCGCAGAGTTAATCACATGGACAAATCGGAGGCATAATGGCTGGCGTTTACGAAGTATCGGATTTTAGAAAAGGCTTAAAAGTTGAAATTGAGGGCCAGCCCTGGGTAGTCGTCGATTTCCAACACGTGAAACCCGGAAAAGGAAACGCCTTCACGCGAACCAAACTCAAAAATCTAATGACTGGGGCCAATTTAGAGGTCACATTCAAGAGCGGCGAAAAATTCAACATTCCTGATGTTGTCCAGAAGGAAATGCAGTTTCTCTACAAGGACGATAACGGATTTAGTTTCATGGATACGACCAACTATGAGCAAATTCATCTAAGTCCCGAAAACGTTGGTGATGCGGCCAATTACTTGATCGAAAATCTTACGGTCTACATTTTGTTTTTCAACGGAAAGGCCATCGGAATCGATCTTCCCAATTCGGTGGTTCTCAAAATCATGGAAACTGACCCGGGCGTTAGAGGCAACACGGTAAGTGGCGGCAGCAAGCCCGCTAAGCTAGAAACCGGGGCCGTAGTCCAGGTTCCATTGCACTTGCGAGAGGGCGACATGATCAAGGTCGATACTCGCACCCACATGTACATCGAGCGAGTGAACAAATAATCCACACTCGTTTGTTTGACTCATAGCATCAAATTTATACTATATAATGATAGGAAACGTCCATCTTTGAGAGGCAGCCATGGTCATGGATGACTTAGGAATCCCTCCGTTCGACAGTTTCGCCGTTGAGCGCTGGATTTCAAAACAACTCAGCTTAAAAGTTCCAGAAACAGAGATCGCCGATCGCCTTGTTAAACTTTGGGATGACGGAGATCTTTTGGTTTCGGCCCAAGAGTCGACGGCAAGATTTTTAATCAATGGGGGCTTTTGGGAAACCTTGGCCCGCGTGCTCAACGACGGACTCTCAAAAGGATTCAAGCTCCCTTGGGGCGCCTTAGCTGAAATTCTTTTTGGATTAAAATCCGAGAAGCCCGCAAAAAAAATTGTGGACGCAGCCCTTGCTGGAGCGACTCGTGATAAGGCCCTGTTAATTTTATCAGCCGGAGCCATCGCTAAAGGACATCAAGACCCTCGCTGGCAAAAACTTTGGGACGCTGAAATATCAGAGCGGGTTGCAAAACTTCGCGAGCGTCGAAATAAAATTTTTGAAGAACTGCGGATCTATCAGAAAGAGGGAATGCAAGCCGAATTCAAAGAAACACTCCAAAAGATTATGGCGGAATTTCCAAATGACTCTGAGGCGAAGAGCCTGTTATTAAAGCATCGTGAAGTGGCCGTTGAAAGTGATGTGGCAACAATTCGACGAAGCCATGACCGCCGGAAGACCGCCCGCTCTCTTGACGAAGAAGTGGTCGACTGGCCACAGCTCCGAACCAAGCTGAACAAGATTAAACGTTCGCTTAATTTGGATCTCGCATATGAATTATCGGTTGGGTTGCATCAAATGGGATTACATGACTACGCCGACGATGTGCTTCGAATTCACAAAAACAAATGGTCAAGTCGAGAGCGCGCCTACCACCTCGAGCTTTTGGTGGCTCGAAATCTATTTGCTGAAGCACTTGGAGAAAGTCAACAGATCCTATCGGAGCCAAAATCAGCAGAAGATGCCGAACTTTTGTATTCGGCCCTTTATATTTTGGCAAAAGCCTATCTGGGACTCAGAGATTCGGAAAAGGCCCTTGGTGTACTCAAAGGCATCACAACACAGCGTCCAGATTACCGCGATGTGAGTTACCTGATTCAAGAGATTGAAAAAGGATTGATTTGAAAATCGTTAAGTATTTTTTGATTTCTGCCTTATTCATCGCCTTAGGAGTGATCTACTCCAGAGAGATGCCCAAACTTAAAAAATTTCTGATTCGACAAGTTCACTCTCAGGCCATGAGCCGCGCCAGTCTCGATGTCAACATTCAGGAAATTGAATTTAAGATCTTCCCCCCGGCCATCGCGCTCAACCAAATTGAAATCAAACCGTTAGGACCAGCGGCTGAGATTGTTTCACCCAGCACGATAGACTCACTAGAGGTTCGTTTGGGGCTTGCCAGCTTCTTAGTTGGTCGATTTGAAATTGGTGAAATTTTACTTAAGAAACCTCGAGCGTCGATTTTTATTAAAGCTTCGGAAGCTGAGTCCCAACCACTTAAGATACCGTTTGCAGAACTTCTTGCCGCACCCATGAGCATGTTAACTTTGGACAAAGCTGATATTCGTTTGAAGTTTCAAGACCAGGGAATCGCTGCCCAACTCAGTCAGTTTAACTTCAGAATCTCAAGAAGCTTTCAATCAATCAAAATTGACGTTCTGGCTCCTGATATTTTAGTTAAACGCTTGGGTGTTAACAAAAGCTTAACTCAGTACTCACTAGCCATGAGAGCACTCGTCAAGCAATCCGCACTAGAGATTTCGGCATTTAAGGTCTCCCATCAAGACAGCTTCCTTATCGGCAAGGCCTTGGCTCAGGGAGACATCGAAAATTTCAAGTGGTCCACGCTCAACTCCCGTGTCGCTGGATCGATTCACCTCGAACAAGCAATCACCAGCACTAGAGTTATGAGCCCTGAATTGAAACTTCCTTCTGGCCGCGGCTCAATCAATTTTGAATTGGGATTATCTAAAAAGCGCAGCGGACAGCCCCTGGGAATGTTAACTCTCGAAACAAAAGACTTAAAAATCGAAGAATTCTTCATTGGAAACATTCTAGGTCAACTTTATGGAAGTGATAAAATCGTTAAAACAAAAGTACTTAAAATAAACCAAGATTCTGGTCACTTAAGACTTGAGAATGCCGAATTCAACTTAACACCTCCCTACGGTTTTGGCGGGCGCATTCAGATCGAAGGGATAGAGCTCAGAAAACTATTAAATAATCTTGATGTCACCGATGTGCCTTTGCATTTGGACTTCAAAGGGAAGATTCCATGTGAAGGAGCCCTATTGCCCAAATTTGGCGCTCGTTGTGCAGGCGAAATTCAAGGCTCAAATTTTAGAGTTTGGACTAATCCTGAAAATAAAACCGTTGTGGCGCTTGACCAATTCAACCTTCTTGGGACCTTAGAAATTGACAAGTCCAAAATCTCATTTCCAAAAGCCCTGCTCACAATCGGGAGCTCATCAGGCTCTGTTAAAGGTGAAGTCGATTTTGAAAAGGGATTCTCATTTTCCTATAAAACACCAAAATTGGACTTTAAAGACATTAAAAGTCTGGCTGACTTGCGCTATGAGGGATCAGCGGCACTAGAGGGCACGACCTTTGGAGATTCAGATTTTGGAGTGATTGATACTAAAACAGTGTTTACGGATTTTTGGTTTGAAGATTATTGGCTTGGATCCGGGCAAATGCAGACTCATTATGAAAAAGGGCTCTTATCGTTCGAAAATCTTAGCGCCCAGCTTGACGAATCCATTGTTGAGGGGCGTGTGCAAATCAAACTTCCGGGCACAAGCCAAATTCAAGCGAAAGTCAAAATGCCCCGGGTGGACCTGCGCTCGGTTGCAAAAGCGTTTAGTCGAAAAACTCAGCTCCCATTTACGGTACAAGGTTTGGGCATTGCCGATCTATCTGTTTCAGGTCCTTTGGTGTTTTCTTCACTTGATTACGTTTTGAATAGTCACTTTCGCAACGTTCAAATCTTTGATGAGTTCTTAAAAGAAGTTCAATTCAATGTGGCGGCACAAAGGGGCAACGTCAAAGCCGATGATGTGGCCATTAAAAAAGGTGATGGGCTGATTCAACTTGTAGGTGAAGTTGACTCCAATGGCATGATGAACCTACAAACTCAGGCGCGAGGTCTTAGAATTAGCGACTTTGAACACGCACGAAATTTGGCGAGCTCCCTTGAAGGGCGAGTCGTCGCTGACTTACAACTAAGGGATTATATTTTAAAACCCCAGGTCTCACTCTCGGGTCGCATAACTGAGGCGACTTTGGGGCAAGAGCCCATTGAAGACAGTGACTTTCGGATTCAGTTTGGATCGCAAGGAATGCACCTTCAATCAGATCTTTTTAACAACAAGGTGAACTTCAGCTTCTCTTATCCTTTTGGACCTGGGTTACCTAGTGCCTTGAAGTTCAAATCTACAAATTGGGATTTTTCAAAACTTCTCGGGATTGTAGGTAAGAATCCCAGAAGAGATTACGAAACCAATTTGACTGCAAGCATTGATGTATCAAATTCCAAGGGCTCCTTGTGGGATGGCCGAGGAATGGCCGAGATCAAAGATCTCTATGTACGCCGCGGTAATAGTCACCTGCGCACGCGCAATCCAATCAAAATGAAATTTGATGATGGCACAGTAACTCTGGCTTCGACTGAAATCGAGGGGGATCAAACTCAACTGACCATTTCAGGAGGCAGAAGCAAATCCGACTTACTCAACTTTACGGCCAATGGAAAAATTGACCTGAGCTTAGCTTCTTTTCTAACTCCGTTTTTGAAAGATATGAGTGGCGAGCTTAGTCTCAGCACACAAATCGCTGGCTCTAGCCAAAAACCAGATATTTTAGGAAGTGCATTCATTAAAAACGGCTATTTTAAAATTGAAGAAATTCCGCACCCGCTTGAAAATGTGGAAGCGGATATTTTATTTAGCCAATCGAAAGCCATCGTCAACCGACTTGTTGGAAATTTTGCCTCTGGGCGTTTTGCACTGACAGGAAACGCCATGTTTAAGGGTTGGGCTGACGTTCCAGTAGATATTTCAGGCGAAGTCCACTCGATCAACCTCATGATTCCCGAAGGTCTAAATACCAAAGGTCATTTGAATCTGAACTTTTCCGGCAATTGGTTTCCTTATTTAATGAAGGGAACTTACGACGTCGAAAGCGGACTTTATTCTAAGAATTTTGACGACGATAGTGGCGTCGGTGGTGTTAAGCGCAGTTCATTCTTGCCTCAAGTTATTTTACAAAAGGACTTTTACCCACTTGATCTCAATCTCACTGTAAATTTAAATAAGGGCCTGCAAGTTAAAAATACTTTGATGGATGCCGAGGTGCGGGGATCCGTTTTAGTTAAAGGTAACCCCCAGTTCGCCGTTTTGTTGGGCGAACTTGAGGCGATTCCTAATGGAAAAATATTTTTTAGGGAAAATGCCTTTAATATTTCTGCGGCCCGTGCCCGATTTGCAAACCCCAATCAGATTAACCCCCAACTTTATGCCATGGCGAGCACAAGGGTGCGCGATTGGGACGTTAACATGCTTGTTCAGGGCAATTTGGACAAATATAAAATTGAACTCACCAGCTCCCCTCCATTGTCTGAACCTAAGATTGTTTCGCTGTTGGCATTGGGGTTAACCGACGATGCCCTTGATACCCAAACGTCTGATTCGCAACTCGCGCTGCAAGGATATCAAGCGGCTGGTATTGCGCTAGCGACCAACCCTCTTCAGACTGAACTTAAAAAGCGACTTGGCGTGAATGTTCGACTTTCTCAATCCGTAGACGCGACCAAGAACGTTGTCACACCGCGAGTTGTCGCAGAAAAACAATGGACTCCCCAGCTTTCCACCTCTTTTGGAAGAACTATTGGGGATCAGGTGACACAAGATGTGAATATTCAGTATAAACTAAATAGAAACTTTTCGATCCTGGGGTCTTATGAAGGGCGAGATTACGATCCGCTATCAACAACGACAAGCAACACCACCGGATCAACTCAACCCCAGAGCTCGGGCACTCAGGATATCTTTGGAGTGGGCTTGGAGTTTCAGCGAGAGTACCGATGAAATTTTCATTTTGGGTTAACATTTTATTCTTAATATTGGTGACCCAAATCGCATGGGCCAAACCACTGGGTAGTCTTGACATTAAAGGTGTTGACTCGAAAACAACAAAGGCCATGGCCGAATTGGCCAGAAACATTTTGAAAGAAAATGTTACGGCCTCCAGTCTACAATCGGCGCTCAATAGCATTGTTTCGAATTTCCAATTAAATGGGGCCGAGATTTACATCGAGGACGCTGACAACAAAACGAATGTTGAATTTGTCATCACTCCCATTCGAAACATTCGCACTGTTCAATTCATCGGCAACTCATTGATGAGTACCGCCGAACTTCAATCAGAGCTGCGCTTAAGCGAAGGGGAAGGTTATTCCCTGGACCGTCTCAAAGTGGGATTAGAAAATTTGAAAAAGTACTACAATCTCTCGGGTTTTATTCAGGCTGACGTCTCGGGCCAACCCAAAAGCATTGAAGGCACTAATGATATTGCCCTTGTAATTCAAATTAAAGAAGGGCCGCCATGCCTCATCCAAAAAATTGAATTTAGAAGCGCAAATGAGTCTCTTAATAAAGCGATGAGTAAGAAGCTTAAAGGGGCCATTGGGCAAAGATTTAGTCAGAATCAACTCAATCAAATCGGCCTTTTATCGCAACAGTATCTTTTAGAAGATGGCTACTTAAGTTCAAAAATTGAAATGAATGAACCCGTGTATAACGGTAATAAAAGTGGCGTGACCGTCGCCTTCGTCATCAATGAGCCATACCAATATGCACTTGTTTTTGAAGGAAATAACGAATTCACTCCGGTTCAACTCAAAACTGAAATGAAGCTCGACATCGACAACCGACTCTCAACCTCGCCGGCTGACGACTTATCGGAGCGAATTAATCGCTTTTATTTGTCAAAAGGGTTTGCCAACGTAGCCATCCGCTACCGAGAAGTTCTTTACAGTCAAGATTTCGTCAAGAGAATAACATTTTCGATTAAAGAAGGTTATCGCGTCAGGATAAGGGATTTTGAAATCGATGGTGCGTCCGTATTATCCAAAAAGTTCTATGTTAATTTCTTAAAAGAGAACAGCGGTGATCTCATTGGCCGGGGCTTTTACAACGCCAATGATTTGGAAGAGGGAATTAAAAAGCTAGTTGCGGAACTTCAAAACCGCGGGTTCATCGCCGCCAAGGCCAAAGGATTTCGAACAGATTTCGACAAGACGAGAGAACTCGTTAAAATTCAGCTTACGGTGGAAGAAGGACCGCAAACGATCATTGAAAAGCAAGTGTTTAACGGCGCAAAAACTGTTTCAATTTCTGAACTTGAAGAAGCCACGGGACTTAAAACAGGAGCGCCGCTACAACTGAGTCTCCTTGAAGAAGCTAGTGCTCGAATCGTCGAAGTGTATCGAAATCGCGGTTACCTCGATGCTCAAGTTCTCAATCAGGGGCAATCGCTGATTCAATATAATGCGGAAAATACCAAGGCCACACTCAATTTTCAGATTCAAGAAGGGCCCTTGATTATTGTGGAATCGATTGCCGTTGAGGGAAATACATTTACCGAAGACGAGGTCATATTAAGAGAGCTTCAGTTTGAACCAAACGAGATTCTCACTCCTGAAAAAATCTCTTATAGCGAAGAGCGCTTGCTGAGACTGGGATTATTTTACCCGGTGGACATTCAAGTTCTTGGTGACGATCCTCAAAATGGAAAACGAACCATTGTGGTGCGGGTTAATGAAGCCAACCCTGGAATTTTCAAAAGTGGTATTGGCGTCAGCAATGATTTTGAATTCAGCTTGAAGGGATATGTTGGTTCGGCTTATCGAAATCTTTGGGGAACCGGGCGCTCGGTTAATGCACGGGCCGAAGTGAACTACAAGGTTATCTACAAGTTTCTCGAAAACGATCTCAACTTTGGATACGTCGAACCCTATATTTTTGATACGCGTAATCAGCTTCGCGTTAATCTTAATCGTTCACGCCGCTTAAAATCCGTTGAGAACAAACAGCTTAATCCCAATGAAGTACAAAAGCGAGTTTACGCGGAAGATGTCTCTCAGCTCGATCTGGTTTTGGAGCGCGATCTGACTAAGCATCTCAAGTTGCTCTACGAAGTTTACGGAATTGCTCGCATCAATCGATTTGAAATAAGCGAGCTCGATACTTCGACAGCTCTGAATATCGCCACAATCGGACCGACGCTTATTCTTGATCATCGCGATAATATCTTCAACCCGACAAAGGGAAGTATCTCGACATGGGCATTTGAATATGCAAATCCGTACATTGGCAGCACCAAGACCGTGCATTACTTGAAAACGGCTTTTAGTCACACGAAGTACCTACCCATTGGACCAATTGTTTGGGCCAACGAAGGAAAAGCGGGTTACTTAAAAAATCTAAGTGAACTACCTGATGGGGCGGTTCCCAACTCTAAGGCCTTTTATTTAGGAGGTCGCTCCACTATTCGAGGATTCAACTCCGTGTCTCAATCTCTGCCGCTACCGCTTGAAATTCCAAATGGTATCCGCACCGATTCTCATTTTTATTTGATCAAATCAGAAGTGCGATTTCCGATTTGGGGAAATCTTGGCGGTGCGGTGTTTTACGATGGAGGTGCCGTCAGAATTCCGGGCGAAGAAGGATTTGTTCATTCCTTAGACTGGCGTGATTCCGCAGGAGTTGGAATTCGCTACAACACCCCCGTTGGGCCGCTTACTTTGGATTACGCACAGAAGATCAAAAAGGACCCCTCACGTACCGCTGAAGGCGGGTTCGAAATTCATTTCAGCATTGGTTCGTTTTGACACATAAAGTCATAGGTTGACTTACCTTCCCAACTTGATTACTTTCAGCGGCTTGTGGCGGCCGTAGCTCAGTTGGTAGAGCGGCAGATTGTGGCTCTGCATGTCGCGGGTTCGATCCCCGTCGGTCGCCCCAAATAATACCGTATCCAGGATACGGTTAACGGTATCCCGGATACAGTTCTCAAGAATCCCAAACATCTTATATTAAATAGTGGGGTGAAGTCGTAGAGGAGAAATATATTCTTCGACAAACCTCACGTGCAACGCCAGCAAGTCCAGCATCACCATCTGCACGAACCAATAAAGTTGCAAGGGTAACACGTGCTGGTTGGGACAATGCCTTGGCCCACCTATCTTGAAAATATAATTTCCGTCCCACTTATGAGGCTACGCAGCGATGAGCTTGGAGGCGAAGAGCGCAGTGGCCGACCCCGTCGGTCGCCCCAAATTTTTCAAGGCCTTACGAAGGCATTTTCCAAGTACCTGTAACGTCAAACTAACTTAAATTTGAGAGGGACGAGATCACAACCCGGAATATTTCGGGATATTTCACTCAGTTTCGTGGGTGTTATACATTTGTTATACAAGTGTTATACACGCTCAAGATCCTGGGTCCGCAAGGTATTGGTTTTTTGGAACCTTAAAAAGCGACTTAGGGGGTCACTTTCTATGGATAATCTGATCGTAAAATTGATTCTAATAGCAGCTTTGCTGCAGCTTGGGCTCTCACTTTCGAGCTTTGAAAATTGTCATTCCAGGCAGTGTTTGTCTCGCTTCGAGCGACTCTCACGAGCAATAGTGAAAGTGAAGTGGAGACCTATTTCGATCTTTAAAGAAGAGGCCCAGCGATTTCACTGAGTTTTGAAATTTGCCATTTGACGTTTTATTTAACCCAGAAAGTTATACCATCGTAGTGTCTTAGAAATATTCACCCAATTCCCTTCCAAGGTCTTCTAAGAAGACCAGAAGGTGCGGACCATTTGGAGCAGATTTGGATCTCAGCATTTCAATAATACCGCTTACTGTCTCATTCTTGAAAACTGGAAACCATATCCCTTCTTTAATGCCTGACGAACTGGCGTCCAGCGACCGAGGAAGCATCATATCCCGGATGATATCAAGACTCTTCATTGGCTGGCCGAGGCGCCATACCCTTCCGGGCATCCCATCTCCTTGGGTTATGATCCTTTTTCGCACATCGCTTTCAAGTTCATCGGCCTTGAAAGAAGGAGTCATCCATACACCTTCAAAACGCAAAGCTCTGGCCTTTTCATTGACTTGCCAATAAACTACCCAGTCACAGATGAATTTTTTTCCTAAGAGCTCAAGCATTGTGCTTTTCGTCTGTTCCTGATTTTTTTCTTTCAAAAACAAATCTCTAATCTCTCTTAACAGTGTGTCCATATCTGCTTTTTGAATTTCCACAGGTATCTTGCTCCCAAGATGGGTTACAACTCCGTTAATATTTTCGGCAAAGACCATATCGGTTCCAATCTTGATAAAATTTGCTTTTGCTCAACCCCTTGTTTCAATAATGAGTTGATCCCACCTTCGAAGCGTTGAAGCGCTGTAGAGCCACGAGTAGTCAAACCAAGAATCTTCTTTCTAGAATCTTTTGGGTCCTCCTCAACAAAGATCAAATCTTTCCGGACAAGACGTTTCATGCTTTGAGTTAAGGTGCTTGGATGCATTCCTACCGCAAAAGCCAAACGCTGAGGCGAACTTCCCGGCATGTCTCGCAGAATGCGAAGCAAATGATATTGCACGAGACTCAGCCCAAGTTTACTTTCTGCTACTTTATTGAGGTTATGAATAGTGAGGCTCATCAGTACGAGTCTGCCTACTGCTTCTTGAAAGTTGTTCTCGTCTTTTTCCATGCTCATTTGCCCTGGCATTTCTGAATCATCTTTACTATTTGCTTGAGTATTTGATTCACTTCATTTTGCCTATTCACAAAATACTGCGCGTGAGAAGTCTTCTTCTTTCCGACACGCACGGTAATGATCCTCGGGTCGGGAAGTGCAAACACGTCTTCGTCAGTGTCGTCGTCACCCACGTAAAATGCGCATTTAAGATTCAAGCTCATCATCAACTCAAGCAAGGCCACTCCTTTATGGGGAGCCCCAGCAGGGAGAAGGTTCATCACGGACTTGCCAAGGATGACTCGCGGCGGTGGATCGAGTTTTTCGATTTTTTCAAAAAGTCCCAATTTGGCAGCTTTCTTATTTCTTGAGCGTCTGTAATGGAGAGCCAGTGAGAAGCTTTTGTCTTCAATGAAGACGCCTGAGTCAAACTTTTGGTTCCATCCTTTGCCGAGCTGCTTTTTCCAAGCTTCACATACGGATTGCGCCTGCGTTGTAGATTCTATTTTTGAAGAAAGGCCCTCTAGCCCATGATTCCCTATGAGATGCTGAGGAGAATACAGCAATCTCTTTTTCAGGTCAGCAATGGAACGCCCTGAGACGACGGCAACTGGGGCGTGGGCTGAGAGGGCCTGCACAAGATCATTTGTCTTAGTCGATATCCGGGCGGCATCTGGGGTTTCGGCGATGGGGGATAAAGTGCCGTCGAAATCGAATGCGTAAAGCGTTTGTGTAAAAGTCAGAGATTCCATGACTCTCAGGCCTGTCGACGTGAAAAGATGCTTCATAACGACGGCCCCTCTTGCAATGAGTTTTCCGTTTCTTGAATGCGTCCCATGAGCCTACGGCGCTGCCTGATTCTGGAGGCATCCATCAACATCCTTCCCGCCCAGCGATAGACGTTAAACTCTTGTATAAGACCCCGCATGCTTCGCATCCTGTCGCGCTGCTCAGTCATAGGCATCGTCAACGCAATATTCAAAGCATTGGCACATTGGTCGATATTATAAGGGTTGATGACAAGAGCTTCAGGAAGTTCACGAGCGGCTCCAGTAAATTGACTTAAAATGAGCACGCCTTGATTGTCTTCGCGGGCAGCGACAAACTCTTTTGCCACCAGATTCATTCCGTCATGAAGACTTGTCACCATGCAAGCGTCTGCACCCCGGTAGTATTCGTAAATCATGTCAGGTTCATGGTGTTCAACTTTAAGGCAAATGGGCTCATACCCAGGCCTGCCAAATCGGTCATTGATCTTTCTCGCCATGGCACGTACTTGAGATTCAAAATTTTGATATTGATCAATGCTGGTTCGCGTGGGAGCAGCGATTTGTACAAAAGTAAATTTGCCGATCCATTCTGGGTATAACTCAAGCAGTCGCTCCACAGCCATGAATCTTTCTAAAATTCCTTTAGTGTAATCAAGCCGATCAACGCCGATCCCAAGTAAAATGTCTTTGGGCATGTTATTGATTGTTCTTATTTCGGCACGGCATTCGTTGACAGGTTTCTGTTTTTTGAGCCATCGAGATGGCCATTCAATAGAAATCGGATAGTTTTTGACGGATGTGAGTTTACCACCATAGGAAATAGTCGAGGTTTCCTTGTCTATCCGTGCCTCTAAAAAGCGATCAACGGTATCGATGAAGTTGTTGCAATGAAATCGCGTGTGAAACCCGACAACGCTACTACCCAATAATCCCGCCAGAATCTCTTCCCTCCATGGACAAATCCCGAAAGCTTCTGGATTGGGCCATGGTATGTGCCAAAATGTGATGATCGTCGCGTGGGGTAACTCTTCACGGATAAGTTTTGGCAAAAGGGCGAAATGGTAGTCTTGAAGGAGGATGACTGGGTCTTCTGTTTTTGCCTCTTCAACGACGACTTTAGCGAATTTTTTATTTACTTCTGAATAGTGCTTCCAATCTTGAGTACGAAACGTTGGTCTTGTATGTGCTATATGGCAAAGAGGCCAAATTCCTTCATTGGCAAATCCATAGTAGTATCCATTCTCTTCTTCTTTAGTAAGCCAAACCCGACGGATCTGGTAAGAAGGGTGCTCAAGTGGAACTCGAACATGGTCTTGTTTATCGACGACATCCCGATCAGCGGACCCACTCCCGTGAGCAATCCATGTTCCTGAACAGGCTCTCATGATCGGTTCCAAAGCTGTCACGAGTCCGCTTGCGGGAACCTGCACCTCGATTTTTTCGCCCTTCCAATTATGAATGTAAGGCTCACGATTTGAAACGATGAGGATCTCATCGCCAGCCAACTCATCATGCAATACTGCTTTTAAGGTTTTAGGCGTCCAGGAGATTGGGCTCTCATCCTTCGCTCGGCGATCAGATTCAAGATCCCTCACTAAGGCTCGCAAATCTTTCGCCAAGGGCAATAGCTCTGGGCGATTCATCTGAGAAAGGGGTTTAACCAAACCTTCACCTTTTAGAAGGGCCCTCATGCCCGCTACCCAACCGCGCCAGCTCAATTGGGCGATAACCACTGTCATCAAGGAGATGACAATGCCCAGTCCGATAAACAGATAGAAAATATATTTCTTGGTATCAGAACTGCGTCTTTCGATGAAACTCATGTCATGAACAAGGATCAATTGCCCGATGACCTTGCCTTCGGAATCTATGGCATGTTTGGCAAAGTGAAGGGAACCCTTGGACAATTTGATAACGACACTCTGATTTTCTCCCTTGACCTCCGAGGTACAATTGAAATCTATGGGAAAGGTTTGGGTTTTAAATTTCAGCTCATTAGCCTGAACACAGAAACCAAGCGCATAAAGTCGTTCGTCGCGGATCACGCGATTGAAGAAATTTGAGACCTTGGCCCGCGAGTCTGACTGAATCAACTCGGCGAGTGGAAGCTGCATGGTATCGGTGATGAGTTTTGAGCGTATATCCAGGTCGCGCACAAACCATTTCAAGGTGAGCTGGTCCACGAGGGGCATGAGCGCATAAGTGATCAGCGCCAGCACTAGGACCAGCGGAAGTATGAACTTCAGTGATAATCGCATGAACACATTTTACTTTGATATAAAACTAAAATAAACTTTAAAATGATGTACAACCACGGGTTGATTGGAAACTGCAACATTTCGGCGTTGATCAGTGAGCGCGGATCCCTTGATTGGCTCTGCCTTCCGCGTCCTGACAGTGAGCCTGTTTTTGGGAAGATACTTGACCAAAATGGCGGGGAATTTTCCATCCAACATGCCGATGATGCGCATGGTCAATGGCGTCAAAGCTATCTGGAGAATACGAATATTCTTTGTACCCAGCTTGAGGACAAAAACGGCAATGCCTTTCAAATTATCGATTTTTGCCCACGCTTTGAACAACATGGCCGGATGTTCAGACCATTGAGCTTAGTTCGGATTATCGAACCGGTCTCGGGTAGCCCTTCCATAAAGGTTGTATGCGAACCAATTAATGGTTGGAACAAACAAGTTGTTAAGCCATCAAAAGGCAATAGCCATGTGAGTTTTGAAATCAGAAATGAGTCCTTACGTCTCACCACTAATATGCCTCTGACGTACTTGACGGACCAGACTCCATTCTTGCTCAAAGACAAGCTCTACTTTTGCCTGAGCTGGAATTCTGCGGTTGAAGAAGATCTGGCTCAACTCTGTGAGAGATTTCTTTCTCAAACCGAGCACTATTGGAAGACCTGGGTCAAGCACTGCTCTATACCAAGCCTTTTTCAGCAAGAAACAATTCGCTCAGCCCTTACGCTCAAGCTTCACTGTTTCGAAGACACTGGAGCGATTCTTGCGGCATTGACGACGAGTCTTCCCGAAGAACCTGGAGGTGGGCGTAATTGGGACTATCGCTACTGCTGGCTCAGAGATGCCTATTTTGTATTGTCGGCCTTCCACAATCTTGGGCACTTTGAAGAGATGGAGGGCTTTCTTAAATTTCTCCTTGATATCGCCCACCATAACGAAACCTCAAAGGAGCGTTTAGCGCCTGTCTACACGTTAAGCAGAGAGCTTCCACTTCCTGAGACCATTCACTCAAATTGGACTGGGTATAAAAACCATGCCCCAATACGTAGCAACAACCAAGCGGCTGAACATGTCCAAAATGATGTCTATGGTGAGATGATCTTGACCTTGGCGCCAATATTTTTTGATCATCGCTTTGTCCACTTACGCACTAAAGAGCACGAGGAGCTTTTGGAGCATTTGGCAAAGTTGGCCGTAAAAACAATTGGGCAACCCGATGCGGGCCTTTGGGAAATCCGCAATGGCTGGCAAGAACACACCTTCACAAATTTAATGTCTTGGGCAGGGCTTGAAAGATTACAGCGTATTCAAAAACAGGGATACCTCAAGGGGTTATCAATTGATATTGAAGTTGAAAAATCGCGAGCTGAACACACCATCGAAAAAGCCATTCGTGATGGATCCGTCAGAAATGGGCCCCAAGATGAAAGTTTTGATGCCGCTCTCTCGTTGTTTTCTGTTCTCAGATACCCGAATGAAGCTGTCACAAGAGCGACTTTGGAACAAATTGGCAAAGTTTTAGCCGTGGAAGGCTCCGAGGGGAGTTTGTTTTACCGCTATACAAGAAAAGACGATTTTGGAACGCCTCAAGCGGCCTTTGTCGTTTGCTCATTTTGGATAGCCCAGGCTTTAGCGCGAATCGGAAAAAACAATGAAGCGAAATCAATAATGACAAGAGCTATGCAAACGGCGAATCATCTTGGTCTTTATTCAGAGCATTTTATGCCATCTGATCGCCAACAGTTGGGGAACTTTCCTCAGGCCTATTCGCACGTTGGGCAAATCAATGCGGCATTTGCCATAAGCCCGCCATGGATCGATGTCTTGTGATAATAACTTATTTCCATAATTTTTGTTAATAGAATCCTATGCGTACATATTTGATTATTGGGTCCAAAACACCATCGCCGACAGTGAGTGCTCTTAGAAGGACCCCTGTTTTCGCTGCGTCAGGTATTTCTACCCAAGCTGAATTATTGTGGGCATTTGCCACAGCGGCTGCCGCAAAATTTGGTACGAGCGTGGACCATGATCCTCCATTATTAGTTGAATATTCAATTCGACAATTTATGGTGGCAGAAGCTAATGAGGAAGAGAATTGACCTCGGATCATCGTATAGGATGAAAGATCTATATAAGCTCTTGAGATATTCCCGGTTAGTTCTGTGCCCGCAGCAGCTGCATTTGTCATTGTCACACCTGCGGCATCAGAGAATAAAGTGAGAACTGTCTCTGGAATATCAGAAGATGTTGAGCCTTCTGGATTATACTCGACCGATGGGTTACCACATGCGGTCATAATTAAACTAATCAAAATACAAATTGTATATTTAAAGTAAGAATTCATATGAGCTCCTATCGAGTGGATCGGTCTCCAATAAGTTTAAAATTAAACATGAGTATTGCGCTAAATTGATTTACTTTTTGCGACATCGTTAGGTTATTGTCCGCAGCTGGGGCTGCGGTACCAGTTTGATAAATACCAGCCAGTGTCATCCCAAAATTATCACCGCCAAAAATCTTGACACCCACTCTCGGACCAATGACATCATAATTAAAATTTGAGTATGTTCCACTGCTCGCGCGAACAGAAGAGTGAGCCCTGCCATATTGAGCACCGATGAATATACTATTATAATAAATATCTATTCCACCTATAGTGTAGTCTTGCTGTTGCGAATCGCTTGCGCCAATATTTTTAGTGAAACCTTGGCCAAGATCCAAAAATAAATCGAAACTAAATATTTTTCGAAGAGATACAGGGACTATTTTAAGTCTTGCATCTAGAATATATCCGGGACCTCTATATGTTGAAATATCGGATGATGTTGAACTTGGCAGTGATATTTGAGTGTATGTACCCCCTATGCCAATATTAAAACTGTCGGCCAAAGCTTCTTTGCTTAACATGAAGATTATTAGTGCTATCGCAAAAATAGATATCTTCATCAGAAGCTAAACTCCAAGAAAACAGGTGCATAGATTTTCCATAGTGATTCACGTGCATCAGTTGTAAGTCGTGTCCCTGTACCGCTAAATGCGCTGTAGTTATATTCAATCCAAACTCCTGCGCCCGCGAATACATCTTGCTTAATTTGTCTTCGATAATAAGGGCGTAATTGCATTCTGTATGAAAAATTCGAATAACCTGAGCTCGTGGATGTTTCTTCATAATAGTTAGGGAAAAAGGCGTAAAAACGCGCTCCAAATGTATCTCGAGGCGTTGAAAGATGTGAATATTCAGCCATCATCATGGGGCCTCTGAAAACTGCAGAACTGATAACGTCTTGAGGTGATGTGCGTGTTGCTAGCCGGTCTCCATATCCATACCCAACCCCAACTGCCCATTCGGGTGAGAGGTTGAGTTGCACGTAGCCGGAATAAAAGTTTGATGTAAGGTTAATGTTGCTTGGCAATACAGAACTTACGTTTTCAAAGCTTGTCCTCTGAGATGAGTAATCGAGGGCGATTGAAAAATGACTTTTGGGGAACTGGTATTGACCAGAAAAACCCCATAAGTAGCTTATCGTTAGCGGTAGAGATACATTATAGCCTTGACTGGTAAGTGTGTAGGATGTTGCTCCAATACCACCCAAAGCAGCGAGCCTGATGCCGATTTGGTTCTCCATGGATCGGTCATAAAATTGCTCGGCTTGTGGAGTAGGCTCAGGTCCTAGGATCTCATCTGTCGGATTTGCTCTTACGCTAAATGAAACAAGTAAAATGTAGAGGATAAGTACCAAGATCAGTTTAAGCATTTTTCATCCCTACAGATCTTCAACCACGTGCCTTCCCGCAAGATATTTGGGTCTGATAGAACATTACGATTCCATTCATATATTGATTTCCAATATCGAGTTCGTCCAAAGACCCTTCTAGAGATTCCGTAAAGAGTATCGCCCACTTTTACTCTTTCGAAATTTGGCGAACTTGCGGGAAGGCGCACAGTTGATTCTTCTTGATCTTTTGATATAAAATCTTTCAATTCATTGGGGTTTTCAGAGGTACTTAAGAAGTCACTAACCCACGCAGCAACTACATCCTCACTAGAGGTCGTTTTTAAAATTCGTGCTCGTGCAAGAATGGCCCAATTATGAGATGGGTGCTCCTTTATATAAATTTCAAGATTTTTTGAAGCTGAGGCAAAATCGTTCTCTAGCAAATAACTTCTTATTGTGAGATACGGAATTATATTTTGATGAGGAGAAATTTTTTTGGCACTGGATAAAGTTTCACGAGCTAATTGATATAACCCTTGCTGCAACTGAAAACGTGCCAATTGCACTAAGATTTTGCTACGCCCTCTATTAGAAACTTGGTCTAAGGCTGAGGATAAAATATCTTTTGCCGCATCCATTTTCCCCATGGAAAAATAGATCCTGCTCCATTCGATGTACGACTCAGGTACCTCTGGCGCTAGTTTTGTTGCAAATTTTATGTTTTCTAGGGCTTTATCAAATTGAGAAAGACCTAAATAAGCTTCTGAAAGTCGAACGTAGATCTTCTCAGATAGTGGGCCAATGCTTTGAGCGCGCTTCAGTTCATCAAGGGCAGAAGTAAATTGCCTTTCTTTAATATATAATTCAGCTAATAGTAGTCGTGTGACACCCGTATCCTTATTTTTAGCATGATATTCATCTAAAGTTTTTATAGCTTGAATCAAATCTTTATCGGCTAAAAGACCGGTGTATAAAGTAACTGCATTTGCATTTTGGCCATGCATTTTAAAAAGTATTTCAGCTTCTTCAAGGGCAGTATCCTTTTGATTTAATGAGAGAAGTGATTTAATAATTCCAACACGAGATTCAAGATGAAATGGATGTGTCACAAGAAAGTTGCGGGCGATAGTGATCGCTTTGTCAAACTTCTTCATTTTAAAGAGACAATTCAAGGTTAGAGTGACGGCTTTGTCGTTGACTGAAGTATCAATGAGAAGATCACTTAAAACTCTTACAGCCTCTGGACAGTCGTAACTTTCAATTAGACTTTCAGCTAGGTCTAGCTTTTTTGAATCATCTAATGCATAAGCATGAAATGACAAAAGTAGAGAACATAATATCAAAACCTTTTTTATACTTTTCATAATTCATTTTTCGGCCTCGTATTAAAAAAATAAAATAGATATTTCTGACCGGACATATAAGAATGGGTTATATGCGTAACCTCAATTTAAACCGTCTTTTTTATTTCCATACTTTTGTCCGTAAGAAAAATGTTGTGACGGCAGCAAAAGAATTGCTGATCAGTCAGCCTGCGCTTAGTGCACAGCTCAAACAGTTAGAAAATGAATTGGATCTCACGCTTTTTGATCGTTCCACCCGGAACTTGGACCTCACTGAAAAAGGGACCCATTTATTTTATTTTACAAAACAGATTTTTGAGACCTGTGAGGTCATGCTCAGTGAACTGACTCCATCAACGAATGAATCAAAGTTATCTTTGCGCATAGGATTGTCAGAAGAGATCGAACGACCATTTTGTGTGCCATTTATCAGTTCAATATTTCATGACAAGATTCCAGTTGATGCCAAAAGATTCAGTGTGGTTTCGACAAACCATCGGGGACTCATAACTCAACTCAGTGAAGGCGCTTTGGATTTGGTTCTTTCCAATGAGGCTACTGAAGATGAGTATGTTTTTCCCCTGGCTCGGGCAGAAATGCCAGTCGTGCTTGCTGTACCGCGTTCGTACAGAGGAAATAAAACTCCGGTGACTGCAAAAGGCTGTATCGAAGCGTTGACAAATCATGAAATTGGGTTGGCCCTCCCTTCAAGTAAATTGAATCTTCGCAAAGAGATAGATGATTTTCTAATAAAAGAAAAAATAAGCGCCAACATCGTTTTTGAGGCTGACATCTTGGCAGTGCTCATTCGCGCTGTGACAGACGGGATAGGTGCAAGCTTTTTGCCATTCCCTTATATCGAAAATGAGTTGAAAGAGGGAAAAGTTAAAATTGCGGGTCTACCACATGGGTTTTGGAAAGAAAGTCTCTGGCTTTTAATCAGCAAAAAAAATCTTTCGGATCCTATTTTTCCTGAAATGCAGGCGGTTTTTGAAGACGCCTTCAAAAAATTGACTGAAACTTAAGGACCAAACATTGACTTTAACACAAGAAATTGCAGCTACAGTATTTTTCGCCCTAGCCATACTCCACACATTTTCTGTGAAGCAGTTCCAACATATGGCGAACAAATACCCTGAGGGTTCAGTGGGAGAGAACCTTTTTCATCTCGTAGGGGAAGTAGAGGTCGTGTTTGGATTGTGGGCTGGCCTCTACCTATTGTTTATTGCCACTGGACATGGCTCAGAAGAAGCTATTCACTACCTAGAAAGCAGGCATTTTACAGAGCCCGCATTTGTTTTTGTGATCATGACGGTGTGTTCATGCAAACCCATTCTGGTGATAGCTGAGCAGCTCATCGAGAATGTCTCAAAGCTATTGCCCTTACCAAGACCTTTGGCATTTTATGCTTCGACACTTGTATTAGGTCCTCTGTTAGGAAGTTTCATCACTGAACCGGCCGCGATGACCGTAACAGCTCTCATCATTTTAAATCGTTTTTATAAAAGGCGCATGTCATCACGGATGATGTACGGCACCCTCGGTCTTTTGTTCGTCAATGTGTCTATCGGTGGAACTCTCACTCCTTACGCAGCGCCACCTGTTGTTATGGTGGCAGGAAAATGGAATTGGGATCTGGCTTTTATGATGCAAAACTTCGGTTGGCGGGCATTGCTGGCCATTCTTGCAGCAACAATAATTACGGTATTTTTATTTCGCAAAGAGCTGCTTTTTCTAACATGGGAAAATTCAAATCAATCAAATGTTAAGCCTATCCCTGTTTGGATTAGTGTCGTGCATTTACTGTTTTTGGCTCTAATTGTCGTCAATTCCCATCACATGACCGTCTTTGCAGGGATCTTTTTGTTCTTTTTGGGACTGACGACAGTGACCAAGGAATACCAAGAAGATATAAAAATAAAAGAAGGGCTTCTGGTGGGTTTCTTTCTAGGGGGGCTTGTTGTGCTTGGAGGGCCACAGCGATGGTGGCTTGAACCTCTTTTGTCAAAGCTTGATGTTTTGCCTCTTTATCTTGGAGCTATAGGGTTAACAGCCATTACGGACAACGCCGCTCTCACATACCTAGGTTCACAGGTTCCTCATCTTCCTGATGTCTCCAAATATGCTCTTGTTGCTGGAAGCGTTGTTGGTGGTGGGCTTACGGTGATCGCAAACGCACCCAATCCAGCAGGATATGGGATTCTAAACTCCTCTTTTGGGGAAGAGGGCATAAATCCAATTGAACTGTTTAAATGGGCCCTAGGTCCCACGCTGATCGCCGCTATTTTCTTTTGGCTATAATTTTGCGTATGCGTAAGGAAAAAACAAAATATCTCGGATTATCAATCACTTAAATAAATCGATATTTTCTTACAGAGTTCTCTTAAAAGTATAACAAAACCCAGCTTTCAGGAGTATTCAACGACTTTCATCATATTTCACATGATTTCAGGGGTTCAAGTTCCGTCCGACGCCCCAATAACAAAGAAGCTCATCACGAAGTGATGGGCTTTTTTGTTTTTTGTGAGTTACCGCGGGGATCGAAACGAGCAAGCGACCGCGGCAAACGCGACGCTTGGGAGCGTTTGACACGGGCAATCAGGCACGACGCCTGATTGAGCGAGCGAGGAGAGGCTACGCAGCGATGAGCTTGGAGGCGAAGAGCGCAGTGGCCGACCCCGTCGGTCGCCCCACTTTTCTTTTATTGCGATAGCGGTTTTCTAAATTTTTTGAATCTTTCTAACTTATTGAAAACACTGAAAAGAGTTTGGCACCATCTGCCTGATTATTTTGCAAAGCTTCGCGAAATTTCATAGCTTTGCTACTTCTTGCTACTTTTTTTGCTACTTTGATTTTTTGTCGTTTTTCACTCGTGGTTCTATTCGGGTTTCTTAGAGCCTCTTCTTTCAACCATAAAGGAGGCTATTTATGTATCGTTTGTTAGTTCGTTTGATGTTTTGGACAAGAACATATCCGATTGCTAATGCCGAATCACTTAATGCCGCCAATAAGATGTGCAACGGCGAACTCAAGCCATTTGTTCGCTTTAGATGTGCCACAATTCTTTGGCGAGCTTTTGAAATTTAATAAAACAGATCTAGCGCCTCCATCTAGTCGAGGAGTGTAAACTCCTGAACGCATTAGCTACCCGATGAAAAGCATTATCTCTAGTTCCCGTACATTGACCTAGGAGGCGTTCAACCTCGCTAATCAAGTTCGACACAGTAGCGCCATCGAATTAAAGGAGCGAGCTTTCGGTAATCCTTTTCAGAATCACAACCAAAGAGGAAGCTGAACTTAATCGAGGCGATGAATGATGCACAAAGTTGGTCTAAATTTTGGCTGATGCTCACCATCGCAGCCGGTTTTGTTCTTTATGGTCTGACAATAAGCAATTTTTTTCACCTCAACCTTTTGGGCAAAGGCTCCGATTAAAGGATCGGCACTATTCATTTTTTAAAACAGATCTCGAGGTTCAAACCAAGAAGGCGCACAGCCAAGTTGTTCGGCCACATCTAGTGCGGTACGCACGGCATCTTCATGAAGACCATATCCGAGATAGCTACCACAAAAATGTACATCAGGTTGGCTGAGCATCGCCTTATAGCTTTTGAGTGCCGAAAACGAATTAAAATCGTATATGGGTGTACTTAAAATAGTTTCAAATTCGATTAATTGAGGATCAATTTCAAAATTAGGATGTTGAGTACTTATAAAGTCAGAATCTTTAGGCGCTTGTGGCTCATGCCAAAGTGCTCCGTTGACGGAGGTTTCGACATCTGAGACGAAAGCCTCGATTGGAGAATGTTTTGAATTCCGTCGGTATAAAAATGTATAGGCCTGAATCAAGTCCCGCCGCGGAAAATGCTTATGATCACGATGAACCACCACCCGACCATTCTTGAAGCGCCACTTTTTCAAAAACTCTTCCTCTGATTGAATGGGATTTCTAAAAATTTCGAGTATCTGATCGGGAGGACAAGCAAACACCACGGAATCAAAGCGCTCAAGGTCTTTTCCAGCAACACCAATATCAACACCTTTGTCATGTCTCTTGACCATCGTAAGTTTTGATTCTAACTTGATTTTGTCTCTGATCGGAGCGGCAAGAGCATTGATATAGGCCTTGGTGCCCAGTTTAATGCACCGAACTGAATAAACTGCTTTGGGCGAAACGACATCATGGTGAATCCGAAGTTTTTCAATGAAAAATTCAACCGGTGTCGACAACACCTCAGACGCTGACATGGACGACAGAAGACAAAAAGTGCAAATCATAAAAAGCCGGCTGTCTTGATCAAAACAGGCGTTGGCTTCAAATGCCTGATATAATGTAAGGCCCTTTGTTTTACCTTGATCGTACATTTTCTGCCATTGATTTAAACCCCGAAACATATTCACAAAACTTAGAAGTCTTTTCGGCCTCAGAATATCAAGTCTTTGAGCGAGCAACCCCTTCAGAGCGCCCGGAATATAAATCCCCTTCCCGTTATCTAGATCATGAAAACTCATATATGAATTAGCGCAAAAATCTGTCTCGACGCCAAGCTCATCAAGCAATTTATAAAAATTGGTGTAGCCAGCTTGGCCGAAGGCGGCCACCGCAATATCCAAAAATTGACCGTCTCGAGTTTTTAGAGTGTAGGCATTACCCCCGATTCGATTTTGCCTTTCAAAGACTGTTACGTCGTGCTTGCGGCTTAGATAATGGGCGGCCGTCAGTCCTGCCATTCCGGCTCCAATGACAGCCACTTTCATAACACTCTCACTTGTGGCCTCTTTAAGATAGCCTGAGCTTTATCAATGACGATGGCTCCATACGAACTAATCTGGGCCTTACCGCCCAGCATTTTAGCTAAAGTCTTATCTAAAATATTCAATTGTGCTGCTGAGTGTTTCAAACTCATTCCCATACGCAAAATATTAAATTCCAATTCGGCAGTCATCGCAACTCCATTCAGAGTCGGGTAAGTCACAACACGCCTCTCTATTGGTAATCTCCACAAGTGACAGAGTTTTACCTGTAACCTCCAAAGATCATTAACCTCACAAATGTGATGAGTTTGCGTTTTTGTAAACCGTACGTCAGCCATTACTTTAGGGTAACCCAAATAATCAATGCCCCCAAATAAGGCCACTTCAGTAGTTACTGGGAGTTTTAAAATATGAATATGAGACTCTCTTACAAGTGACGTTAACGAAGGCCCTTGAACCAGCACTGACATAGCTGATTCATTGTAAGGTCCAATGTCGGAGTCTTTGTACTCAAAACACCAAAGTCCAATTATCCCGTCACCAGAAGGAAGTCTTAATGGCTTCAAACCAACTTCTCTTGTTAACTCTTCGGCCACCGTAATTGGTAATGCGAATAACGCACCAAAAGAAAATATGTCTCTAAAAAACATAGGTGACTTACCAGAGTACTGCCTAATCGAAATGTCTTCTTGTTTGTATCTAGAAAAAAAATCAACTTCCTTCATAAGCCTAAAACTCCAGATTTGCGGAAATGCTTAAATAACAAATACGCAACTCTCTCTGAGGTTTTAGGAAAGAGCCTTTTAAGTATATACAGAGCCTTGGCATCTGGATTTATAACCAGCTTCGCCTTACGTTTTTTGATGCCCTGAGAAATAATAATGCGCGCCACTCGTTTAGGACTTGTACCGAAACGCATGTATCTTTCCATCTCTGCCACACGCTCGACATCTTTATCGTTTACCATTGGTCCCAATGAATTTTTGGCAATTCCGGTTTTAACCAAACTGGGACAGACCGTGCAGACATGAATTCGATCTCCAACCTCGCCTCTCAGGGCTTCAGAAAATCCCACGACCGCAAATTTAGACGCTGAGTATGCTGCCATACCGGGCGCGCCCACTATTCCGGCAAGGGACGACATATTAATGATGGCGGGTGCCTGACTTTTCTCAAGAGCAGTTAGAAGCCCCAAAGTAAGTTGCACAAGTCCCATGAAGTTGACATTTAGAATGTGCTGAAAATCAGAAAAACGCATATTTTTAAAAAGACCCGCATAAGTTAGGCCTGCACAATGAATCAGTAAATCAACTTTCTGGCCTTTAATTTTCTCGATCGAATTTTCTACAGATTGTGTTTGACCCAAATCCGTGGGCACGCATGTGATCAGACCAATGCCCAGTGCCGGACTTGCGTCATCGTCGGGTTTAAGTTCGTTTTTTAGGGCTTCTAGGCCTCGTTCATCGATATCAATGAGAGTAAGATGACAACCCTCTTTAACAAAAAGTTCACGAGCGAGCTCTTTTCCGATTCCTGAGGCCGCTCCCGTAATCACAACATTGAGTTGATTGAGACTTGTCATGGCAATAATAGTTTAATAAGGGCCGGTTCTAAAGGCAACTGCCAGTTACATTAGGACATTGTCTTTTGATATTTCAATTGATTTTAAAATCTTGCCAATTTAGCTTCCGAGCTGGAGGTTGAGCGATTCTGTGAAGGTGTTGATCATAGGCGGAAATAGGTTTTTTGGCAAAAGACTTGCAGCAAATTTGATCGGCAGAAATTTTGAGGTCACGCTGCTCAATCGTGGCCAAATCCCGGATGGTTTTGGTTCAAAAGTAGATAGAATTCAAATTGATCGAAATGAGCTTCACTCCAATCATTCTCTGATCCAAAACAGACATTGGGATATAATCTTCGATCAAGTTTGTTATGACGCTTTTGAGGCCATGAGCGCATGTCGATGTTTCGAATCAAAAACAAAGAAGTACGTGTTTATTTCGACTCAATCGGTTTATGGCCTCGGACAGAATATTCCGGAAAGCTCATTTGATCCCAAGACCGAACCCTTGGACCCGATCATTAAGCGGGGGCACGACTATGGAAAATCAAAACGGCAGGCTGAGGCTATTTTTTCGAAAAGCTCGTTTGAATCAGTGACCTCTGTCAGATTTCCTATTGTGCTCGGAATCGACGACTATACGCAGCGACTAAAATTTCATATCGACCGCATTAATAAAGGTGAGCCAATCTATTTTCAGAATCTCAGATCCAAACTTTCGTTTATTCATGCTGAAGACGCGGCCGAGTTTCTAAGTTATCTCGTGGATCACAATGTGAATGGTCCAATAAACTGCTGTTCCAATGATCCCATTAGTCTTGAAGAACTAGTGAGACTGATTGAGCAAATTTTAGGCAAAAAGGTTGTTTTGGCTTCTTCAGGAGAGACTAACCGATCCCCATTTTCAATGGCGGACGATTGGCATATGGACACAACAAAACTCACAGAAATTGGATTTTTAGCGTCACCTATATCCCATTGGCTACCTGGTTTGGTTAAGCAACTAGCCCACCTGTAAACCCTTATTCTAAAGCACAATAAGCAATGAGCGATCGCCCCACTCCAGACTTCGCACAACCTTCTCGAAATGACACCAACTTTTCAATTCCCTGAGAGGCCATCATTGTTTCGATCATAACTCGCGCTTTATGGCAGTTCTTGCCTTTTTGAGGATCCTGAACATAATTACTATCCGGATTAAACAAGAACATGTCGATTGGAAAGTCAGACAATAGCCTCTTAACCCGGAGGCCCGATTTCTCTAAGACAATCGGAAGACTGTCCGCATTAAAATAGTTTTGATGGTCAGGATTGAATATCCAAAACTCATTTTTAGTTAAACCGCGTGCAACCAACTCCCTTTGCAAATAGGAGTAGTCATTGGGCACAACAATTCTACAAATTCCGCCCGGTGCCATGAGCTTTTTAATTCCCTCCAGGAGATCTAAAGGATTCAGCACATGCTCCAAAATATTATTACAACACACCAAGTCGTATCTGCGACCTGAGTTAACTTCGTCTTCTATAGTTTGAAAAACACTTCCCAATTTGACGTGAGCTTCTAGCGACGGAAAAAAGTGCCGAATCCCATCAGAGGTAAAATCGGCACCGACCACATTCCACCCTTTTTTCTTAAACCAATCCAAGAAAAACCCTTCTCCACATCCGATATCAAGCAAACTTCCATGGTTCTTGGCCACAATCTGAAAAGTCTCTTCACACTCTACATATTTTTGCCTTATCTCTTCTGTAGAGTAAGATGCGCTATATTGCCCCTTGTTAGCTGCGAAATATTTGTCATTATAATACTTCTCGAGATCTTCTTCGCTTGGCTTCGGCCAGATCTCAAAGAATCCAAGTTCATTTTCTCGCACGCTCATAGCGAACTCCTCCACAGCGATCCAATTATCAGTCTTCGAAAATTTCACTAAATACTCTATAAAAGCGTTTTCCTAATGCACGTTCAGGGACGAACAAATCGGATCGGGGTTTCTCTAAGAGCTCTTCAATGCTCCATATGACGTCCTGAAAGCCGACTTGGTGTCGAAATATAGAGGTGCTCGAAAATCGGGGATTAATTTCAAAGGCCTTGGGACCTTCACTGGTGTTGATTAATTGTATGTTTATGGATCCCCACAAATCCATTGCATTGGCCGCTGCCTCGCAATACTTCCGAACCTCTTTGTCTTCAATGACTTCAGCAAATTTAGTTAACCCTCCAGCAAGTCTACGCCGAAGGATCACAACATCGGTATTACCCTTTCGATCACGATAAACGCCACAGGTCAGCTCTTGTTCTTGCGGCATCAGCAACTCTTGTGAAATAAAATGTCTGTACCTTTTACTAAAAAATAAAAATTCTTCTTCTGAATTCAAAATGTTCAACCCTTTAGATCCTGAACCAATTCTATTCTTGAAAACACATGGAAACTCTTTTGGTGCAGCATTGGTTTCACGAGTCCAAGGCACCTTAAGTCCGAAACCAGTTAGCAGCTGATTTGTCTTTAGTTTATCGAAACAATCCGAAATCCTCGGAGATCGGGCACGTACCACTTTGCAGTTATTTTGCAATTGTGCCTCGGAACCTGCAATCACTTGAATTTCTGATTCATTGACTGGAATTAATAGGTCAATAGATGCGCCTTTAATAATAAGATTCAAGTGAGAACTAAAATCTGGAGAAGTCGCGGGAGGAACTTCGACAAATCGGTCACAGAAATGCCGACCCGCACCTATGGCAGTCATATCGGTACCAATGATTTCTAAAGACCTGTCCCAACTCTTCAAAATTTTAGCAATAGATTGTGAAATGTCACCTCCAATCGCCGTCAGGAGAACTTTCACCTTATTCTCCTCAAAACTTCAGTAAGAAACTTCGGTAAATCCAAATGATTCTGGAGCTCATTAATAAGCGGCGAACTGTCGTAAGCGGACTCTTTCAAAAAGGCACCTATACCGAAATTTTCAATTTTAATGACCGCCCAGTGGGCCACTCCACCTTTCGATCGCGACTGTCCAACAGAGCCGGGGTTAAGTATCTTTTGCCCCAATTTTTCAAATAGAAATTGATGATGACTATGTCCCATCATAACCAAGTCAAAACCAAGATCAAAAATCTCACTTTTTTGAGCTTCCGAGCAATCTGGATATAAATATCCATCTTTTATAATTGGAGACCCATGGCTAATCAAAATTCGTAAGTCTTCAACGTTTTCAATTCGACTTTCTGGCAGAGTGCTTAGCCACTTGATATGTCTATCACCCAGCCGTGCTATTGAGGTCTGTAGCCCTGACCCATACTTTAAGGAATATTCTTGGGTTACAGTTCCTCCACCCGTAATACAATTCAAAAGTTCGCGGTCATGATTCCCCAAAACACCAACAGCATTGGCCTGTATCAAAAAATCGAGAACTAACTCTGATTCGAAATAGTACCCGACGGCGTCTCCGCAAAAAATGACTCGCTGGCAACTTTGAAAATCTGGGTCATCTAAAACTGCCTTTAACGCGGAAAAGTTGCCATGTATGTCACTCAAAACAGCAATATTCATAATTCTTTTCTACATTGATTCATTTTAGCCCAAACTTATCGTCTTGCCCTGCGAAGAGCTCTTTCTGCATGCTTCAATCACCCTCAGAACTTCCACTCCATCCTCAAATGAGCAGGTAGGATTCTCACTTAGATTGCCATCTATTTTGCTCAAAAACTCACGGGCTGTTTCCAGAAACATATCATTGCGCGCTCCAACGAAACTGTTAACTTCCCAGGTTGACTCCGAAGTGGAAGCTTGCTTAATAGCGTTGGGCTCGAAACTCCATGCTAGGGTGCCATGCTCGCCGGTCACCGTAATTGATTTCTCATGCGGTCTCCCAAATAAATCGAGATGAATTGTTGCCCTAAATCCATCGTTATATTGGGCTAGTAAATCAACGCAATCATCGGTCGCAATCTCCAAATTGCTAATCTTATCGATTGAGGCGGTGATATGCTTTGGCTTACCGAAAATCCAAAGCATAAGATCAATGAAGTGACTCTCATCTAGTAGAGCCCCCCCACCGAGATCGCTACTCGCCATGAAAAACTCTTGATAAGGCTCCCAAGGATGCCAGTCGGCCAAGTGCGCGCTCATTGTAAAGCGTGCATGCAATGGCTTACCAATTTCGCCAGATTGAATTCGCTTCCGCAGAGAAATCAACGGCGGCCACCATCGATAAGAATAGCCCAAAAGAATATACTTAGAGACCTCATTAATTGAACCCACGACTTTCAAAAAGGCATTTATTGAATCAATATTCATGGCAAGTGGCTTTTCTAACAAAACAGGTATGCGAGCCTTTACAAAAGGGGCGGTCTGCTCTAAGTGAAACTTCGGTGGCGAGGACACGACTACACCATGAAACGAGTTTACCAATCTCAATGCATCCTCAATCCTAAGAAATTTTCCTATAAGAGGGGTCTTTTCATGGGTTTCTTCAATTCGATCACGACGCGGATCTACGGCCGATAGATCGCACCCCAAAAGAGCCAAATTGCTGCAATGGCGTTTTCCAACCGAACCAGCCCCAATCACCAAAATATGCTTTTTTGCAGAACTCACGTCAGCCCCCAATCTTCAATATCTCAATGGTCTAGCTGCTTCTAAATAACTATTTGGCTCAAAGGGCAATTCCAAGAATAGAGGTCCTTGAGAACGGTCCCAATTGCTAATCGCCCGTTGAAGCAATCCCGGGGCGGTGACAACCTCAGTTTGACAACCAAGCACGGCGGCTAGCTCGTGCCACCGCCGGTTCTTAAATTCATAGGCTTGAGAGCTCTGAGTTTTTCCGACAGATGCCAAAGCGATGCTCCCATACCGACCGTCAGACATAAGTGCAAAGATAATGGGTAACTTATGATCAATCGCGGTTTGAATTTCGGCAAAATATGGCCCAATACCACCATCTCCCAGTACCGCCAAAACTGTACGTTGACGCGATGACACTGACACACCGACGGCCGTTGGTATTGCCAATCCCATAAACCGTCCGCAAGAGCTACCGCAAAAGTCTTCGGCATTTCTGGAGCGCCAGACGGTCTCTCCGATAGTGCAAAACAGACCTGTGTCCAAAACAACAATGCAGTCGCCCGAGAGCGCAGAATGGAGCTCCGAAAAAGCGTTTGCCGGATTCCATCCAAAGCCCAAAAAGTGAGATTCGAGGCGAGCACGGTAACCGCTTACTAGTTCTCTACCCCACGACTTCTTGGATAGTACTTCAAAAACCCTATGCATAGCTTCTTCCAAGTTTGATGACAAAAATGTCACCTGAGGTTGGTATCCAGAAATGAGCATTGGGTCACATTCATCAATGAATATAGAGGGTACATCAAATTTTTGAACCTTGACCATCTCCACAGTTCGAAGACCAATAGCCACAATAAGGTCCGCTTTACTTAAAATATTTTTTTCTGGAGACAGATCTCCAATTTCGCCAGTGATAATCCCAGCTGCGAACGGAGAATACTCGTCGAATATACCCTTAGCTGAAGCCGTCGTAACAACAGGAATTGTTAGTTTCGACCAATCCATTTTGAAACGAGATCTATTCACGTACGATCCCATCACTACAACAGGACATCGCGAATTTTCGATTGCTATGAGGGTTTCTTTTAAATCATCTAGGCTTGCGTTTAATTGATAACACGCTTGGTTGGAAATTTTTGGGTCTGAGTTCTTCCGATTTTGCAGGTTTAAGTCTATGTGAATTGGCCCCGGCGCTTCTTTCTCAGAAATTTGTAACAAACGGGACAATCCGTCGCGATTTTCGTTTGCCGCCCAATACCCTTTAACTAATTGCTCAGTAGAGTGAAACTGATCCATTCTTTTGTGTCTGACAGAGGGCGGAGCATCCGGCAAATAACTCTCGCTAATTGTTACAGATGGTCGACCTTCAAAATAATTAGAGAGAATGCCCGGCAAGAGATTGGCAAATCCAGGGCCTTTAATACTTATGGCGGCTCCCCTGCACTTCCCCTCTCTTCCCAGAGCACCTGCAATAATCGCTGCGGAAGCCTCATGATGGACGGGTAAATATGCTATTCCCAGATCGTTCATCGCCCGTACCAAGTCTAAACTTGCTCCTCCACCCACCACCCCGGCGGCGAGCGTAATGCCATGGGACTTCAATCCGTTCGCCAATAAGCTGGTAATTGACGTCATGATTTTCCTTCTAAATCGAAAAATTTGAGCACTCGATCACACGTAAATTTTAATGCGAGATGAACTGCTTCAGGAGCAAATCCTCCAATATGCGGAGTGATTGTTATATTTGGATTTCTCAAGCTCTCTTGCCAAAGAGGGCTCTTTAGAATCTCAGGCTCCCCCTCAAGCACGTCAACTCCTATGGCAGAGACTTGGCCTGACCTTAAAGCCTCAACCATCGCCATTTCATCAATAATCGCTCCACGTGACGTATTGACCACTATCGCACCTCTTTTAAGTCGTTCGATTCGATCGCGGTTAAGAAGTCCCTTAGTGGATTCATTCAGAGGAACGTGAATAGACAAGACGTCCGCCTGATTTAGCAACTCATCCAATGGGAGCATTTCCAATTCACCGGCATCAGTGATAAAGGGATCATATACTTTAACGTTCATTTCGAAAGCTCGCGCATAGCGCGCCATGCAGCTCCCGATTCTTCCCAATCCGATAAGACCTAGTGTCTTCCCACGAAGCATGACTCCCGGAAACTCAGTTCGCTCCCAGCCACCTTTTTCTACATGACTAAATGCGCTCTTTAGCTTTCGAGAACAATTCATTAGTAAAGCCCAGGACAGTTCGGCGGCAGCAGTGAGTTTGCTGAGGATCTCAGTTTGTCCCTTGAGAGTGAGAAGAGGAATTCGTCGTAATTCAAGCGCCTGATGATCTATATGATCGGCCCCGGTGGTTGCCGTGACCACCAAAGCCAGTCGCTCGGCTTTAGAGATGGCGTTGAGCGAAACTGGAACCTTCATCGAGGCGTCAATAAACACGTCGCAGCGCACCAATTCACTGTAGAGCTTTTCTGCGTTAGGTTCTACCCACACAACTTCGAAGTGCGGAGTAAGGATCCGTTGGATCAATGCCAAGGCATCTTGTGGGCCCGTATACAGCGCTCGCCTGGTCTTTTTCATAAACCTGGTTGTAATACAATTGTTCGGGCTTGGCAATCCAAGCAAACTACAGCAATTTTTGATCGTTTATTGAGTTCAATTGAAGGCGCTTTAACACCTGATTGGTAAAGTCAATTCTCTAAATGCCCCTGCTCGACGGCCGCTTTTAGCGGGTCTATGCCGCGATGGAGTAACCATAGGTCAAAGATCTGCTTCCAGGCCGGCCAATCTTGGAAAGTAATGTGACCCGACTGTTTGCCAAAGGATCCAAGTAAGATCCTAGCGGCCGCCCTTGCTTCTTGTTCGTTATGATTTTTAAAATAGTTGTTTTCTTGCAAGACCGTCGTAACCACCAAAATCTTTTCTTCCCGATTTTGAAGATTTGTCAGAATTCGCGTAATATCAACTAAGCTTAGTTGCGACAAATTATTGTAGAAGAAGTCCATGATCAACTGATCTCGGATCTCTGTTACCTTCCAACTAACGCTATCTAATAACTGTCCCAACGCTTTTTGAATGTCTAGATTTCCCTTTACCTTTAGAGTGTCAATTTGCCTGGCTTCTCGAACTGACATCTCAGTTTTTTGGCGGTGCTGGTTTTGCGCCGATATCATTTCATGTGGGAGAGCTACAATTCCCAGCACACCAGCTGCCGAAACGGTTGCGACTGCTTTACCCATAAATCGTTTAAACTTCGGTTTATCAGATGTCCCTTTTACCTGTCCATTTTGATGAGAGAGTCGCAGCCCACTATGCGGCAATTCAACGAAATGATCCTGCGAAGTCCGATGAACGAGGTCTCCCGTATTGGAAATTATCATAAACGGATACTTATCTCGACTGTGCCGACTGTAATCACTTCGTGTGTCCGTAAAAGAAAAAGTGAGATTGAACCTCTCCGGCTGAAAACTAATTGTCTCTAAAAGCCCAGGAACGGCTTGATTGAGATTTAGTGCATCTTGCTCGCTAATTTCAATTGAGGATGCGATTAATTGCGCAACTTCAATGGGCTCTAACCCATTCAACAGCCGTTTAAGTTCTTCGTTTGAGAAGCTTGAAATAGGTTCAAATAGCTTTGTCCTTATAATGCTAATAGCTTTCATTCTTTGCTGACGAGAAAATCCTTTCAAAATGAACGTAGCTTCTAAAAAGGTCAAGGCTCGGACTTTTTTTAATGAGGCCTCAAGGGAGCGCAGCTGATACCTTGCGGGTAGACTCAGAATTCGACGCACGAATTCTTCTGCACTATGAAATTCATAAACAGGTGTGACAAACCAATGTTTAAGTTCCCAAAGTTTTGGGTGTCTGGCGGAAGATACTTTCAAATAATTGTACATAGAATTTATGGAGTCTTCCCCGTCTTCCTCTATGCTTCTTGAAACGAAGTCCCGATAAAGAACTCCTCCTGGTAACATTGACTCGCTCACCATCTCCAAAAAAGCCACTTGATAACGTCGCACTTCTTGTCCGTCCCAAGGATCCAACTCACCCTTAATGATGCGTCTCCAAACTTCGAGTGCCTTGGGGTCGGTAATTTCTTTTTCATGAATGAATACAAATTCAGCAAGTGCCTTTCGTATATCGGCTTTGAGTTCGTTGACTTGTCGAGGAGTGAGAGAACCTGGATTTTCGATCGCCTGAATAGCTTCTTGATTGCGATCTAAGCGTCGTTTTTCTGCTTGACCGATTACACTTTGCTTTGCACTTAAGATTCCACGGGTCACTTGGGATTGCTTTTCAAAAATCAAAGGTGTGTCGCCTTGTGGCCGAGACAATTCTCTTAATGGAGGAACACAGTTTTGCCTTTCCATAGCAAAAGCGGTGTGATTCGCACCGCTTGACATGATCGCGAAAAAGCTCGTCAAATAACCAAGTATTCCCAAATTTTTATTAATCATGGCTAATGCGCAAGCAATCTTAATGCCTGCATACGATTGAATACGTCAGGCACCCGCCAATCTGTTTAACGTCGCCATTTCGTTATGAGAATTGCAATTAAACAATACCTGTGCACTGAAGTCCAAATTTTGTGGTGACGAAATTGTATTCGAGCTGACATTAGCGAGCTTAAAAGTTTCTACCTTCGTAAAAAGAACTAGTTACATTTAATCAGAATATTTCCACATTTGGGTTCGACCAATTCAATAGTTTTTCAGATAAAACTAATGGCACGTTTAAGGATACTGGCAAACTCTTTGCAAAGTTACTGGGCATTCGCCTTAAGGAGAGGAATTTTTGAATGAGAATTATTCTGGCCACGCTATTGTTGGTTAATTTTATATTGCAGCATGCTAATGCTGACAGTTCTAAACCCAATTTGGAGGTCTTAGTCTCAGCAAAAAGGCCCGAGCGAGGGTGGGAGAAGACAGCAACCTGGGTATTCAGCAATAGGGACTTGGAATGGGATGAGTGCGTATTTGAAGTTAACGAACCTCGAGTTAATGAAGATTATGATGCGCAGAACTATAAGGAGCCAATCTTAAAGGTCAAGGCGCCAACAAGATTAATTGTACGGAGCGGGAATTTTGAACCACAGTTCATTGTGCTTAAAGCGGAGCTGCCTCTAAAAAATGGATTCAATCGTACTATTTATGGCGGACACGTTCAGTATCGGAAAGGCGAACTGACTATTCAAGTAGCTATTAACTATTGGCCCTGGTATCCAACGAAATTTAATTACCGGGCGAAAATTAAAGTCGATCCCCTCCTTCAAACTCCCTTAGAATCCGAATTTGTGTTAATGAATAATAATTCTCCCATTTTCTACCAACTTTGCGCGTCTCCCAATCTTCCGTCTTTCCAAAAAATCAAAGAAGCAGAAATTCGTTTTAAGAAACAATTCTATCCGGATTTCTGGACTGATGACTTTGAAGGGTGGGTTTCGGCTCGCCGAAAAGCTAGGCGCACAGGTCTATAAAGTCAAGGCGCTAAGCCGCTTTTCCCACAGCGCCGCATCATTCGGTGAGCTCCGGATTTCGGCAAATACTCACTTAAATTGTGATCTAAAATTAATTTGATTCATTAAGGCTGTTTGCAGACTCCCCAAAACAATGCCTCGCCAGAAGCTGCTTAAAACGAATATTTTTCCTTACCACGTTTACGCGAGAAGTAATAATCGAGACGCTTTTTATCTAGAATCACGAGTATGCTGGGAAATCTTCTGTGATTTTCTCCACCTCATGCAAATTTGCTTTAATATACGGATTCATGCTTTTACATTGATGCCAAATCACTTTCATTTGATTTTGTCGACCCCCACGGCAAATCTAGGTCAAGTTATGAATCGGTTCATGACGGAATCCAGTCAGGCAATAAACCGAGAGTGTAATCGACTCAACCATGTGTTCGGCGGACAATACCGGGGAACAGTTATTCAAGATGCCTATTCTTACGCAAATACCATGAAGTATGTGTATAGGAATCCAGTCAGAGCCGGATTATCAAAATTTGCTCAATATTACCCATATAGCACCCTCAGCGGGATTTTGGGCGGGTCACATTTGCCAATAACAGTTACTGGTCATCCGAATTTTCAATCCGTCATTCCACCCGACCCTTCAGCGCTTTTAGCCTGGTTGAATCGGCCATTTAACAATGAAGTCCAAGAAAAGCTAAAGTTAGCCATTTCCAAGAGGGAGTTCAAAATATATGTTAAACGAAGCAGAGATGAAGCCTACAAAATTACTCATGAGCTATGTTAACCCTCCCTGAAAATTGACGCTACGTGAGGCGAAAAGCGACTTAGCGCCTGTTCATTCATTTGCTTTCACCTTAGTTCTGACTGAGTACCTGTTATTCAGCGAGCTTTCGATTATCGCTTCGGCTCAACGAAAGGGCAAAGCGTACTTGATGTAAAAATGCGGCATCAAGCAGCTTTTCGGCGACGTAGTTTACACCTAAGCTAAAGGCGTCGCCAAACTTTCCAGGAAGTTTGGCATCGTTTACGCGGACAAGTCGACTTTCAAGTTTGGTGAAGTATAAATTCTGAATTGGTGCTGGTAATCGAGGGGTGGGATAATTTCCTTCGGGATCAGATTTAGACCAACTACGTTTCGATTGAGGGCCGTAATTGATCCAAATTTCACTAGTAAATTTCACTTTTGACTCAAACAAATTTGGGCCTTCTTTAGGTAAATCCATAGTTGCAACAATCTGAATCCTATCAGGCAGGGCTGCATTAATTGACTTTTGCGAATCGCTCACCGCAAGCTTAGTGTAGATTTTTAAAGAAGTGAGCGCTTTTTGCGCAAATGCTCCACCGGCTCCATTGGCGCTAATGATACTCTCAGGGACAATGGCCGGTCGCACTCCGGAGAGATCAAATTTCCAAATCGCCTTATTAAAGTTATCACTAATAGTAAGATCACAGCCGTTTTGCTGGCTTATTTCCAGTCGTGCTTGGGAATTTCCCCAGGCTGCTTGATAGGGAGCTCCCATGAGGTGTCGTCCCTCAAAGTCCGCATTTCGGCAATAAGCTAATGATGGGTCAGCACCAAAGGCCTGGAAGCTTGCAAGTAACGCAAATATCGAAGTCATAAAAGTTAGTTTCATGATTACTCCTTTAAGATTTGTTTTCCCATAGACACAGCACTAACAGTGCCAACCGGCGCAACACCCTGTTTATGCATGATATGAAATATCTAAGTGATTTCTAATAGATAGAGTACTGGTTAGAATTCGGATGATAGCCTAACCGTTTATAGTCTCTGCACCTGGTAAGTATATTAGCGCAATCTTTCGCATGATTATAATCCCAATCAGCTCCTTTAAAGAGCCCCCTAGCATCGTTCAGAACAAATATCCCCCATTAGCCGCAGACTTCGCCGCTCAAAGTCAGCACTGTGTTGCATTGAATCAAACATTTTTTATTTAAATTCTAAAGTCTCAACTGCATCGGCCGATCAATAGTCATTGATCAGTTAATAATTTTTGTTTAGTAGGACGGAGTTTGAAATGGACTTCTCAAAACTTCAATATTACATCATCCCCACAAATTGGCCTCAACGCAATGAACACCTAGCGCTATACAATAAAGCCTACATCTACTGGAGAGATTTTTGGGCCGAAGTTTTACGCGATTTAGGGAGTCACGAGACGTTAACAGCCGATACTTTCGTTCGCCAGGACATCGTCACCACTATTATGAATGGAGACGAAATAGTAGCTGTTCACTTGTATGACTTTTTTAAATTGGATTGCCAAGCGGACCTCGAACACACCTACATTTCCGAAAACTATCCAAAAGAATTCATCGAGAAGTTGAATAAAAATGGCGCGCGAACAGCAATGTCGATGGAATTTCTAACCATAGACAAAAATTGGCGTAAGCAAATCATTGGATTTCAAATGTCATCGGTACTTTTACAACTTGGACTTAGAGTTTTGATTCAAGAGTCCATAGATGCCGCCATCGCTCCAGCGCGCAACGATTTAAAAATGAGTCAAATGTCATACACACTTGGATTTGAATGCATTATACCCAACGTCATTAAGCACAATGTTAGCTGCGACCTCGTGGCTTGCTTTCCAAAAAAAGTTAAAAATCACCCGGACCAAACCGTTTCCAAACTTATTGGTTCGTTGTGGGAAAATCGAATTGATTTGCGTGTGAACCCTCAAGCTCGACTGAAAAGCGCATAGAACAGGAGATTGAAATGTCAAATTTGCAAACCTCGATCATGAAAGAACTCAAGCCCAGTGAAGAATTACTCCTCAAATTCGATTGGAGCGATAAAGTCGCGTACGCCCAATGGCTCAATCAGACATATTATTTTGTCCGTCACTCAACCAGGTTACTTTGCCGAGCTTCTTCTCGATTTGATTTTTCTCAAAACACACTGCACCATCGCTTTAATGATCACACTCGCGAAGAAAAATCCCATGAGGTACTTCTTGAAAGGGATCTAAAACAACTAGGTTATTCAATTGATAGCTTTGAGGAGCTTCCTGAAACTGCGGCGTTCTATCAACGACAGTACTATCTTATTGATAACCAGTCCCCGATTACGCTTTTTGGTTATATATTGCTGCTAGAAGTTTTAGCTGTAACAAAAGGTCCGGCCCTATATGCGGCTGCATCTAAAGCTCACGGAGGTTCAACCAGTAGCTTTCTCAAAGTGCATAGCCAAGAGGATCCCGATCATGTGGAAAAAGCTCTGCAACAAATGATGGATCTTCCTAAGCGGGAAATTGAAAACGTCATAGAAAATTTGAAAGCGAGCCGAGATCTCTACAATCTTATTTTAACTCGAATCTTAGCTTATGCAAAATCGCCCCAAAAGGCAGCCTAAGAAGTTTGAGCAGAAGCTACATTAAGTTAGTGACTTGAAATTTCTTTCAACACAGAAAAGTTGCCACAAACAGCAACTGGCTTATGAGCACCATCAAAAAGTGGAGAAATGTATTTTTGGCGAATATAGTATCTGCATTTAGATTCAGAAAATATTTCTTCCACGACGTGATCAGGAACTCCTGCTGGTACCGCCCCTTGAGTTTGGTTGGTAAATACTTTTGAAACTGTATCGATCAAAGCCTTGGTCACATCTGTGTCGCGGCGATACAACTCCCACAACTCATAAGTAAAGACTTCCAACAGCGAATAGCTGCAGATTTCAAAAAATCGCAAATTCCTAAAAATTTGTACTGAATTAGAGTCATAAATCTCAATGATGTCGTCATTTTTTAATTTATCAAACAGATCGGGGCCAGGTCGCATCTTGAGCCGGCTCAGCATCTTCCACAAAAAAACTGTAGAATCACGCAAACTCTGTCCGCTCTCAACGATGCTCTCGCAAACTGATTTATAAGACTCAAAGCGCTCTGAAATCTCAATTCGCCGTTCAAGAGGAAGCCCCAGATATCGCTCCACTACCTGGTCGTTTCCGAATGGAGAATTCTTGCACTCAAATTGGTTAAGCAAATGGGAAAATTCACTTAATGATTTAAAAAAATTGCGATCGATTTGAAGAAGATCTTCTGAACCAATCTTATTTATGCCGATCATGGACATAATTTGTCGGTCATTTGTCAAAAAGTCAAGACTTCTATCGACTGAAACAGATGACCCCGTCTCTTAAGTACATAATATTTATTTACTCCATTTTTTGGATTGAGTCTTGCGAAGAAGCACCCCAAAAGTCCCAAATTTTAAGACTTATGGATCAAAGGACACATTGGCCATGAAAATTCTCAAGGGTTTTGCAAAGTTAACTCCTGTCTCCTCTCGCCGGGCACCTTCTATTCGAGATTAGCTGGCATTAAGACTGCAAAGACCCTAACCAATTCAAACTTATGAGGATATTCAAAATGGCGAGTGCTCGGAATCTGATCGTGTTGGGGCTTTTCCTAATCACCTTTCTTTTAAATCAATCTGATGGGCTGGCTGCGAGAAAAGAAAAGCCCAAAAGTCAGGTTCCGGCATGGGCTTACGATGCGGGCCCTTCTGTAAACGAACCCATGGGGCGGGAGCTTATCGATATCTATTCTGAAATTCCACCGATGCCGGGTGTTTCATCAGAAGTCCTTGGGAAACAAAAGTTTAGGCCCCAATTTGGGCCGGTGGGCTGGCGTATGCTTTTGCCACCCAACTCAGTGAAAATTCTTTTTATCGGTCAAGATGCCACTCACATTGCGG
>JADLCR010000032.1 GCA_020847095.1 Oligoflexia bacterium | reverse complement strand
GACCAGTCGTCACGTTGCAGAATTTAAAAAGCGCCTTAAAACTGTGAAGAAATCGTTTAGCTTTAAACTTGCGGGCCGACGCTGGACGGTGAGTCAAAACATCGTGGCCCCTGACTTGACTTAAGTCCTTTCGTACCCACCTTAAAAGCATCAAAAAAAAAGCGGGTTTGACGCCTTTCGTGATATCCTTTAAAAAGGTGTAACCTGTTAAGACGAAAGGACTTTTCAATGCGTCAATCCCAAAAAACCTTAGCCCTCTGGGTCACCTTGGTTTTGGTGGGAGTCATGCTTTACCAAATGTATGATCACCGAGGCTCAACGGTTATTGCAGATTTCAATTTCGCCAAATTCTTGAAAGCTGTTGAAGCTGGTGAAGTCGAAACCACCAGTGTCACATTCCGTGATAACGGAGAGATTTTGGGTGAGATCAAAGAAACGGCCCAACAAAAATACGGCGGCAAGCAATTTCACATCATGGGCCCAACAAATTCTGACGAAGTTTTCAAAGCGGTTCGTTCGGCCGGTGTGACGCCAAACTGGGAAAACACTGAGCGCGCCAGTTTTATGATGGCCTTTCTCACCAATTGGCTTCCGCTCGGGTTGATCTTTTTTATGTTCCTACTCTTTATGAGACAAATTCAAGCCGGTGGCGGAAAAGCGATGAGTTTTGGAAAATCTCGAGCCCGCTTACTAACTGAAAATAAAAATCGAGTGACGTTTAAAGATGTGGCCGGTATTGAAGAGGCGAAAGAAGAGCTCGAAGAAATCATTCAATTTCTAAAAGATCCGAAGAGATTCACAAAGCTTGGCGGGCGAATCCCCAAGGGAGTCTTGTTGATGGGGCCTCCGGGCACCGGAAAAACTTTGTTAGCGCGGGCAATCGCTGGAGAAGCGGGCGTTCCATTTTTTAGTATTTCGGGTTCAGACTTTGTTGAAATGTTTGTTGGAGTTGGCGCTAGTCGGGTGCGCGATTTGTTTGAACAAGGGAAGAAAAATGCCCCATGCCTCATTTTCATCGATGAAATCGATGCGGTCGGACGACATCGTGGCGCGGGCCTTGGTGGTGGTCATGATGAACGCGAGCAAACTCTTAACCAACTGCTTGTTGAGATGGATGGATTTGAAGGCAACATGGGAGTCATTCTTATTGCGGCCACTAACCGTCCGGATGTTTTGGATCCGGCACTTTTGCGCCCCGGCCGATTTGATCGTCGCGTGGTCGTAAATAAGCCTGACGTTAAAGGCCGAGAGCAAATTCTCAACGTTCATACACGAAAGTCGCCGTTGGCGGGTGATGTGGATCTGGCAAAAATAGCCCGTGGTACACCTGGATTTTCAGGGGCCGATCTTGAGAGTTTGGTTAATGAGGCTGCTTTATTGGCCGCTCGGAAAAATAAAACAAAACTTGAAATGGATGACTTTGAACTCGCCAAAGACAAAGTCATGATGGGCGCTGAGCGAAAGAGCATGGTCATTAGCGACGAAGAAAAGAAAGTTACGGCCTATCATGAAGCGGGACACGCATTGGTTGGAAAATTGACTCCAGGAACTGATCCTATTCACAAAGTGACGATCATTCCTAGGGGAATGGCTTTAGGCTTGACTCAAACCCTGCCCGAAAAAGAGAGGTTAAACCTCACCAACGAGGCTGCAGAGAATAATATCGCGTTTTTAATGGGGGGTCGGTGCGCCGAAGAGTTGGTGTTTGGCAATTACACAACCGGAGCCGGAAATGACATTGAACGAGCCACTGATATTGCCCACCGCATGGTTTGTGAGTGGGGAATGTCAAAGCTTGGTCCGCTGACCTATGGCAAACGCGAAGAGCAAATATTCTTAGGAAGAGAAATTTCGAAGACTCAGGACTACTCAGAGTCAACGGCAGAAGCTATTGATAAAGAAGTTAAAGATATCGTGATGCGTAATTACGAAAGAGCCAAAAAGATTCTTTCCGAGCGCATTCAAATTCTTCATGTGTTGGCTAATGCATTAGTGTCACGGGAAGTGCTCGATGGCTCTGAGGTCGATATGCTTGTTCAAGGTAAGACCTTGGCAGATATCGATGAAGAACGTAAACGGCGGGCGGATTTACTAAAGGCCGAAGCGGATCGAAGCCAAGCTTCTGAGGCTACAGCTGAGAGCAAAGAAGAAGAGAAAAATAAAACCGTCGAAGGAAATCCAAAACCAGTACAGGCATAAACTTGACCAATGAGAACGCTAGCGAACAACTTAATGCTTTTGCTTCAAAGTTTTCGCTTGCGCGATTTGGTCGATATGTTGGTGGTTTGGTTTGTAATCTACCGCGTGTTGCTCTTGATCAAACGCACGCGAGCGGTTCAAATGCTTTCAGGCCTAGGCATTTTGGCCATAGCCTATATTGTCAGCATTTGGGCCGAGCTTTTTACACTCAACTGGCTACTTGAAAAATTCTTCGTCAATTTATTCATCATTATCGTTGTGCTCTTTCAGCATGAAATTCGCAGGGGACTTGCGCACATTGGTCGAAATCCGTTTTTTACGAACGTCTCTGCCGACGAAGAAACACTTGTGGTTGATGAAATAGTCAAAGCGGCAGTTATACTCGCTCAGAAGAAAATTGGGGCCCTCATCGTCATCGAACGTGAAATTGGGTTAGAAGACTTCGTTGAAGTGGGCACAAAGATCGATTCAACAGTCAATGCCGAGCTCATCAACGCCATATTTGTGAATCACTCGCCGATCCACGACGGAGCCTTGATCGTGCGCGGAGGGCGGATTACGGCCGCAGGATGTTTTTTGCCGCTCACCAGAAATCCTAGTATAGATAAGAATCTGGGCACGCGCCATCGGGCGGCCATAGGGCTGACCGAAGAAACCGATGCGGTTGTGCTCGTGGTGAGTGAAGAAAATATGTCGATTAGTATTGTTCAAGGGGGGCACATCACACCCGACTTGGATATGCCAAGACTTCGAAAAACACTTTACGAAGCTTTTAGCTTAAGCCAGGCGTACACTCAATCAACGGGAGCAACTTCATGACACCTCCCGGAAAACCAACTAAAGCAATTTCTGAAAACACAAGCTACGCCATCGTGGCTCTTCTTATTACTCTGATTTTGTGGGTGATTATTACTGGAAGCAAAGAATCGCAGGCCGTTAAAATGGTGCAAGTTGATTATGTTTTGCCCAAAAACTTCGTTGTTGTGAATAGCATCCCTCAGCAAGTGGCATTTAGAGTGACCGGGCCCAGGCTCGCCATTAAACGGTTTACCGAAAATCAAGAGCACCTCACGATCGATTTAAGCAGCAGCGGAGAGGGGACTACCAGTGTTCGAATTCACTCCGATAGCATTACAATTCCAAGTTCTCTTAGAGTTCTCGGAGTCACGCCGAATCTCATAACGGCCCAGCTTGAACGAGTTGTTTCAAGAGCGGTTCCGGTAGTGGCGCGTCTCGTGGGAGAAGTAGGGTCAGGATATAAGGTTACAGGCATTCAAGTGGTTCCAAAGGTAATTGAAATTTGGGGAGCGCGGTCTAATCTCGAGCAGGTTGCCGAGCTCCATACCGAGCCGGTGGATGTCAGTGGCAGAGTCTCAAGTTTTGAAAAAGAAACGGCCATAGAGACCGAGCATGCCGGTCTCATAGGGTCCACTCTCCCCCACGTGAAAGTCGTGGTGACAATCAAAGGGGGGTCATGAAGATGTCCGAACGAAAAAAGCTATTTGGAACCGATGGAATTCGTGGCACGGCCAATCAATTTCCTATGACAACGGAAATCGCCATGCAAGTTGGTCGATCCATCGCTTACAAAGTCAAAACTGAAAAGCCTGGGGCCAAAGACAAGAAACCTAAAATTTTGATCGGAAAAGATACTCGACTTAGCGGTTATATGATCGAGCAAGCACTCTCAAGCGGCATTAATTCGATGGGAGTGAATGTGTTTTTGGTCGGACCGTTGCCCACGCCGGGAATTGCGTTTTTGACACAAAACATGCGCGCTGACGCCGGAGTCGTCATTTCGGCTAGCCATAATCTTTTTCAAGACAATGGAATTAAGATTTTTGGGCGAGACGGCTTTAAGCTTCCGACATCAGAAGAAAAGAAACTTGAAGATCTCATTTGGAACGGAGATCTATCGGGGCGACTGCCAACAGCCGAAGGGGTAGGAAAGACCACGAGAATTGACGATGCGATTGGTCGTTACGTTGTGTACGTCAAAAATACTTTTCCTAAAGAGCTCACGCTTCAAGGATTGAGAATTGTTTTGGATTGCGCCAACGGCGCCGCCTACAAAGTGGCACCCTGGGTATTTGAAGAGCTCGGAGCAGAAGTCGTGAAACTTGGGGTTAGTCCCAATGGACTTAATATTAATGATAAATGTGGGGCTCTTTATCCAGAAGGGGTTTCGCGTGCCGTTTTGGAGTATCGCGCTGATATTGGAATTAGTCTTGATGGCGATGCCGATCGAGTTATTTTGAGTGATGAAACAGGACGCATCGTTAATGGAGACCATGTCTTGGCCATTTGTGCCGCCGACATGTACGAAAAGGGTCAGCTTGAAAAGAACACCGTAGTGGCCACTCATATGAGCAATGTGGGTCTTGATATTTTCTTAAAGACTAAAGGAATCAAACTCATCTACACCGACGTGGGCGATAAATATGTTGTCGATCAGTTGCGCCAAGGTGGATACGTCTTGGGCGGCGAACAAAGCGGGCACACGATTTTTATGGAAAACAGCACGACCGGAGACGGTCTTGTCGCCGCCCTAAGGGTTTTGGCCGTGATGGCTCAATCAAGACGGCCGCTGTCTGAATTAAGAAGTTTGATGCAAGATGTTCCTCAAGTGCTTCGAAATATCCGCGTATCAAAGCGAAAAAAGCTAGAGGATATCCCCGGACTCAAGCAGATGGTAAACGCGATTGAAACAAAGCTGTCTGATCAAGGCAGAGTGTTTTTACGGTTTTCAGGTACTGAGCCGGTTGTGAGAATTTTGGTCGAAGGACCTAATCGCGAGGAGATTGATACGGCTGCTGAAGAACTCGCACAGCTTCTTCATCGGGAGCTAGCATAAATGGCGAAAAAAAAGATTCGTTTGGGAGTCAATGTCGATCACGTGGCCACTCTGCGCCAGCTTCGCAAGGGTTCGGTTAATTATCCTGATGTTTTGGAAGCAGTTACGGAATGTTTAAAGGGTGGAGCCGATCAAATTACCGTTCATTTGCGCGGTGATCGCCGGCATATTCAAGAGTCTGATTTAAGGATTCTCAAAAAAGCAAAAGTTGCGCCGATAAATCTCGAGCTGGCCGCGACGCCGACAATGGCCGAAGTTGCGCTAAAATACAAACCTGAAATTGTTTGCCTGGTTCCTGAAAAACGCCAGGAACTGACCACCGAAGGTGGACTCGATGTGGTTCGTTATAAAAACCGAGTTACTAAATTTATTCGGCGCTGTCATCAAGCGGGAATCCGCGTTTCACTTTTCATTGAACCATCAGCCTTGCAGGTTCACGTCAGCGCCGACGTTGGAGCCGATGCGGTAGAATTTCACACGGGTCAATTTGCGCTAGCAAGAGGGGCTCGTAAGACCAAAGAGCTGAAGCGCCTGGTGGTGGCCGCTCGACTGGCTCATGGGCTTGGACTTAAAGTTCATGCCGGCCATGGCTTAGATTATAAAAACGTAACTTTAATCAAGCGCATCCCATATTTAGAAGAGCTTAATATTGGGCATTCCATTGTTTGTGAGTCAGTTTTTGTAGGAATTCGTAACGCCGTCAAAAAAATGAAAGCGAAGTTATGAAGCTTGTGACGTCAGCGGAAATGGCGTCCCTTGAGCAGGCAGCCTTTCGTGACGGTGAGACAAACCCCCGCCAATTGATGGAGTTAGCAGGTCAGCGCGCGACTCGAGCGATCCTGAATGTCATCGGCCCCGATCCTATGCGTGTTTTGATTCTCGTTGGGCCTGGAAATAACGGTGGGGACGGACTGGTTGTCGCAAGGGCCTTGTCCGAGTCCTCCCATCATCGGGTGACGGTATTTTTTGCGCAAAGCGAATTATCTGAACTTGGGCGGCTGATGGTGGATCAGCTTCCCCACAAAATCGAAAAAGTCTACGAGAGCGAACAAATCGAACGAGAATTGGCTCAGGCCGAAGTGATCATCGACGCGTTGTTTGGAATTGGTTTGAGTCGAGAACTCAGTGAACCCTATACGAGAATCATTAGTGAGCTTAATCGATTGACTGGTCGCCACGTTATTAGCTTAGATGTGCCAAGTGGTCTCGATTGTGACCGTGGAATTGCACTGGGCGCTTGCGTGAGAGCGCGACAAACCCTTACATTTCAGTACGCTAAGACGGGATTTTTTCTCGAAGATGGACCAGCTCACGCAGGTAAGATAAAAATTATTCCGCTCGATTTTTCAGACAAAGTGATTAAAAAGGCCAAATTCTTTCATTTCTTGATGAGTCGAAGTCTAGTCCGAAAGTGGCTCGAGCCCCTTCAAACCACAACCCATAAGTCACGGCAGGGCAGTTTACTTGTGGTTGCGGGTTCAACTGGAATGTGGGGGGCTGCTCATTTGGTTACAGAAGGTGCCTATCGAGTTGGGGCAGGCTACGTCACACTTGCCTTAGATCAAAAGTCTTACGGAAAAGACATGAGTCCCTTTGCCAGCGCAGAAGTGTTAACGACGGAGCGTAGCAACCTTAAGATGTTCGAAAAGAAGTCCGCCTGCCTGCTGGGGCCGGGAGCAGGAGTCGGAGCGGATTTACGTGGGCTGATTTTGAAAGCCAAAGAAGTCAACCTTCCTACCTTGCTCGATGCCGACGCATTAACCGAACTATCGAAAATGAAATTGAAGCTGCCGAGCCACTGGGTCCTTACTCCTCACGTAGGTGAACTCACCCGATTGCTGGGTAAGGCCGACGGCGCGAGTATTTCCAAAAAGCGGCTCGAGGCGGCTAAAGAGTGCTCTAAAAAATATGGATGTATTGTGTTGGCTAAGGGCTTTAAGACCATAGTGGCCACACCAAACGGGAATACGATTATCGTGCCCACTGGGAATGCCGCCTTAGCTAAGGCGGGCTCCGGTGATGTTTTATCAGGATTTATCGGCGGACTCCTTGCTCAGGGAATCGAACCCTTAAGGGCTACGCTAGTTGGCGCTTACCTCCATGGCTATGAGGCCGACCGCTGGGTGAATTCTGGCCGAGACCAGCGATCCATGATGCCCAAGGATCTACTGAGAATGGTGCCTCGGATGTTATCCAAACTTCGAGGTGATGCTTGAAATCTAATAGCGTTGCAAAAACCCATCAGCATGCGGCGGGGCTTGCTCGTAAAATTAAAAAATTTCCGGCGTTGATTTTACTTAAAGGGGAACTAGGAGTTGGCAAGTCGGAGTGGGTGCGGGGTTTTATTCGAGCAAAACTAAAAAAACAAAACCTTGTTGTGACCTCTCCGTCTTATTCGCTGATCCAAGCTTACGGAAGTAAAAAAAATCCCATCTATCATTGTGACCTCTACCGACTGCGTTCTGTTGATGATCTTGAGAGCACGGGTTTTTGGGATTTAATGATTCCTGGTGCTATAGTTTTGGCGGAATGGGGTGATATGATTCAAACTTCCTGGCCAAAAAATATCAAAGTCATCGAGATTCATATCAAGAATCTGGGAGGAGACCAGAGAGAGATCACCGAAACCGAATTATCCGGTCTTTCGGATTGAAGCCAGGATTCTTGTGAGATTTTTGGCAAACAATTGAGTTTGCTCCTCGAGTCGTCCGAGAACTAATCCTTGTCCATTTGCTTTTGAGCAAATCCCGATACACATAGCCATGACAGAGTCTTGAGCAATCACGGGAGTGATGGTCACATGCTCCGGATACTGGCCAGCGGAAGTTTTGTTAAAGAACTCATCATTTACCGGGCCGGGGGCGACGTACCCATGGTAAGAACTTGCCGTATCGGCAACGATTTTAAAAATACTCGGTGTGTTGAGTGGGATTTCATCTCCGGGATTTAGACCTGATACCCACGGACCGCTCCATCGCCAAGTGTAGAGCTTGCCGTCTTGAAATAGAAGAATCATGACTTTGTCAAAAAAGTTGTGCCAGAGACCCATGAATGTTTTTGCTAAATCATCTTGTGAGGCGGCCTCGTTCATAAGTGAATTGGCCTTGTCCATGGGAATTTTTGCCGAGTCGGCACCGGCGTTTGCTTGTCCTAAATTAATATTAATTTGAATGGGGGCTTGTGGAACTGACGGGCGTTCGGACTCTGGATCGGGAGTAACTTTTGTAGGTTCTAAATCTAATTCAAATCCAAGGCCTTCAGGGGCGGCCGCCGTTTTTTCTAAGTTGTCCAAGCCATCCAACGAGAGCCCCGCTGGCGCTTCGAATGCAGGAGCGGCAGGAGCTGTTGGCGAAGGCACCGAAAACGATGTTGAGACCGTATCAATCTTCAGCCCATCGGGCATTTCTATTTCAGCAGACTTTGCCGGTGGAACCGCTGAAGCCTCGCTCGGCGGAGTTGATTCTTGGGTTGTCGTCCATTGAGAAAGCCATTTCTTTATTCCGGTCCATGGTGCTAAGACCCAAACGACTTTTGTAGCGTTTTGAGGTAGTGGAATCTCTTCGCTGCTGAGTTTGGCAAAGTAAGTCACGTCTTCCCAAGTTCCGATGGGGAGACAAGAGTTTTTCTGACACCAGCTACGATCGAACTGTTTCCAGAGATCTTGTGGAGGTTGTCCGTTAAAGAAAAAGGTTTTAAGACTTGCGAGTCCGGATTTTTCGCGGTCCCATGAATTTAATTTGTTTTCGTTTAGAAGTCCTAAATCTAGGGCCACTGATAATGGACTGCGACCTTCGCGATTGGCCTGATTGACCAATGACTCCCACGTGGGTTGATCGATCTTAAAGTTATCCACCCAAAGAGGTTTATCCGATTTTGGCGAAGTCGCTCCCATTCACCTAACATTTCGGAATTAATAGACTAAACGTGAAGCGAGAAGGTCCTAAATCAGACCAAAGTCTACTTGTGATGCGACTCCAGGGTTGTTAGCCTTATAGAACATGAAGAATCTCGCCGCTTTGGCAATCACACTCGTGATCAGTTCTGTGGGCTTTGCCAAGGGTATAAGCTCCGTTGCGGGCATTGAGCTCGGAGGCAACGGAAGTTTTCTTTTTTCTGATCGATCGATTCAGGCCTTTGGTGTGGGAGCCGGTTATCAGTTCTCTGCCCATTACTCGATGTGGACCGATCGCCCTGTGGGGGCCAAGCTTCGTGTGGAAGTCGCACAATACCGGCAAGAGGCGGCTCAGAAATCTGCGACCGACTATTTGTTATCAGGAAGTAGCTTAAAGTCCATGAGTCAGCGTTGGACATTAATCGGCATTGGGGCAGAAGGGCACTTCGAGGGACACGGCCAAATTCTTTTTTGGGAGGCCATGCTCGGTTACGCTATGGGATCCGATAGCCCCATCACAGTTTTGCCTGCCGCTGCCGATCAGGTTCCCGTCGATGTTACAAAAACCACTCGCTCTGGAATCGTGATTTTAGGTGGTGTGGGAATCAAAAGAGTCTTCAACCCACGCCTTGTGGGTATCATGAATCTTAGAACCATGCTCATGCCTCAAACGCCCTACACATCGCAGGATCTCGTTGAGAAGTCGTTCTTCATTTTTCCCATCATGTTTAACGTCGGAGTTGAAATTCCCTTTGACGTTGGCGGTTAGTGTTCAAAACTTATCGAAAAATAAGCCGGCTCCAGTCGGTATTGAGTCCACTGGCTATTGACATTAGTTGGCTGACCGGGAGTTGTGTAAATTCCAGTAACGCGACTCATCCCAAAGCGGTACCCCACCCAAAACTGATACGCAAAGTTCCACTTAACCCCCAATGATCCCCCATAAACATCGGCCACAAGCCCGGAATGCCCATAAATATCTGCGGTCGGTTTAAAATAATAGGCTGTTAAAAACGCTTTCCATCCATCAGCCACGGTGGCGTTCATTCGGGTCCCGACAAGCCCTCCATTGGTGGAAAAATTCGTGGTCAGCAACGCTGGATCCTTTTCTACGGCAATGATGTCCATGATGCGATAGCCAAACCAAAATTCTTGATTAAACCCTTTGCTACCAAAGCGAAGTCTGAGTGTTAAATCCGTTTCTTGTGAAAGATCGCCATAATTCTCAACCGATGTGCGTCCCGTTCTTGTCGAGAAGTAGAATCCCAGAGATTGAAACAAATAATAGCCGGCCGAAAACCCATAGAACTGAGAAATAGCTGAAGATTGCTGAGAAATTCGAGAAGCTCCAGCAGTTTGCCTTGATGAGGTGGTGGTATAGAGGTCATCAACGTAACTGGTGCTGAACTCTAATTCATAATTGCCCGCAGACATGACGTCATCGCGAACTTCAAAATCGGCAATCTCACTTTTGACGCCTGGAGTGTCTTTTCCTTCTTTTGTAATCACCGACCATCGGTATTTACCCGGCTCAGCGTATGGGGCTTGAAATTCAGATTTAGTGAGATTGTCTATTTTCTTTTTATAAGGTTTTTCGCCTTGTCGACCAGTAAGCTTTTCTAGGTACAAGTCTGTGAAATGGGTATTGGGATCTTTCTCCCATTTGAAGTCGATTGGTCGGTAAGCGGCTGACATTCCGTCCTGCGGTGGCAAAATAAGCTTAGGCTTAGCGAGCGGCTTTTTCACGATTCTAAAAAATCGATGGGGAGTATAGGTTGAGGCCAGTGTTTTATTTGAAACCGCTCTGACCATCCAGTGATAATCGCCTTCTTCTAACTTCTCAGTCACAAAAGTCGGTTCTTTTGTTCGTTCTTCGAGGATCTTTTGACCGGTTGCTCGAGTGATCAGTATTTCGTATTCCAATTCTTTGCCGGGAGTCTTCCACTTAAAGTTAATCTTAGGGAGAATTTCAAAATAGCTCGTTTCAAAGGACTCTTGAGGCTCTTCAAGTTCGGGAGCGTATGGAGAAACCAACACTTCCGCGGGTTTTGACCATTTTCCTGGACGTCCTTGATTAGGAATGACTCGGACTCGATAAAAGTATTTTCCAACTTCTAAATTTGTCGAAATGAGAGGCTTTTCTGTTTGCATGCTGACGCGTGGCTTTTGAAATCCGCCGTTATCATCAATTTGAATTTCATACTTCGTGGCCCCTTCCATAGGAGCCCAACTGAACTCGACCTCTCGGGCGTGTGCCGTGGAGATATTTAACAAAATGAAGGTTAACAAACCGAAAATCTTCATTTGATCACCGGCGCATTGAGTTGGGGAGCTTCCATAAGCTCAACCGGCAGAACCAAAAATTCGTAGGTTTTGCTTGTTGCGACCTCTTGGCCCATTTCGTCGATTAGCCCAACAGTCCAGAGGTAAGTTCCGTCGTTGAGCTCAGGCGTTTGCAATTCGTATTGTTCGACAACTCGATCCACAAGAGTTATTCGCTGATTTAGTTTTGCATCAAATCTCTCTAAGATCACGTGAAATTTTCCGTTAGCTTGCGGAGCGGCTGGTCCTGGTTTCCAAGTTAAGATTGCTGTTGTCGTTTGGACATCTTGCTCCCGCTCAATTTTTGATTTGTCTTGGGGTGAAATGAGCACTGGTGCCTGACTTGAGCTTGAAGCGCGTAGCTTAAATTCGAAAGTCTCAGACCATTCGGACTCTTCTTGTGCGGCTGGCCGTCGACCGTCGTCATTTTCGGTCTCATCTTTGGTTTTTGGCCCTTGAGTGACCGAAATATTAGAACTCTTGGACTGCAGTCGCCAGAAATACTGGCCGAGAGTTTTAAGTTGAACCGACTGCGAGAGTTGAGTGAGTCCCGGTTGTGAGTAAATGAGATTTTTAAATTCCGGATCAGTTGCCACAAAAAGAGTTATAGGACCGGGAATGCGTCTCAAAATCTGCCATTGAAATAAAATGGGCTCAATCTTTTCGGTGGATTCTCGAATCACCTCGGATTTATTTTTCGGATAGATCAGCGCAATCCCAAGCCCTTTGGCTTTCGGTCGATAGTTCAGCCTTCGCACTTCACTTTGTCCTACAGTTTGCCCGTTGGCATTGAGAGCGCGAACACTCCAGTAAATGTGAGATTGACCCCGCATGGGCCAACTGAGTCGAGTGGCTTCAAGTTTTGTAGATTTAAGGATTTGCTTTTGTTCTGAATCTCTTGAGATGGTGACACGATATTCGGCGGCCTTATCAGTTTTGAGCCACGAAAAATCGACTGGTTCGGTGGATTCCCAGTGGCCTTCGTGATCGGGTCTCAATAGCTCCGGAAGCTGGGCAACAAGCAAGCGCACGGTGAATGAATGGGTGGCTGAAGTTGCAAGTTCTTCGTTTGATTCACCAAAAGCGCGCACGCGCCAATAATAGGTCTTCGAAGGAAGATCTTTAACTAGACTTTTAAAATCGGGCTGCGCTTTTGAAAAGACAAGGGATTTGAAATCGGGGCCGTGAGCGACTTCAACCACATAGGCCTTGGCTTGAATTTGACTCTTCCAGTTTAATTCCAGTTGATTGTCTTCGGGGCCAAAGTCAAAAAGAGAGGCATTTTCGGGATATGTGAGTTCGAGTCGCTTGTCGCCGGTGAGGTTGACCATGCGATGCTCTGTGAATCGCATTTTTCCATCGACCTTCCAACCAACGCGCCAATAATTGTAACCGGCCATCAGCGGAGACGTTGTGGCCTGATGGGCAGTCCATCTCTTGGTTTCCTCAGGCTTAAAAGCGGGAGTCTTAGATATTTCAAAGTACTCTTGAGTGAGTCCTGGTTTAAGAACATCCCAAGTGAATGTCTGCCTAAAATCGGGGCGATTGGTTTGCACTTGTGATTTATTTTCGGGAAGCCGAAGCTCAACGGCAATTTTTGAAACCTCTTCAATTCCGTCATCACCAAGGCCGGCGAGTTCATCTTCTGACAATTCTGTTTCTTTACGGTTTCTATCGGTCAGCACAGCTTTACCCTTTTGAACACTGACAGACGTATTTTGATCGGGCCCAGTTCGTGCCAACAGATCAGCACCGGAGCCTTTCACATAGTTGTCTTTGAGTTTGAGCATGAATCCTTGGCCTAGATTTTTAGCCTTTAGATCACCGGCTTTGAGATCGACGGCGAGCTTATCTTGGATGCGATCTAATACAATGAGGCTGTTTTCCCCAATATCGAGAAGGCTATTGTCATCAAGGCGGATGGTTGCCGAGCTTTCAGGGCCTGTTCTGATAGAATCTCGAGCATACACAGGAGTCTGAGAGGCAATCGGATCCCAGAGAACGTTATCTGAAAGTTGCCTCTTAACGCTATTCTCGACTGTGAGCATTTGACCCACTTGTTCGCGCACTAATTCGGATTCAGCTTCACCATCAACTGGCTGAAAGTCCTGGTACAAGTAAAAACCAGCGACTGAAATGCCAAATAATACGGGTAAAAGCACAAAGAGGTTCTTTGACCAGTTGCTCACGCGGATTTCATCGTCGTTATCTATAATATTCTTAAGCTCTAAAGAGAGATTCCCGATCCGTAGGACGTGAAAGTGCGCGTCGGAATATCTACAAAGCTTATCGCCATGGTAACAGTCTTGGTTATTGCCGCAATTTCGGTGGTAGTGAAGATTGCGACCGACCTTTATCAAGAAGAATCTCTGACGAGGGTCCAGGAAACCAACAAAGATGTGGCCGAAAGCCTTGCAGCCCAAGTTTACGCATCATTTAGAGATGCAACGGATAAGGCCACTCTGATTGCGCGAACACTAACTGAGTTAAGATCAAAAAAGTTAACTCCTGAGAGCTCCAGACTCATTGAAAGCGTTTTGCGCTCAAATGATGAATTGTTGTCTGTCGGCCTTTATCGACCTGAACCTCGCGGCGGCTACAACGAAGTCTTTTGGCTTTCTAAATCAGAAGTGCTCGCCGAGTTCGGCATTCTTGAGTCCGATTTAAAAATGAAACCTGCAAACCAACTCACAAGTGCGGTGCGCGATCGTCCAGATGAGCTTTCTGTCATTAATATTGCTCCCCATTTTAAAAAGCCGATTTTAATGATGGGCTTTTTGACCAAGGAGAACGAAAAAAATAAAGAGCGATGGCTCGTACGTTTTGAAATGCGGCAAGAGCCATTAATCAAAGTATTTATGAAAAAGCCCTACTTGACGTCTTATCTGGTTGACAGTCAGGGGCGGCTTTTGGTGCATTCGAAACCCGAAATTGGTTTGCAGAATTACAATATGAGTGTTTTTCCTATTGTTGAAAAATTTAAAACTGGGAAACTCAACAATCATCAAATGGAATTTGTCGATTCCTCAGACGTAACATTTTTAGGCGCTTTTAAAGCGACAGGCGTTGCCGAAACAGCCGTTGTAACGCAAGTTGAAAAAGACCAAGCGCTTGCGGCGGTGAAACGCGTTCAGTATCGCGCCATACTGGTTACTTTGATTGTTGTTGGAATTGCTTTTATTCTTAATTTTGTTTTTTCACAGTCGATGACAAGCCCATTAAGTTATTTATATTGGGCAACAAAGAAAATTGCTGATGGGGATTTTAACGTTAAGCTCGAAGCTCAGGCTAACGACGAAATTGGAGCATTAACGGTGGCCTTTAAACAAATGACCCATGGTCTCAAAGAGCGTGACCAGCTTAAGGCAACATTTAGCAAATTTCATTCAAAAGAGATTGCTCATAAAATTCTCTCTGGTGAGGTAAAGCTTGGCGGAGAGCGAAAAATGGCCACGGTGTTCTTTAGTGACATTCGTGGTTTCACAAGCATGAGCGAACGAATGAGTCCTGATGAAGTTGTCCGAATGCTCAATGAATATATGACTGAAATGGTCAGAATCATCTATAAGCATCACGGAGTCGTCGATAAATATGTCGGAGATGCCATTATGGCTCTTTGGGGAATTCCAAACTCCGGACCCAATGATGTTCTTCATGCTGTTCAAGCGTGTCTTGAGATGCGTCGCTCGTTAATAACTCTAAATCAAAAAAGACGCATGCGAGGACAACCCGCGCTTCGCATTGGTATGGGACTTCATTCTGGCGATGTGCTAGCTGGAAATATAGGATCTGAAGAGCGACTTGAGTATACAGTCATTGGAGATACGGTTAATCAAGCGTCAAGAATTGAATCGGCTAACAAAGAACTTGGAAGTGACCTCTTAATAAGTGAAACCACCTATGCGCTCGTGAGACACCAAGGTGTTGTTGTGGGTCCGCCCATTCCAATTCAAGTTAAAGGGAAAAGCCAAGGCATTGTTGTTTATCAAGTCATCGGAATGCAAACCGCTCACGGTGTCGAAACTGACTTAAGTGTGAATGATCAAAATCGGATTATGCAAGGGGTGCATCAAGAAGTGGTTTTAGACCCCGGGCCCACAGACTCGACTGGGTGGTTTAAGCAAAACTATGAACGGTCGATGGTGACTTCAAATATGGCGCCGCCAATGCAATCCCATGACGAAGGATTTGAACAAGAACCAGACGCCTTGGCGTCTCCAAATGAAGAGCCCGTTGACCATGAATCGGCGCCACCGCAACCGGCATTTTCTCAAACAAGTTCCTATTCGGCTCCGAAAGTAGCACCGCTGACTCAAAGCGGAGTGCACCCACAGACACAAAGTTCAATGAGAACTCCAACCAAGCCGGCTCAGCCCGCAGGTCCACAAATGCCACCCCGTCATATGGCAAGACCCAAGAAAACGGCGCCACCAAAGGTAAAGCCGCTAGAAAACACAACTTCTTATTTGCTGCCAAAAGAAGAGCCCATTGCAGTTTCAAAGGAAGAGTATCCGCCGCAAACCGAATCTCATGCGGAGCCCGTTCAAGATTTCAGCTCTTCATCTGAATCCTCAAGTCCAAAGCCATCGATGAGCCCTTCAAGTGGAGTCTTCACCCTTGATTCGTTTGGAACAAAGGCCGAGCCAAAAACCCAGGCCAAAACAGTTGTGCTCAATACGCAAGTTCAGCCGTTATTTAAGCCTCAGGCAAAAAAGGAGCCTGTAAAAGAGCAAACAATGGCCAAGACTGTGGTGCTTCCTAAAGAGGAGCCCAAAGCGGAGATTCAAAAGACACAATCTATAAAAATTGCTCCGGCGCCAAAACCCCAGGCGAAGGTTGAACCTCAAGTGAAGGCCGAAGAGTCAACGCAACCGCGACCGGGCCATTTGCCCGAGCAAGAAAAGTTTTATTTAGTCAAAGATCCTTTGAGTAAAGAACACGATGGTCCTTATACGGTAACTCAAATTCGTGCGATCACAAGCCAAGCAGGGTTTCCATTTGATCAAGCCTATGTGTTTCGTCATGGGGATAATCAAATGACACCCCTTGCTTCAATGCCCATTTTCAGTCGACGAAAGTCAGCGGGTCAGTCACCGGATGCTCAGCTGCCTTCTGATGGAATTCAGAATGAAGCGTTGGTCGACGAGTGGTACGTGTACGGCGACGAAACAAAAACTTACGGTCCCTACACCGCCGAACAACTTAAAGAAGCCTTAGAAGCCGGTCATCTGACCCGCACCACCTATGTATGGCGAAAGGGACTTGAACAGTGGATTTACTGTTGGCAGGTTCCTGGCCTTGATCGTCGCGCTGAGGGGGTCGCTTCTAAGGGGCCGATTCCATTGACACAAATCAAAAAATCTAGCTAAGGCCCCAATGCCTCGACTCTTTAGGGGTTCTGTGGTATCCCATTCGTCCAATGGTTTCGAAGGTTTACCTCGATTTTAACGCGACGACTCCACCCCATCACGAAGTCGTTTTGGAAGCGACCAAGACTCTCACAAGTTTCGGTAATCCCAGTAGTGTGCATTGGGCTGGCCGTGAAGCAAAAAAGCTCATTCAAGAAGCCAGTGAAGTAGTCGCAAAATTTATCCAGGCCGATCCGCGGGAGCTTATTTTCACTTCTGGCGGAAGCGAGTCCAATAATCTTGCCATCAAAGGGGCCCTTGAAGGTTTGTCACCGCTTCGAAATGAAATCATTATTTCGTCGGTTGAACATCCGAGCGTGACCAAGACCGCCGAATATTTGCAGTCAAAAGGTTATAAGCTCCATCGAATCAAAGTGAACCGCCAAGGGGTCTTGGATATTGAACATTATAAATCTCTTTTAAGTCCAAGAACCGCACTCGTTTCTTGCATGTTAGTTAATAACGAAACCGGAAATATATTTCCCATTCCAGAAATGGTGAAAATGGCTCATGAATCTGGGGCCTTGTTTCACTCAGACATGGTTCAGGGGCTTGGCAAGCTTCCTATTCAGTTGCGTGAATGGAATGTGGATTTGGCAAGCTTCTCTGCTCATAAATTTTATGGTCTTAAAGGATCTGGGGTCCTGTTTGCGAAATCATCTTTGCGTATAAAGCCAATTATTCATGGCGGTGGTCAGCAAAGGGGAAGGCGCGCTGGAACGGAAAATGTTTTGGCTATTAACTCCCTAGCCACAGCTGTTAAGAAATTAGGTCCTGTTCTGACCGAGCAAAATGCACGAGTGAGTAAACTTAGAGATCTGATTGAAAGTCAAATTCGCTTAATTCCTGGCGTCACTATCAATGGGGCCGAGGGCTTACGAGTTTCAAACACAGTTAATGCTACGTTTCCGGATGTCGAAGGAGAAACTCTTCTCATCAATTTAGATCTGCGTGGGTTTGCCGTTAGTAGCGGTGCCGCCTGTAGTTCAGGAACTCAAGAGCCAAGTCCCGTGCTCACCGCAATGGGTTTAAGTTTGGATGAGGCTTCTAGATCTCTTCGTATCAGTTTGGGTTGGACCACAACCGAAGAAGAGGTTGATCGGTTTCTTCGAGCCCTGCACGAGTCATTGACTCAAGTCTGGGCCGCTCGTCGAGAATATCAAGAAAGAGAAAACTCATGGGCCCTATCAGCACTTTAAAACAAAACGGCAAGCGCGTACTAGTTGCGATGAGTGGCGGAGTGGATAGCTCTGTTGTAGCGGCCCTTTTGGTCGAGCAGGGTTATGAAGTTATTGGCGTGACCATGCAAGTTTGGGATTACAGCCAAAGTTGTGATGTGACACCGGGACAAGGGACCTGCTGCTCGTCTATCGATGTGCAAGATGCCCGATCGGTTGCCGAAAAAATTGGAATTCCGTTTTACGTTTTAAATTGTGAAGACAAATTTCAGGCCTATGTCATCGATCCCTTTGTTAATGAATACCTCGAGGGGCGTACGCCAAATCCATGTGTCAATTGCAACACGTTTTTAAAGTTCGACCACCTCTTTTATAAAATGAAAGAGCTGGGATGTGACTATTTGGCAACGGGGCATTATGTGAGAAGGCTTGATTTGCTCAATCACAGCGGAGATAGCGCTCAAACGTTGCTCGTACGAGGTAGTGACCGGCTCAAGGATCAAAGTTATTTTTTATTCACGATTCCGGGCGATTTAATTAAGCATTTGATTTTCCCGGTTGGCGATATGACGAAGTCAGAAGTTCGCGCCCATGCGGAGCGTTTTGGTCTCTTGAATGCTAAAAAGCGAGACAGCCAGGAAATTTGCTTCGTTTCTAAACTGGGATACTCAAAATTTATTGAAAGTCGCGTGGGCGAAGATCTTTTATCCAAAGGTGAGCTTGTATTATTGCCTGAAAACAAAGTCATTGGAGAGCATCCTGGGGTTCATCATTTTACCGTCGGACAGCGCAAGGGTTTAGGTGTCGCTTATCCTGAACCATTGTACGTCATTCGCATAGATCCTAAAACAGCCACCGTGTTTTTGGGGCCCGAGAGCTTGTTGTTTGAAACGCGTTTACGCGTGAAGAAATTGAACTGGATGCTTGAGCCTGAATTCGGGAAATCGTACTTGGTCAAAATCAGACATCGTCATGAAGGGGCAATGGCAAAAATTATTCAAGACGGAGCCGATGTGGTGGTGGAGTTCGAAAACGGCCAGCGGGCCATAACCCCTGGGCAGGCCGCCGTGTTTTATGATCAGGATCGTCTTGTGGGCGGCGGCTGGATTTCTACAGTAGGCGCGTGATGAGCAAGAGCTTTTCGGTCACAACAATGGGCTGTAAGGTCAATACTTACGATGCCGGCCTTCTAGAAAAGAATCTCCAATCAAATGGATTTGCATTAGACACCAATGATCCTCAAATTCATATTCTCAACTCTTGTGCGGTGACGGAGAGAGCAACACTAGACGCCAAAAAGGAGATTCGCAGGATTAAGGCAAAAAATCCCGCGGCCGTAGTCGTATTAACGGGTTGTGTGGCCCAAGTGGACGTGGAGAGGATGACAAGAGAGTCTGGTGCCGATCTCATTGTTGGAAACTCCCATAAAATGCATCTTCCCAAAATCTTGTCGGAACATCTTGAACAGCGCTCTGTGGCACGCGTTCATCACAGCAATATCTTTAAAAAAGACGATTTAGAAGCCGGTGGGGGAGAAGAAAACAGTCGCACGCGTTCGTTTCTCAAAATTCAAGATGGGTGCAATAGCTTTTGTTCGTTTTGTATCATTCCGTTTGCGCGAGGTAAGTCTCGCAGTGTGCCGACCCACGAAATCGTCAGTCGGATCCAAGAGCTTGAGGCACGGGGCTTTAGAGAGGTGGTGCTGACTGGGGTGCATTGTGGTGATTACGATGACGGCCAAAATTCATTTTCGGACTTAGTCAAAGAAGCCATAAACGGAACTCAAAAAATGAGATTTCGACTTTCAAGTCTTGAGCCTATTGAAATTGATGACAAACTTTGGGCCTTATTTAAATCCGAACCCCGTCTATGCCCGCATTTGCATATGAGCATTCAGAGCGCCAACTCGCGGGTGCTCCGCGAGATGAAACGGAAATATGAACAGACACATATCGCGCAGTTTTTTGAACGACTTAAAGTCGACTTACCCCACGCCTTTGTTGGCATGGATGTTATTGTGGGATTTCCGGGTGAAACAGAAGACGAATTCTTGGACACTTATCAATTTCTGGCCAACCATCCTTGGACGCGGATTCATGTGTTTCCCTATAGCAGTCGTCCCGGCACAGCCGCGGCTCGACGTTCTGACCATTTGGAGGAGTCGGTTATCCATGCTCGTGGTCGAAGGTTGAGAGAGTTAAGTCTGAGTCGCCACTGGGAGCGTGCTGAGGCCCAAGTGGGTCAGGTTAAACAATCGTTGATTCTGAATTCTCAGAGTCATGGGGGGCAAGGCCTTACCCGAGATTACTGGGCTGTGGCCTTAGAAGACGATGTCCGTTTGCGCACCAACGAAGAGATTGCGGTAGAAATTACAGGGGTTTTGAGGCAGGCCTCCGGCGAACCACTGCTGACGGCTAAGACCGTTTAAACGGAGCGTGACGTATCGCATCGGCCTATGCTATAAGTCCGTTTTGTTTAATTAATACTTGGGAATCAGATGAAACCCTTGACCACCTTTCAAGAAGCCATTGGCTATGTTTTTAAAACTCCTGACATTCTTCAGGAGGCCTTAACTCATAAGAGTTTTGCATTTGAAAACCGAGAAGCTTCTATATTTCCGCATAATGAACGACTCGAGTTCTTAGGCGATGCGGTTTTAGATTTAGCGGTTTCAGAGCTATTGATGCATCGGGATTTTGCGGCATCTGAAGGCGTATTGTCGAAACGTCGCGCCACCCTCGTCAACGAAGCGACTCTCGCCGATGTGGCTCGCCAATGGAACTTGCAAGACTACTTGCGGCTTGGGCAAGGTGAGCTGGCCTCTGAAGGAAAGCATAAAAGCTCCATTC
>JADLCR010000031.1 GCA_020847095.1 Oligoflexia bacterium | reverse complement strand
GAACAAAAGCATGGTTCCTGTGACCGCAACAAGCATGAGTCCGGTTCCTAAATCCGGTTGTTTAATGACAAGAGCTGTTGGAATAAATAACAAAATTGCAGGGACAAAGAGTTTTGAAAATCCGAATCCAACACCGGTTGATTTATTTTGAAAATGACGGGCAATCACCAAGACCATGGCCACTTTCAGTGTCTCTGACGGTTGGTACTTCAATACTCCGAGATCAATCCACCGTTGACCGCCCAATGCCGTATGGCCCAAAACGTCGACTAAAAAAAGAAAGCAGCAATTAATTCCGTAAATAGGATAGGCAAGCCGAAGAAAGATTTTGTAATCGACAAAGGTCAAAAGGGTGAAAATTCCCCAGCCTGCGACCATGTAAATAGATTGAGAAATAAAAAGTCGATCGACACCTCGTGTATGAGGGTCAGAAGTGGCCGAATACAAATTGATCAGGCCCACCAGGTTAATCGCCAGAATGACGAGAATCAGATTCCAGTCGACCTTGCTTAATGTTGTGCGTTCTTGAACCTGTAACGCCATCACTCGTCTCCTTCGTGTACGATGGGCACCGTTCCAATTTTTTTATCGAGATCTTTTAGTAGGTCGGGTTCGTACTTTCTGAAATAGGAAATAAGAAGATCTTTCACGACTGGGCCCCCGGCGGTTCCGTGGCAAGAATGCTCGGAGTGAACAACGACGTCAATGCGCGGGTTATCAATCGGGGCAAACGCGGCAAGCCATCCATTGTGCCTTTGTTTTAACTCCCGGTTTTCGCACTTCATATAAACTTGTTCTTTGCTCAACTGAAACAGTTGCGCCGTTCCCGTTTTCCCTCCGATGTTGATTCCTGGAATTCGGTATCGCCCAGCGGTCCCGTGCCCGCCCTGAAAAACAAGGGAAAGCGCTTTTTTAACGTGTTCGAAGGTTTCTTTGGTCACTTGTGGTTCGTTGGTAGACCCGGCTTCTTGCACGTTTCTCAAAAGTCGAGGAGTGCCCTCAAATATGGTCTTGCCGTCAGTGTCTTTTACATTTTTAACGAGAAAGGGTTGATAGACTTTACCGTCGGTACCAATGGTTGCGTAAGTAACCGCCAGTTGCAGCGGAGTGATGAGCATAAAACCCTGCCCGATGGCATTGGAAAGATTTTCTCCAGGTTGCCATTCTTCACCTAAAGTTTTTTTCTTCCATTCGGTATCCGGCACCAGTCCAGAGCGTTCGTTATCCAAAGGAATCCCGGTTCTGGAGCCCATTCCAAGACGTCGGGCGTATTTAGAAATTTTGTCGATGCCTAAGTTTAAAGCCACCTGGTAAAAGAAAACGTCGCAGGATCTTTCTAGAGCTTCAAAAAAGTTGACCCGACCATGACCGTGTTTAACCCAGCAGTGATAATCACGACGGCCAAATCTCAACAGTCCCGTGCAATTATAACTTGTATTGAGATTGATGACTCCTTCTTGAAGGGCAGCGAGTCCCACTACCGTTTTGAAAGTAGAAGCAGGAGGGTAGTGATCTTGAATGGCCTTATTGCGAAGAGGTTTGAAAGGATCGTTTACCAATTTCGTCCAGATCTCTGGTGGAATTCCTGTTGAAAAATGATTTGGGTTGAAAGACGGGAGATTAAGCATAGTCAGGATTTCGCCACTGTTTGGATCCAGGGCCACTACCGAACCCATGAGATTGTTGCGTTTCATGGACTCATAGCCATCACGTTGGAGATCTTTATCAATAGTGAGGGTGATATTTTTCCCCGGAACGTAATCGGCCGCGTCTGGGTAACCACCCAGCAAATCGCGACCCACTTGGATTTCACGCTCTCGAGCATCAACCGAAACGAACTTGGCCCCATCAACCCCGCGCAATTCAGGATCCCAGCGCTTTTCCAATCCGGCCTTGCCGATAACATCGCCAGCTTTTAATTTATTATCCGCCGTGCGCGAACGATTTAAGACAGGTAACTCCTGTTTACTAACCTCACCCGTGTATCCGAAAATTTGTGCGCCATTTTCGCCATCCAAGTAATTGCGTTTTATTCCCATCACAACGCGAAGCCCTGGAGTGTCGAACTTAATTCGTTCGACGGCGGCCACTTCGTCTCGAGAAATGTTTTCTTTGATGATGACCGGTTTAAACATCCCGTTTTGTTTTCGGCTTTGTTTAACATCTTCGATGATGTCTTCTTTTTTTAGACTCAGGATGGTTGCGAGTTGCCCGGCAACTTGATCAAGTCCTACGACGTGTTGGGGTGTGAGGGTTACAATAAAATTGGGTAAATTATCGACAAGAAGCTCACCATTGCGGTCGAGGAGCATGCCTCTGGGGGCTGGGATTTTTTCTTCCTTGAGCTGGTTTTGTTCGCTAAATCGTCTTAGCTCTGTGCCTCGAATGATCTGCAGGTACCATAGTCGTAAAAATAAAATGGCAAATGCGATTCCCACTGCCACATAAAAGAATCGGAACCGATCAGAATATTCTTTGACGTCTTCTGAATTTTCAACCCAATCGATGGGACTCACAAAATGATCTCCGACACGGTCACTCGATTAGTTTTCTGATCGATCCATTGCAGCAGATGGTAAAGAGGCTTAATCCCGAGTGCGGTGATGAGAATTTCAAGGACCCAAACCAAGGGGTGCGCTCTAGGAACATTGAGCTCTAGTCCCACGGTAAAGATCCAACTCAAAAAGTGAAATAAGAAAATGCTTGAGAGGGCGGCCCAAGTAAAATGCGTTGGAGTCGGCGAGTAAATCCTAGTGCGTATGGTGCGAAGTCCTAGATAGAGGGTGACTCCGGTGAGAACGGCTACTCCTTCAAACATATTGCTGAGAGCGGCCATGCAGTAAAAAGCCAGGTAAGTAAAAATCAATGATTCAACCTGGCCACGATTCAAAATGACATAGACGGCGATGGTGATCGCGAGTTGAAAAGTGGCGTGCCAATTAAAAATCCAATGTAAGAGGCTCGATTGAAGGGAGCTACAGATGAGAACCATCATGAGAAAGAGAGTGAAATTGATAAACACCCAAGAGGGTCTCGTCATTGCTTAGCCTTTGCACCTGGGGACGGCTGAGTCGTCGGCGAGGGGGTCGGAGTGGTGAGTGGGTTTTTTGGTGTCAGAACCACAAAAACTTCTTCGACGCGATTGATGTCTACGGAAGGGCGAAACTCTACGTCTTGAGTCACGCCGAACGCCTTTTTTGATACTTTAGAAACGATACCTAGCGGAAACCCTTTGGGGAATAAGCCATCCAAACCGCTCGTGACAATCAAATCGCCCATTTCAACGTCATCTGTTCGATTCAGATATTTGAGCCGGGAAAGATCTCTGCCAACTCCCTCTGAAATTCCGCGTGCTCGGGTTCTTTGCACAATAGCATCAATGACCGCATTTCGGTCGGTGAGTGCCAGGATCGTCGAGTACTCGGCCGTCGTGTTTAGAACATAACCAACGACTCCTTCGTGGGTGATAACCGCCATCCATTTTTTAATTCCGTTGTTTGTACCTTTATTGATCTTAAGGGACGAATATTCACTGCTAAATAAATCAACTGCTGTAACTTGAGCGGCCAGCATTTGGTGAGAAACATCATGCCCAAACTCAAGCATCTTGCGAAGCCGATCATTTTCAAGTTTCAGTTCTTCTCGCTCTGATAAGGATTGTTTGATCGTGGCGAGCTCTTCTTTGAGTATGCGATTTTCTTTTTTGATATCGATTAGGTTTAGGTACTCGCTCGTTGTGCGCGCTACACCTTGAGAAAAATCAGTAAATGCTTTTTGTGTGGGGTGAACAACCCATAATATGGGCTTTTGATACCACTTAGTTTCTGACTCATTGTCACGTCGCTCCAGATTCAAAGAAATCAACGGAAGGGCTAAAATAAGAACGACAATCAGAAATTTTTTGAAATCAAAATCAAAGAACCCAAACACTGTTGCCCCTCCTAAGTCGTTATACCTACTTATCGTCTTACAATTTGCCTTGAAATTCCAGAGCTTCTACAGTCAAATGCGAACTCAGTTGGCTCAGGCCTGAGGAGGAATTCTTCATGTTGAAGTTTTGGCGTCGTCGGCAGGGACTCATGGTCCCCATCATTTTCATTCCCATAATCATTGTTTTCATCGCCTGGGGGATGGAACGTTTTGATAATCCCACCGGTGGATCAGCGGCGGTGGTCAATGGCACGGCCATAACGGTGCAGGAATACCAAAACGCGCTGCGGCAACTTATAAATTTCTACTCTCAGATCATGCAGGGAAATCTCGATGAAAAAGCCCTCACCCAGTACCGAATCCGAGAAGCGGCCTTACAACAGCTCGTTTCTCGAGAGTTAATGGCTCAAGAGGCCAAGGCCGTCGGGATAATGGTGCCGGACTCCGAGATTCAAGAGATTATTACGAGCGTTCCGGGCCTCCAAAAAGACGGACGATTTTCAAAACAGACTTATATGGAATTTTTGAAGCAATCTCAGATTTCCGCCGGCCAATTTGAGGGGGATCTCAAAAAGTCGTCGCTGGTGGATAAGGTGCGAAGGCTGGTAGAAAACTCCGGGCAGCCAAGCCGCTCGGAGTTAGAGCGAGAAAGCCAGCTCCGTTCAGAGAAGACCGAAGTTGAATTTTTGCGATTTAATCGAGAGGTTGTCGCTAAATCCATGACCGCTTCAAATGCCGAGGTCGTGGCTTTTGCATCGGATCCATCAAATGATCCAAAGATTAAAGAGTACTATGAGCTTCATAAATTCAATTACGAAAAGGCCGAGTCTGTAAAGGCGAGACATATTCTGATTAAAGCGGCAAAAGGCAGCCCAGAAGAGGCGGCGGCCCGCGAAAAAGCTCAAAATATTGCAAAATCACTTTCGCCGGCCAATTTCGCCTCTACAGCATCTAAGATGTCCGATGACCCGGGTTCAAAAGCCAAGGGTGGTGATTTGGGTTACTTCGAGCGTGGAAGAATGGTCCCTGAGTTTGAAAAAGCGGCTTTTGAAACCCCAGTGGGGAAGATTTCAAGTGTTGTTCAATCGGACTTTGGATTCCATATAATCTATGTAGAGGATAAAAAACAGCCTTCGAAAGTGACTCTCGATCAGGCGAAAAATGAAATTTCCAAAAACTTGGTTTTGAAGGCAAAAGCCGATCGATTCTTGTCAGAACTTTCTCAAAAAATGGCCCAAGACCCAGCAAAAGTAGCTACAGAAGTAATGGCCTTGGACAAGACTTTAAAATGGCAAAGCACAGGAAAATTTTCGATAAGTGAAGAGCAAGTCCCAGGACTTGGCGCAAGCCCCGAGGTTATTGAAGCCGTGATGGGACTTAGTCAAGAAAAGCCCTACGCCCCGAGGCTTCTTACCTTGGCCGAAGATCAGCTCATTTTGCGCTTCAAAAATAAGACTACAGAATCGCCCCTTGAGCCAGCCAAGCTGGCTGCTGAGTTGACGCAAGAGCGGTCGCGATTAATCGGGCAGCTTTGGAGTACGGCCTTATCCGAGAGGGCTAAAATCAAAACTAACCCTAGGATTGCCGGCAACTAAAACGCCTTTAGAAATAGATACTTAAAGCGTCTAAGTCTCTGACTGTGTCTGGCCCCTAGGCAGTCAGCCAACTAGCAGAAATCACTATGTTTTTTTATTTTGCCCCTGGTGCTTGACTAAGGTTTGGGCGAAGTCAGAAACATGAATTTTGAGATCTAAAATCACCTAAGTTATTAAAAAGACTAGATAATTTTAAAGTAACTTGGTTTGGCAAACCCCTTGCTCTTTAGAGGGTGGGGGGTTCTATCTCAAAATGGGGTGGGGCTATAAAACACATATAATCGTCGTCATTTGCTCTTTAGTGATGGGCAGTTTGGCGCACGCTCAACATAATAGGCGCTACCGAGAAGGTGAGCTAATTGTAAAGCTGCGCTCTCAGCCTAACGGGCAAGCGTTTCATTTCGCAACGACACGCCCCATGTCCATACAAGCCCAGGCCGCTTTCGTTCAAAAAGCACAAAATAGAAAAGTTCGATCTCTTGGTAACTGGTCGGGTCTGAATATGCATCATATGAGAGTCGAAGATCCCCAAAAATCCGTGGAATCGGCCATTGATGAGCTTAAAAATTTGCCGGAAGTTGAATATGCCGAACCCAATTACATCGTCGATAAACTAGATACCGGCGGCCCTCAAAGTGCTGCTTATACGTTGACCCAAGTACTTTCGTTCATTGGATCGATGTCCTTTGGAATGACGGCCGCGTCTATTCAAGCTCCAAACACATGGCCATTAATGGCCGGAAGCAATCGAACAATAGTGGCGATCATTGATACCGGCGTTGATTTGCAACACCCTGCTTTTGCCAATGCCCTTTGGATAAACACCGGCGAGATTGCAGGCAATGGCGTTGATGACGATGGAAATGGATACATTGATGATCGGCAGGGATGGAATTTTGCCTATAACAACAATAATCCCGATGATGACGAAGGTCACGGTACTCACGTGGCTGGCATTTCGCTGGGAGTGACAGAAGACATTTTTCATCCCCCCGGAGTTCCGTCTGATATTCAAATCATGCCGCTTAAGTTTTTGGATAGCACCGGAAGTGGAGCCACTTCGGATGCGATTAAGGCTATTTATTACGCCTCAAATAATGGAGCAAAAGTACTGAATAATTCTTGGGGTGGGGGCAATTATTCTCAGGCCCTCGCCGAAGCCATCACTTACGCCTACTATAAAGACGCTTTATTTATTGCTGCGGCGGGAAATTCTTCAAATAACAACGATTCATCTCCGAGCTATCCAGCAAGCTACAAGATTCCAAATGTTGTAGCCGTGGCCGCCACAGACGACTACGATGCCATGGCGAGTTTTAGTAACTACGGATTTCAATCGGTACAGCTTTCTAGTCCTGGGGTTGGAATCTTAAGTACTTACCCTGGCGGACTCTATGCTTATTTAAGTGGAACTTCTATGGCTGCACCATTTGTGGCGGGAGTTGCCGGGATGATGAGGCATGAGTCTGGCACCATGAACGTTTATCAGATTCGTCAATTACTCCTTTCTGGCGTGGATGTTCTACCAGGCCTAGCCGGACGTGTGAGCACCTCGGGCCGACTCAACGTTCTTAATGCAGTCTCGCTAGCTCAAACCACACCGGTGAATCCTTATAAGCCGGAGTTTTTTCTTACCGTCAATCCTGCCGATCGCGGGCTTGCTTCGAGTATTTCGACTCGTGGTGGTGGATGCGGACTTGTAGCAACTCTAGGTAAGGGCGCTACGGACTCAGATGATCAGGGTTTAGGGGCTCAAGCAAAGCGTGCCATTATCATGTTTAGCATATTGGCTCTTCCATTACTTTTGGGTCTTGGACTTAGAAGTCCTGAAAAGCCAGCTTCCCGCCGACGATTCGAGCGCTACCATATGGACAGCTCAGTCAAGTTCACCATCGGAGATCAAGAGCTTATGGGACAAGTGCGCACCATCTCTCTTGGCGGAAGCGAGATCAATACGTCGGCTATGCTCAAAGAGGGAAGCGTCATTACCATGCAGATCACGAGTCCTGACGGCTCAACACGACTTGAAGTCCAAGGTCATATTGTGTGGTCTGAATCTCAAAAGAGATATGGTGTGGCATTCGATAACTTGGCATCCGACGTGCGACAAAAAATTGCACTATGGACCAAGGGTCTCCCAAAGGCTTCTTGATCAGGGATTAATCCAAAAATATTTTGATTCTTGATCAAATCCCAAAATGGATTGACCCAAGAAATCGCCCCCAATGCGGGCTTCTTCAAGTTTTGAAGTTTTTGAAATCGTATTGACGGGTAATTTAATAGGTCCCAATCGCAAATCTTCATTCGAAGCAGGATTTCGAGTACTGAGCAATGCTGATGTTGGACTTACGGGGTCAAGAAAGTGCTCCAAGGGTAGCGCAACATTTCCGGATTTCATGAGGGGCCATACTCGGCCCTTTTTGTATGAAGCTTCGACTTGACTCCAGTGCGGGCCTTGAGCAAGTTCGAATACCGATCCATTTGGATAGCACAAATATCGTTGTCGGTAGTTGATGAAAATCTCTTTGAAAAACAAAATGTCGCTTCCCAAAATTCCGTCAGATCCTTCTGGTACATCTTTGAGCAGCATCGTTTGGGCAGGGCGAAATACATGTGGCCCCATGGCGTATTCAATTTTTCGTGTGGTTCCATCGGTTAGTTTATTGCCAGGCTCCTTTTTGCACTTCAGTTTTTTACAAGCCTCTAGGGACAAGATTGTACGAGGCATGGCTGGGTCGATCTGCAAAAGTAAAGGTCGTTCAGTCTTTCCGTGTATAGCTGAAACATAGATTCGTGCGTCTTTGGCGGAATCTGAAAAGAAAAAACGTTCAGCGCATTTTCCCTGAAGAGGGTCTTCGAGCAGGCGCTCTTTTGTGCTGTCTTTAGCTGTTTGGGCCTCTTGTCTATCTAAAGGGACCAGTTTGTCTCCCGAATCCAATAGCGAGGCACCGCTGGGAGTGAAAATAGCAATTTCTGAAATCAATCCACTTTGGCTTTTGACTCGAACATTATGTTCGGGAGTCTCAAATATTTTTTCTTCGGCGCCACTTTCAACTTTCGCATTTGGAAAACTGTATCGAACGAGCCGATCTTCTAAAGCAAGGTTGAGTTTTCCGGGAAATCGAATTTCTGGAGACGAGAGATTTCCGATTATTGCAATCTCTCCTACACGATCAGGCCTAGCCAAATCAGATTTTACCCTTAGGGTATTTGCCGATGACTTTTCAAATAAGAAGTCAAAGCACTGGTTCTCTTTTGTAGAGCAATTATGAAAAGGCTTTCCGGATTTTGATTCGAGATTTTTGAGGACCTTTGAAAAAGACTCGCCAAGGGCAACCCCCGCAAGCTCTCGCTCTAAAGCTGAGCTCTTAGCGCTAACTCCCAAAATGAAGACAACAGCCAGAATCCGTCCTGACATATTGTCAGTTTATCAGGAGGACCACGGCTTTATTGAAAGGATTTTTCTAACTAGATCAAGGTCTGTAAAAGAGCTAAATCAGCCATCTCTTGCGTAAGGTGTCAAATCAGCGAAAACAAAACTGACGGTCGTCTAAGTGGTAGACGATTCGAAGCATTTGAGGTGGTCTTAATTGAAGCTGGGGGAATCAGATTTGCACTATTAACAAGAAGTGGGCAGTTGAGGGGATGATGGTGCATAGGCAGGTTTTGACCTTATTTAATATCTTAGCTTTAATCGGTTGTGGCAGCGCGAATGGATTCAAATCATACGCGGTACATACTAGCGTGACGCCAAAAGTAACTGCCACCAATTGGCAGCCACCTTTGGGCGTACCGCATCCCGGAGAGTGGTTTTTAAAGTCATCCGGAAACAACAAGGAAATTTTGAGTGGTGGGACTTCAGCTACTTTTAGCGGAATTGGAACGGCACAATCTCCGGTCATTTTTAAAGGTGTTAACTCGCCAAAGTTTACTGGCCCTGTTGTGATAACCGGAGAATATGTAATTGTAGATGGAATAGAAATTGACGGTGGAACACTTAGAATTAATGGGAATCACCTTTCTATTCGAAATTCAG
>JADLCR010000030.1 GCA_020847095.1 Oligoflexia bacterium | reverse complement strand
CCTACTCCAACCCCTACTCCAACCCCCACCCCTGGTTACCCACCAGACCAATTCAGCTGGTACGCGCCCACTTATCGCGCTGCCGATCTTCCGACTTTGTTTAGTCAACCGCATTTGTGGACGACCGCCCGAAACCAGGTTCGCGTGCTTCAATTTTACCAATATGATTTAGAAACGCGACTCTCGGAGCTGTCGAATACGGCCGCTTTTTCAAAATTGAAAAGCTGGCGCATTCGCACGGCGATCGAGCATGGCGCCATTAAAGATTGGGATTGCGGAGGTTTGACTTCATCTCAATTGACTATCAATAACATCGATAAGGTTACAAGCCGAGGTGGCGATGTTCACTACATTTCAATGGATGAACCCGCTCTCGGTGGACGGGCCTTTTGCAATCAAACGATGAATGCGACGGCCCAGCTCACGGCGCAATACATGACGCAAGTCAAAGCGGCCAGGCCTCAAGTCAAAATTGGTGACATCGAGCCCTACCCCTCATTTAGTGTGAACCAGCTCATCACTTGGGTCGATTTATTGATTTCCTACAATCAAAAGCCGGATTTTTTAAATCTCGATGTTGATCGCAACCATGCCCAACAAATTGGAGCCCCTGTGGCGGCTGATCTATCCAGATTAAGAACAGCGATGAACGCCCGCGGAATCAAGTTTGGCGTTATTATTTGGAGTCATATCACCAGCTCCGAACAGGGATTTTATAATGACGCCTTAAGCTGGGCAAATCAAGTACGAGCCGCCCTGGGATCACTTGATCATCTCATCACTCAAAGCTGGTCGGCCAACGCGGTTCCGCTTAATTTGCCGGAAAATGACCCCGGCTATTTTTCACTCCTGAGATTATTCTTAAATGTACGGGCTTTATTCTGATTGCACCTTGAAGCTTAAGACGGATAAAGTGAATCATGTTTCCACTTCTTTCGAGTTCGGCACAAAGCTTAGGTGGCGTCTTTTTATTTTCTCGGTGGACCGAACTTCTTGGCCAACCATTGCCAGAGCCCGTGCCGCCGAGTCACGTTCCTGATGTTTTTTGGCCGACCGCTCAATTTTGGGATCCTCCGGCTCAAGGAAAAAATTCTGACCATTGGAAAGCCTCCCGAATCCTTGTTTCCGAATTGCTTGAGATTTTCGACGGACGCACTCCCATTTCGTTAAGCTTATCACATACGACCGAAGCCATTGCGGTCGTCGCCGTTCCACGAACCGCAGTCGCCATGCGCGTAGGAGTCGATCTCGAAAGTGAATCCCGTGCTATCTCCGAAGAAGTACTCAAACGCGTTGCAACTCCAAAAGAACTTAAGCTTGGCTTGACCGCCCACCAGCTGTGGACTTCAAAAGAAGCAAGTTTCAAAGCCCTTCTTCAAAACGACGAGATCCCCATTACAAAAGTTCTACTCAAGAGCTTTGATCAAGGACTTTCAAAAGGGGCAGCCCTGGGACCAGACCCCAGTTTAGTGATTTCCTACTTTATTGAGTCATTTGACGGGTTTACAGCTTCTATGGCCGTCAGCCGCAGGCCTTGACTGAATCGCTTATCAAGGGTACAAATCATTCACTTTTTAGGCGCGTAGCTCAGTTGGTTAGAGCGCTACCTTGACATGGTAGAGGTCGCTGGTTCGAGCCCAGTCGTGCCTACCACGAACCTAAAAGGGCACTTTGCTTGCATTTCTTGTCTGTCCGTATGGTTCAAAAGCATTTAGCAACATTTCTCGTGGTTATTTTTCTCGCTTTTAACTCAATTGTTGAAAGGGTTGACGCCTCAGATAGCTGCGCTAACAGCCTTCGTTTTCAATCGGACCAAGATGTCGTGACGGTCGTAAATCGTAGATTAAGAAAATCTATCGATCAACATGGTACTCCTGAATTTGAAATACAAATGGCCGAACTTCCAAAAACCAACTTTGACTCTCAAAATCTCATGGCTCACCAATGGCAAGGGATACTCTCGGCCCTTGAATCTCAATGGAAAGAGCTTTTGCTTCGCGAGGCTAAAGAAAGCCAGAAGAGTCGTATTCCTCAATCAATTTTAGATGTATTCGAACTTCGCCAAGAAATGACCGTCGCTTTGATGGGATACCTAAAGTCTTATGGCGCAAAAGTAATTCCTGTTCGCTTGATCACAAATAACTCCCAAACCCTTGGATTGTTGCTCTTTCCTAAAGCGATGGGCTTAACCCAAGAAAATCTTCAAACGGGCACTTTAATATTCTTGGATTTACAGGCTTCACCTCAATTGAATGACTACCATACAATCACAAATATTCGAGTGGTGGGACGAGATACTGCCATCGAATTTTCCCGTGCCCCTCAGAGTTCACCAACCGAACTTTCGTCACCTCATGACGAAGCCTTGCTAACTCTCTTACGCAAAAACCACAACTAGTCGTCAGCCATGGGAAAGTGGCATAAAGCGTGAATTCCACAATTCCCATGACTTCAATAAAAGTATATTTGCTCTCAGGCCTACTTGCGCTCATTAACTTCGTAAGTTTTACCGCGTTTGGGGAAACTGGCCAAAACTTAGACGTTCTCAGGATGCGCGAAGAATCTCGCCGTCTATACGATCGCATTTACCCTTATTATATTGAAGCCGCATCGATGACGCGCGTTCAAGAAATCGGTTCTGACATCGGTGGAAGCGCTGGTCATGCCACCGTCTTTATCAAAGGCCTTTGTCGCGATCTTTCTCGTGGATATCCCAGAGTTAAGGTTTGTGAAGGCGGCTGTTATACTCCTGAGCAAGAGGCCATGGGAATCGGATACAATAACATTCTTAATCCCAATGCGGGCCTTGGGTTTAGCGTTAATAAAGAGTACCGCAACGTCAATTGGGTCGCGACTCCCGGGAAAGATCTGATGTATGACGGCGGACTCGCACCCGGAAAACCCCTAACCCGAGCCTACATGGAAGAGCTTGCCGATCGCATGGTTGAACTCGGCACTCATCGCGGAATTAAACTTCACCCTGAATACGAAATAAAGCGCATCCGCTCAACCAATCGAGAGCGCGACATCGTCCGAAACTCTTCAATGGGAACTGACTTCGCCATTAATTTTGGGCGCCACGCCCACATCGTGAGAGTGCCTATAACTCCTAGTCAGCTTCAAAATGTGGTCAACTACCTCAACGAGCTAAACGATAGATATTTTGTTTCAGAGAATTATCACTGGAGTGGCTTGACTGACAATTGCACCCATTTTGTTCACAACGTTCTCGCTGCAGCTGGAGCTTGGCCAGCAAAAGATGTCACGACAACACTTTGGCAAGCACTTTGGCGCGGAGATCTACATCGCTTTGCCATTCCTGGTAATCGGCTTATAAGACTGGCTGAGGCCATTAATCTTTCTGATTTAGGTAATGTCAGGCGTATTTACGAGCAGCCGAACAGTCATCGAGCCATGGCTGAATCGCATTGGCTCCTAGCACAGCACGGAGGCCTCATTGATATTTTACCAGCCGTTGAGCAGCCCCGAAATGAAGTTTATAAAATTCACGATCCTGATGCCATCATGGTCATGCCGGTAGAGTTTGACCCCTTCATTAAAAGTAAAGCGCGGCGTCTGGCCCGAGATCCCAGATTTATGGACCACAAAACCAAGCTCCTGTTCAT
>JADLCR010000029.1 GCA_020847095.1 Oligoflexia bacterium | reverse complement strand
GTATTGCGCATGCGAATTAGAGGCTCGTCACTAAACTCCCACGCCCGTGCGTTGCCCGTGGGCTCCACACCAAAATGGGTCGCTGATTCCCGATTGTGAAGATAACTTACAAGTTTGCCGTCTTTAATTATATCCACGCGTTTCGAAAACACTCCTTCGTCATCGACAGGTAAAGTGCCGCCCGCCCCGACAGTGAACTCACTTTGACCCGAATCGGCCAAAGTCACTAAAGGGCTTGCTACCATTTCATTTAATTTTTGCGCCGCTACACTACCGGCAAGAACAAAGTCAGCTTCAACTGTGTGTCCAATAGCTTCATGGCTTAAGAGCCCAACCATCGCCGGCGAAAGAATGACCTTGGCTTTTCCACCACCAGGGTCCTCGGCTTTGAGCAAATCAATTGCATTCTTACCTGAGTCCTCAACGAGCTTATCTATGGTGGTGTCTCGAAATAAACAATCCCATGCGCCCGTAGATCCAACCGATTCATGCCCCCGAGTGCGGCGGGTACCATCGGCAGCAAAAACGGCCAGCCTGAATTCCGGCCGTACCCAACGCATATGGGCATCGGCACCATCAGATGTCATAATTATTTTATCTTCAAAAATTTCTGCGTACAGACAAGAAGCGCTCTCAACTTGGGGTGAACTTGCCCGAAGCTTCTTCTCAGTTTCACTAACCAATTTAAATTTTTCTTCCCAAGAAATTTTTTCGAGCTCGTCATACCCGGGCAAGAAAAAGTTTCCCTGAGCCAGTTTTACTTTCGCTAATTCAACCTTTTTATTTTTCTTTGGGTTCATTTCGCGCGCCATCAGCTCCGCATTTTTCAATGCACGAATAAGACCTGCTTCTGTCAAATCACCGGTGCTGGCAAAACCCCAAGTGCCATTATAAAGACAACGAACACCTACGCCTTCATAATGCTTACTCGACATTTCATTGACTTCGCCTTTGAGAACTCCAAGGACATGGGATGACTTTTGGTGATAACGGACTTCAGTCCAACCCAAAGACTGGGCGAGGATTTTAGTGAGTCGTTCTTTAAGATCTGGGGCGAGCATCATAACCGACAACCTCCATCGGATATTATACCCGAAACTGCCGAAAGAAAAACGCCCGTCATTTCGACGGGCGCTGCATCATTTTATTCTTTTTACCGGTTCTAAGGACAAAATCGTTATTAAAACGAGTCCTGCGATTAGAACCGCAGTGAAATAACTCTCCATGTTTTACTTTCCGTAGGCCGGACTTGCTGCCGCCTGAGCTCGAACGGTCTTATTAGTAATTCTCATTCCGTAGAATGAACGAGCCACAAACACAAGACCAACGGCAAACATGACCGCGCCAAACATTTGGGCTACTTCGCCTGCCGAAACCGCAATTTCAACAGCGAGCAATCCAAATAACGTGGTGAACTTAATAATTGGGTTTAGTGCCACTGAGCTTGTATCTTTGTATGGATCACCTACCGTGTCGCCAACAACTGTGGCTGCATGAAGCGGAGTTCCTTTTTCTTTGAGGTCAACTTCGACAACTTTCTTCGCATTGTCCCAAGCGCCACCGGCATTAGCCATGAACATAGCTTGGAACAAACCAAATGCTGCGATGGAGATGAGGTAACTGGCAAAGAATGTCGGATCAAAGCACGCAAACGCCAATGTGAAAGAGAAGATGACTCCAAAGATATTAAGCATCCCCGCTTGGGCGTATTGAGTGCAGATTTTAACAACTTCTTTTGAGTCCTTCACGGACGCTTTAGAACCCGAATCCAAACGAATATTCTTTTTGATGTACTCAACGGCTCGATAGGCACCTGTGGTCACCGCCTGCATGGAAGCGCCAGTAAACCAATAGATAACCGCTCCGCCAGTGATCAGTCCCAGCAAAACCTTGGGGTTGAGCAAGTCAAGTTTCAGATTCAAAAGCAAAATGATCGAAAAGATCATAGTGGTAGCGCCAATAACGGCCGTTCCGATCAAAACCGGTTTTGCCGTCGCTTTGAAAGTGTTTCCTGCAGAATCATTTTCTTCAAGGAAGTGCTTTCCTCTCTCAAAGTTTGGTGTAAATCCAAAAGTTTTTTGAATTTCACCGGAGATTCCAGAAATTCCTTCGATTTGAGACAATTCAAATACCGACTGAGCGTTGTCAGTAACCGGACCATAGCTATCAACCGCAATGGTCACAGGACCCATACCCAAAAATCCAAAAGCGACAAGTCCGAAGGCGAACACAGCCGGATAAACCATGTAAGCGTCGAGACCCGTTTGAGCGGTTAGGTAGGCAATAAACATTAAGCCCACCATCACCATGCCCTTCCAAAAGGCACTAAAATTTCCGGCAACCAATCCCGACAAGATGGTCAATGAAGCACCACCTTCGCGAGAAGCGGCGACGATCTCAGCAACATGCTTAGATTTTGCCGACGTAAATACTTTTGTGAGTTCTGGAATAACGGCCGCAGCAATTGTACCGCAACTAATGATCGTCGACAGTCTCCACCACATTTCGCCCATATCGGCGATTAAGAGGTAGCTCACACCGTAAGTTACGAAAATTGAAACAATTGAAGTGACCCAAACGAGAGACGTGAGGGGAACTTCGAAATCAAAATGATCTTTGTTCGCAAACAGTGCACGGCTAACAGCACCGTTGATCCAGTAAGAAAGAATTGAAGTCACGATCATCAAAACGCGCATAGCGAAAATCCAAACGATTAGTTTTGCTTGGACTGCTTCGCCGCCCGATACCAACAATGGTCGGCCGTCTGGACCCAAATTCATTCCACAAGCCAGAACGATGAAGCTAATAAGCGCAACTCCGGTAACACCGTAAGTTTCAAAACCATCGGCCGTGGGGCCAACAGAATCACCGGCGTTATCGCCTGTACAGTCTGCAATAACACCCGGGTTTCGAGCATCGTCTTCTTTAATATTGAAAACGATTTTCATTAAGTCAGATCCGATATCGGCGATCTTTGTGAAAATTCCGCCGCAAATACGAAGGGCACTGGCGCCCAAGGATTCACCAATTGCAAATCCGATAAAGCACGCACCGGCGTTTGTGGGGTCCACAAAAACCAGAATGAAAATCATCATGAAAAGTTCTACGCAAATTAAAAGAACGCCAATCGACATTCCTGCGCGAAGGGGGATATCCATTACCGAATATGGCTTGGCTTGAAGCGAGGCAAACGCTGTTCGGCTATTGGCGTAAGTATTGATTCGGATACCGAACCAAGCAACTCCAAAAGATCCCAAAATACCAAGCACAGACCAAACGAGAATCTGAACAACTCGGGAAGCTTCCATATGTTGAAGAACTGCAAAGTAGTAAACGATCGCGGCGCCGATCACGAGCTCGAGGACGGCCAAAAACTTACCCTGCTGAAGCAAATAAGTTTTGCAGGTTTCATAAATCAAGTCCGAAACTTCGAGCATGGATTTATGAGCTTTAAGCGCCTTGATTCTCAAAAATTCGACTACTCCGAAAACCATTCCGAGTAGTGATATGAGAAGACCCCCATACAAAATCGTGAGGCCAGACACTTCGGTGCCCAAAACATTATAAACCGTGTTCAACGGTGGGATTTTAAGGTCAGCTTCGCTTGCGAATGCTGACTGGGCAACAAGTGTAAGGATGAAAGTCAAACTCATCCAACGCGTAAGAGAAGCAATTCGGTTTTTTAGCATACGGATTCCTCGGTCGTTGTTAGACGAATAGTTGATTAAAACAGAACCGAGGGATATCCAATGGATAGATGGTTTGTCAAAGGTTTCTTAGGACTTAGTAGCCCCTGTAGCCTTGGTAAACGCAGGTTCCCGACTGACCCATTCCGTATCCACCATAGGGCTGTTGATAGCCGCCATATGGATTATATGAGTTATAAGGGTCCGTGGTTGCAGCCGGTTGGGCTGCAGGCTGACAGGTAAATCCGGGCGAACAAACGACTGCGCCGGAACCGTATCCACCATAAGGTTGTTGATAGCCGCCATAGGGTTGCTGGTATCCGCCGTAAGGTTGTTGGTCACCACCATAACTTTGATAGCCGCCGTATCCAACCGAAGTACAAAACTCCCCGCCGCGACCAGCTGGAGGAGTCGTTCCTGTGGGCGAATCGCCGTTACTTGGAAAGAGAACGTCATTGGTATAGCAAAGCCATGTGCCCTTCCAGTTGATTAACGTTTGGTTTGGAATTTGGCAGTTAGCTACGGGAGGCGTCACGCCTTGTGCCGCTTGCCCTTGATAGGCGCCATTTTGCTGAGGGTATCCGTAAGGCTGCTGGTAACCACCATAAGGTTGTTGGTATCCACCGTAGGGTTGTTGTCCATAGCTTCCATACATATTGACGTATCGGCAGCTATATCCGGTGTCATCGTAGAACAGAACCTGTCCATATGGACAGTTGGGGGCATGCTTATGATCGTTTTTCTTAGAGCATCCCACAAAGGCCACTACGGCCATTATCAGCGCTCCCAAAAACTCTCTTTTATACCCAATCAAATTCATACGCTTTCTCCAGCTTCGCTTATAAAACGAAGACTCTCTCTTCTCTGGTACTCGACATTTGCCACACATTCCCAAGGGGGCCTTCGAGTACAACGGAACCAATTGCACGGCGAACGCCAAAACAGCAGGCCAGCTCAAGGGGAGCAAATATACCTAGATATTTCGAGAACTTAGAATGTGGTTGGGCGCTTCATGAAAAATCCTGTTGGAATTACAGGGCTGACTAAGCCGCCTACATATTGCCGATTTTGGTCACAAAGTTTTAGCAGAGAAATGGCGACTTCTTATTTAACCTGAACCTCTTTTAAGTTGGGGCGGTAAATTTCAGTGGGAATCAGAATATCAATGCGGCGGTTCTTTGCCCGAGCTTTACCCAGCTGCTCCGGAGTCGCAACCATTGTAGAAGCCACCGGCCGGGTATCGGCATACCCAACAGCTGTAAAACGGTTGCCTGGAATTTTATGGATCGCGATGAAATATCGAATCACTGTTGCAGCGCGAGCGGCCGACAACTCCCAATTGCTCGGAAATTCACCATCTGGATCTACGGGTGTATCGTCCGTATGACCTTGAATAACCAAATTCTTCTTTGTCGCACGAAGCACCCGAGCCAATTTATCCAAAACGGGCAAGGCCTCCCGGCGGATTTTCGACATACCGGGATCGAAAAACGAAGAGCCCGCTAGGCTTACTTTTAATCCTTCTGAATCCGTTCGAAATGTCATCTCTTCCATTTCTTCAATGTCGAGACCTTCTTTTCCCAGCTCTCGCTCCATATAGTCTTGCATTTCGACAGTCCCCGCTTGCGATGGCGGCGCTGCGTGTTCGGGAAAGCCTCCCTCTTGAGGGACAACATCAATAGGCGGCTCTAAGAATTGAGTATTGTCTTTATAGCCCACATGATCGGCATCGGTTCCGCCAAAGTCCAAAAAGCTCTTAAATGATTTTTGGATCGATCGCTGAAACTCTTGGGCCTTTGAAACATCTTGTTGAGACGTTGCATACAAAACCGTGAAGAACGCAAAAAGCAGCGTAATAAAATCAGCGTATGAAACTAGCCACCGCTCGTGGTTTTCATGTTCTTCCGCGTGACGCTTCTTGCTCATCGTCTATTTTACTCGCCACTTGAATGTTGTTTTTTATCGCCGTGTAAATAGGCACGAAGTTTTTCTTCAATAATAAACGGGTTCATGCCGCTAACGATTCCAATTGCACCCGTGAGGATCATTTCTTTCATTTCACTTTGAAGTTTAATTTTTCGCTGAATTTTTTTAGCCATGGGCATAAAGAAAATATTTGCGCTTCCAACCCCGTAAACCGTTGCGACAAACGCTACCGCAATACCCGCTCCAAGTTTAGAGGTGTCAGACAAGTTTTCCATAACGTGAATAAGTCCTAAAACCGCTCCGATAATTCCAACCGTCGGGGCATAACCGGCCATACCCTCCCAAAGCTTTGAGCCCTCTTTATATGCTTCGGTTTCTAGGTAAATTTCATTCTCGAAAATGTCCTTGATGGTGTTGGGATCAACTCCGTCGATGACAAATCGGAAGATTGTCTGCATGTACGGATTTGAAAAACCACTGAGTCGCTTTTCAAGGGCCAAAATGGATTCTTTTCGCGCAACCTGAGCGGCATCAATAAGCTCTTTAATAATCTTCTCGGGGTCATCACCTTTTGGATTAAAAAATACGAGCTTTGCCAGCTTAAGTCCTACTTTTAAATCTTCCATGGGAGTTTGGATCATGATCGCGCCGAATGTTCCTCCGAACACGATAAAGGCGGCCGTTCCTTGCATGATGGAACTAATGTGACCACCCTCTAGAACTTGTCCGAGAAGAATTCCTCCTACGGCAAGGATGATCCCAATTATAGTCGCTAAATCCATTGATGCCTTCCTCCCTGATGTTTCTTAGCAGCCCTCACACAAGGCGAGGCTGCGCGCGCTTTTTGAATTCGAGGATCATTTCAATAATTTGTTCTGGGGTATTTTTGACCACAAGTTTGGCGTCGTCGGTAAACGTAAGTACCGTATCAGGAGTTCTCTCAATAACCCTGAGTAAATCAGGATTGATAAATACTTTCACTCCGTTGACGCGCTCCACTTCGATCATGAATTCCATTGTCGCACAGAGTAGGACTTAAACCCAACGTGACTTCGGTCCTAGTTTACTTTAAACTTTTAATCTGGACTCATAGCGAGGTGAGTATGGAATTCATAGAGGTTCACAACCCGGCAACCGGTGAGGTCATTGACAGGATTGAGTCTTTTGACCCTCGACAAATGTCTGATGTCTTAGAAAAGGCTCGCTCGGCCCAGAAAAAATGGGCAAAGCTCAGCTTCAAACTTCGCGGGCAACACCTCAATAAGGGCAAACAGTACATTCTTGAAAATCAAGAACGCATTGTTAAAGTCATTTCAAAAAACAACGGCAAGCCAAACTACGAGGCCCTTGCCCACGATGTGCTGCCGGCCCTTTCAGCGATCCATTTTGCGCAAAACAAGATTCCTGGAATTCTTCGCGACCGACGAGTGGGCTTAGGGTGGTACCTCGCCAATAAATCCAATTATTATGCTTATGAACCACTTGGAATTATCGGCATTATTTCTCCATGGAACTATCCTCTCAACACTCCATTTACTGAACTGGTGTTCGCATTAATGTGCGGAAACGCCGTCATTTTAAAACCCAGCGAAGTGACCGGTTCAATTAATTTGGTCATTTCAGAAATAGTGCACGCCATGCAGCTACCCGAAGGACTTTTTCAGATCCTGCATGGCAAAGCTGACGTCGGTGCTGCTCTGGCGTCATCAAAAGTAGACCGACTGATATTTACCGGAAGTACTTCTACCGGGAAAAAGGTCATGGCCGCAGCCGCTCAGAATTTAACGCCCCTCACTCTTGAACTGGGCGGCAAAGATTGCATGATTGTTTTCGAAGATTCGGATCTTGATGTGGCAAGCTCCGCTGCTTTGGCCGGGGGCTTTTACAACGCTGGTCAGGCCTGTTGTTCAGTCGAGCGAATTTTAGTACAAAATTCGATCTATCAACCTTTTTGCGAACTACTTTCTCAGAAGGCCGCAAAACTCCGCCAAGGGCCCAGCATTGGTTTCGAGAATGATCTGGGTCCCGTCACCTTTGAGGGTCAAAAAAGAATCTATCAAGAACAGCGCAGCGAGTTCAAAAAACATAACCTTAAAATAATTCACGGAAATATCGAATATGACGGAAAGGCCAATTTTCACCCACCGCTTATTGTCGAAGGTCGCCCCGGTGTTTCGCTTTGGGACGATGAAACCTTTGGAGCGGTCATGGCGATCAAGAGTTTTCAAACCGAACAAGAGGCCATCGAAACTCACAACTTAAGTCCCTATGGTTTGACGGCTGTAGTTTACTCTCGAGACCAAAAGCGCGCCCTGAGAGTCGCGCGCCAATTGCGCGTAGGAATTGTGACTATAAACGACGGTCCTTATATGAATGCCGTAAGCGCCGCACCTTGGGGCGGGTTTCGCGATAGCGGATTTGGCAAGGTTCATGGCCCCCAAGGAATCCGCGATCTCTGCCGCGAAACATTGATTTCTCGCGATCTGCTGGGGCAGCTTAAGCAATACTGGTGGTTTCCATACACTCAGCGACAATACTTAATGATGAAGAACTTTATTTTGGTCATCGTTGGCGACGGAATTTTCTTAAAATTAAAGTCTTTGATCAAAACTGTTTACTATTTCTTTACGATGGGCCGGAGGATCTAATTATATGAAAGATGTATTGCCTCTTGATCACTGGCTCTTTCATCAAATTAACAAAGTCTGGGTTTCGACTTGGGCCGATCAAGTTTTTCCGTTTGTCACCGACCTCAAGTCCACTCGAATGCTTTTGGGCGGTATCATCTTAACTTGGATCCTACTTCAGAAAACAAAGGCGCTTAAAACGATTTTGGGACTAGTCATCGCTATAGCCATTGCGGACGTAACCGCCTCTCAATTCATTAAACCGTTGATAAAACGAGATCGACCTGAGTTTTCTACCGAACAAGTTCGGCTCTTAGTACCCAGTCAAGGAAGTCCAAGTTTTCCGTCAAATCATGCGGCCAACACCTTTGCCGCTGCGTTTTTTTTACTCGCGGTTAATCCTGTAATGGCACCGTTGGGTTTTGCGATCGCCCTGCTCGTGGGATACAGTCGAATTTACGTTGGCGTCCACTTTCCTATAGATGTGCTCGGCGGAGTGGGCGTCGGTTGGCTTGCTTCAGTCGCAGCCGTATGGATCACAACCCGGCTACTCGGACTTTTCAAAATTCACTTGTTTGATCGGCCCGCTTCCGATGACCCGCGCAGCTGGCGACTTCGTCGAAAAATCAAGTTACGATGAATAAGCCTGTTTTTCTATAGATGGCTGACGCCCTAAAAACCACAAAATGGCGCTGATCAGTATGACTGCCAGCTGACCTGCCAAAGTTTCAACGGTAGGATGAATTCCAAGAATTTCTATTCTCAAAAATCCACTCACTACGGTCACCGGTATCATTCCCATCTCTTGTAGCGCACTTAAGCCTTGCCCCATGAGCATGACTGCCAAAATCACCATTAGAGCAGATGAAAGGGTAAAGAGTTTACGAATAGGAATTTTTGCCGAATAGCGAACCATCGCATACGCCAAAATGACTAATAGTGCCGAAGCACCAACCACACCGGCTAAAAGTGCGGTTTTTGATACGAGTTCACTTTGAAGCCACAGTGTTCTTAGAAACAATACCGTTTCGAAAGCCTCTCGAAAAACTCCGATAAAAGAGATCGATGCCAGTCCAAACAAATTCCCCGCCTGAAGCGCGCTTGCAACTTGCCCATCAACAAATGCTCTCCAGCGGGTAATTTCAGTCCGACTGTGAAGCCAAAATCCCATGTAGAGCAAAATCACAACGGCAAGAAGGGCTGTGAGCCCCTCAAGCAGTTCTCGTTGAGCACCGCTCATCGCTAGCAACCAGCCAGAAAAAAACCAAGCGACAACACCGATTGAAACCGCAGCCACCCAACCCGCATGGACCCAAGCTTCCGCTTTTCGATTTTTAGAGGCTCGAATAACTCCAAGTAGCGTGATCACGATTAAGACTGATTCAAATCCTTCTCGAAGAATAATGCCCGCGGCCGCCACTAAAGTCACCCATGCGGAAGGCTTGTGCTTTCTAACTTTGTCCCTAGCTTGAAGAAGAAGTGCCTGAGCTTCGTCAACGCGCGCCTTAACTTCTGGTGTAGGCTTTGACGTCTCAATTGAGCCTCGGACCGCCGCCATTTTTTCTTCAATCTTAAAAACAAGCTCGGAGTCAGCGGCTCGCAATCGCGGCTCGACAGGCTCAACGCCCTCGAGATAGGCAATTAAAGCTTTGTGGCGGGCCGCATCTTTATCATTTTTAGCGTAAGCAACGTAGGCATCACGCAAATTTCTTGAGGCAACAGATAAAAATGCAGATCCATTTTCAGCGGATGAGAACAATCTTGCCGCTGCCAAAACGGTTTCAGTATTTGCTTGAAGAGGCGCAAGGCTTTGAGAAAGTTCTTTATCGTTTTTAGAAGATAAATCTTCAAGAGACAATTCCGACAAAATCTTTTCTCTTAACTCGTGAATGTCCTCTTGAGCTAAATCAATGGATTCACGATGACGCAGACTCACAACATAAAATGCTAACGCCCAAACATCTTCTTCTGGAAGGTGACCAAACGAAGTCATAGCCGTGCCGTCGAGCCCTAATCGAATGGTGTTGAACGCTTGGAATGGAGCGACTTGTTCCATTCGCTGACCATCATGAAAATTCGTCGGAGGCGGCTCAAGACCTTTAGAGGCGACTCCATCACCTCGCCCTTGAGGGCCGTGACAGGATACGCAGTAATTGTTGAATAGCATTTGGCCACGCGAAATTTCAGGCCAACGAAGAGGAGCCGTTTTGATTTTGGTTAATCCTATGATGTCACTCTTTATCTCAAGCGCCAGTGCCGAAACCTTGGTAGCGGATTTTTTCTGATTGATTAACGATGACAGCTCTTCAATTTTTGCAGAAGTCAGGTTTGTCAGCTCTCGGTTGCCCAGCTCCTGGACAAGAATGCGAACCTTTCCCGCAAACTCAACCTGTTCATCAAACTCAGCCTGATTAATTATTTTCCCGTTTTGAACAGCGCCCGAATAATCCTGCGCCAAGTAATCTAAAAGAAGGACGGCGGCATTTGGAGATTTCTCCGCTCCAAGCGCAGGCGAAATCAAACAGACAGTAAACAACAGCCAGACGGTGAAGGATGCACGCTTTAGCATAGTGATTTTCAACCTCTTTTTTGTTGAGACTTAGTCTCAATAGTAGTAGAAGTCAAGACTGTATGTCACAGAGATTAAACAATGATATTTTTCTGCGATTAAAAAAGTCCGGCTTTCGCATGACCGCAGAGCGACGGCAATTGATAAATTTGATTACAACCTCGCCGGGGCACTTTAACGCTGAAAAACTTTTAGGACTTGCGCGAGACCGCCGGCTCCCGATTTCCCGGGCGACTGTATATCGCGTTCTTCCATTACTTAAGCAAATAGGCGTTATTCAACAAAGCCTCATACGCGAAGGCCAAGCCCATTTCGAGCTCTCTTGGGAACAAGAACATCATGATCATCTTGTTTGCCAAAGCTGCAATAGAATCGTTGAGTTTACAAACTCTGAGATTGAAGCCCTTCAAGAAAAAATCGCCAAAAAATATCGATTCTCTCTCACCGGACATGTCATGGAACTTCACGGTATCTGCGAAGATTGTCGCATCAAAAGTGATGCAAGTTTTTCTCGCGCGCGAAACTAAGATCAAGAGTCGTAATTCTCAATCGTCCCGCCAGAAATGTCGCTAGATTGCGATAGAACTTTGCCGAAGTGGTCGGACTGCTCTCAAGGTATTTCTTTAAATGATCATAGCCAATTTCGATGAGCTCACATTTTTCAGCGGCTTGAACGGTGGCCGATCGCTTTTCTCCATCAAGCAAGGGCATTTCGCCAAAATGGCTTCCGGTTGCAATCATGCTGACTTCGACGGCGTCTTGCCCTTTTTGGCTTTTTTGAGTGATGTGAACAGATCCAAACTTAATGATGTAAAGGGACTTCGCCAAATCACCTTGGAAAAACAAAGTTTCTCCTTTTGCCAAAGTGACAAGTTTGCAGAGCTCTTGGATTGGTTCTAGCTCTGAAAGAGTGAATTCTTTGAAAAGGTAAATATTTTTGAGAATTTCTTGATAGGCCATTGTTGCTCCCCTAATGAACCACTAGCTTACCATAATTTCACCGTGAGGATCGAGAGACCTAAAGTCCAGTTGCAAGTCGTCAGGGCGTATTTAATGACTTGGGTGCTGAGACTTTTCCTACAAATCCTGCGAGCACTAAGATCGTTAAGACGTAGGGAATCATTTGAACAAATTGAGTCGGGAGCGGGCTGCCGTCAGCAAATATTGAAACACTTTGCAAAATCATTTGAAGGGCGTCCGCGAGTCCAAATAAAAGGCATCCAATGGCCGTTGGAATGGGCTTCCATTTGCCAAAGATAAGAGCAGCAAGCGCAATATATCCTCTGCCGGCGCTCATATTCCTGGTGTACCCGCTACCGGCTCCAATTGAGAGATAAATTCCTCCAATTGATGTAACTAACCCACCCAGCAATACGGCTTTCCATCGCACGGATTTTGGCAAGACTCCCTGCGCCGCCAAGGCGTCAGGGTTCTCACCCGCCGCCCAAATCCGCAAACCCAATCGGGTTTTGGCAAACATCCAATGGGTTACAAAAATAAGTAAGATCCCAATGGCCACAAAGGGCCAAGTTTGCTCGATTCGTTCATTAAGCGATAAGGTCGGAGTTTGTCCCGAGACCGAAAAAAGTGCGTTTGAGGTCACGGGCAAAATTCCCATGACCAAAATATTCACTGCCATTCCTGCAACAATTTGATCGGCCTTTACCTTTACTGTTAGAAACCCAAAAATCCCTGCTGTGAGCACAGCGGCCAGCATTCCTGCCGAAATAGCTAAATATAAATTGTGCGTGATGGCCATAACTGCCGCTGCAGTATAGCTACTCATAAGCAAATAAGCCTCAAGAGCAATATTGGCAATCCCGCTTCTCTCGGTGAGTAGCCCGCCATAGGCTGCAAACAGCAAAGGAATGGCCATCCGCACACCCGAAGCTAACCATTCAGTTACAGAACTCAGTTGCGTGTCCATAATTCCCATCGTTTCTCTAGCTTCTTAGATAGATACGGTTGCGCCGCCACAGCAATCATCACTACTCCTTGAATGACATAGGCCAAATCCCTGGTCATTTTCTGAGAATCGATTTCCAAATCTAATGAACCTTTCTGAAGCATTCCAAAAAGAAGGGCTGCGGGAATAACTCGAAGGGGCTCTCCACGCGCAAGCAAGGCGACAGCAATTCCCATAAACCCATAGCCGGGTGAAAACTGATCCTTCATTTTATGTGAAAACCCGAGGATCTCATTAACTCCCACGAGGCCGGCAAGCGCCCCACTCACCGCCATCACCTGCAGCAATCGCATTCTTACCGGAAGGCCCGCCCGACGTGCGGCCTCTGGACTTTCGCCAACAAAACGAACATCGAAGCCCCACTGCGACCGATAGAGCAGCCACCACACTAAGCCCACACAAAACACCGCAAGCAAAGCGGCGTTGTTAACCGGTGCATGAGGAAAAATCGCTTCCCAATTTGAAATCCGGAATGCGGCTTCAACTTCACTTGTTTCAGGGTTCTGAGAGAACGGATTCTTAAACTGATTCAAGATAAAATAGCCACAAAGGGCATACGAAACGAAATTGAGCATGATCGACACAACCACTTCGTGACTGCCACGAAATGCTTTCAACAATCCAACTAACGATCCCCACAATGCGCCACCAAGTAATGCCGCAACGACGGCGCCCAAAATGGCTACCGCTCCCGCTTGGTCTTTAAACATTAGCGCATATGCGACGAGACTCAGGGATCCAATATACAGCTGACCTTCAGCACCAATGTTAAAAAGTCCCGCCCTTAACGCCACCACAACACTTAAACCCGTAAACACAAGCGGGGTTGAATAGAAAAGTGTGTAACCAATGCTGGTCGCCGAGCCAAACGCACCCCAAATGATACTTTGAAAGACATTGAACGGATTATCTCCCATGACCAAAATCACAAACGTCACAACGGTCAAAATAGCCACTACGGGGATGAGTGTTTTTATCAAATTCTTCAAGGCTGACCGCCTAACATGGCCGATCCAATCGACTTGAGATCAAAGTTTTCTCTTGTCTGCTCCAAAACAATTCGACCTTGATACATGACCAGCAACCGATCACTGAGTGATAAAAGCTCTTCCAGCTCTGAAGAGATCAGCAAAACGGCGCCTTGATTTTTTTGAAACTCAACCAGCCTCTGATGAATGAGCTCAATTGCACCCACATCAACCCCTCGAGTCGGGTGACAGCAAAGAAGAAACCGCGGGTCTCGCCCTTTAAGCTCACGCGCAACGACGAGCTTTTGTTGATTTCCACCACTTAGTTCAGAAATTTTTTGTTCTAAATGATCATATTTAACATCGAAACCTTTTAACATTTCTTCAGCATGATGATGGAGAGTCGACTTAGAAAGAACACCATACCGGGCCAATCGATTTCCAAACCCAATCGCACAATTTTCCTCAAGCGTACCGCTTAGCCACAGCGACTGAGTCTGTCGATCCTCTGAGACGTATCCAACGTTTAAGACCTCTCGGATTTCTTTGGTTTTATGAGGATAGGGTTGGCCGTTGAATTGGATGTGACCTATGTATGAGGTAAGACCGAGCAAACACTCCACCAGTGTGGACTGCCCGTTTCCTTCAACGCCCGCAATTCCAACGGTTTCACCTTGCCTTACGGAAAGGCACACTTCCTTAAGGCGCTCTTCAGTTCCAGCGGATGTCGTCAAATTTTGAATAACCAACGCTTCGGCGCCTGGTTGAAATGTGGGTTTGATGAATTTTTCAATACTTCTTCCAGTCATAGCCTTTACAAGAGCTTCTTTGGTGAGCTGGTCCCGACTTAACTGTGCCTTGACGCTTCCCTGCCTTAAAACCGTCACGTCGTCGCACAGCGCGAGCAGCTCATCGAGTTTATGAGTAATAATAAGCACTGTTTTTCCTTCTTTTCGAAGGTCGCGAAGAAAGGAGAATAAATCGTCGATTTCTTGAGGAGTCAAAACGGCCGTCGGCTCATCGAGAATTAGAATTTCCGAATCCCGATAGAGGAGCTTTAGAAGTTCGACCCGCTGATGAACTCCAACTTGCAGGTCTTCAACGTTCGCTTCTAAGGGCACTTTGAGACTTTCACTCACTAATCCCTGAAGTTTATTTTTCGCAAAAGCACGATCAATGACATTGAATCGCTTCATCGGCTCTTGTCCAAGAATGATATTGTCCAAAGCGGTTAGGTTCTCGACGAGGGCAAAGTGCTGCTGAACCATGCCGATACCCAAGTTCATGGCATCTTGCGGATTTCTAATTTTTGATTTTCGCCCATTAAGGTAGACGCCACACTCCGCCGAACCCGGATCCGGCTCGTACAACCCAAAAACTATTTTCATGAGCGTAGATTTGCCCGCACCATTTTCGCCGGCAAGCCCATGAATTGTACCTTTTTTTACTGCGAAACTGATTGAGTCGTTCGCCCGGACTCTCCCGAACGTCTTTGAGATCTGTCGCAGTTCAAGGGCGACTTCGGACATAAAGTTCTCGTTACGTAATAATCAGAAACCTTAATCTTGCCACTCAAGATATCAGTTCTGACTTGTTCTACTTTCTTTTTAAGTTCGTCGGAAATGAGCGCGGCGTTGTGCTCGTCAAGGGCGTAATCAACACCCTTATCGGCGATTCCAAAGAATTTATTTCCCCAAACAAATTTGCCTTCTTTCTCAGCCTTAATGGTGTTGTAAACTGCCAAGTCAACACGCTTCATCATGCTCGTCAATACGCGCCCTGGCTTCACCCAGTTCTGGTTACTATCAACCCCAATGGCAAACTTCTTTTTTTCTTCAACCGCATCGAAAACTCCGGAGTTGGTTGCGCCGGCAGCAGAAAAAATAATATCGGCTCCACGGCCAATTTGGGACAAGGTCAACTCGCGTCCCTTCGTTGGGTTCATCCAGGCTTCACTTGAAACACCTACATAGTTGGTCAAGATTTTCGCTTTTGGATTCGCCTTTAAAACTCCCTCACGATAGCCCAATTCAAATCTCTTAATGAGGTCGACATCCATTCCGCCAATAAAGCCAACTGTTCCTGTTTCAGTTTTTGATCCTGCAATGTATCCCACCAAATAGCTTCCTTCGTGCTCTGAAAATAAGAGACTGGCGACATTGGGAACATCAACCATTGCGTCGACGATGGCAAAATGAGTCTTGGGAAATTGGGGAGAGATTTTCTTCAGGGCATCGGACTGGGCAAATCCCACCGTGATCACCAGCTGAAATCCGCGTTCGGCGAGACCACGAATTGCAGGTTCATAGCTCGCATCATCGGGGCTTTCTACAACTTTTAACTCAATGTCGAAGTCCTTAGCCGCATCACTGGCACCTTTAAAGGCCGCTGCGTTAAAGCTCTTGTCGTCTTTTCCACCCTTATCCAAAACAAGGCCCACTTTAACCTTTGCATCGGAAGAAACAGAAGGTCCCGACTCCTTTTTCGTGCAACCCAAGAACAAACCCACAAAAACGGCTAGAAGCAAGCGCCCCATTTGATTCCTCCCTTTCATGACACTCTGTCATGGCACAGCTTCTCAGTTGATTCAACAAATGAAATTGACAGTTTCGAACCCAAAAATTAGTCTGCATCGATCTATGATTCAATTCCGAAATTTCTTAAAGGGAATGGCAGGATACAGTATTGCAGCCATCTCTATTGCAGGGATTTTGCTGCTCGGCGTGATGGCCTTGTTTTTGTTAGTTCCAGACGTTCGCGACATGAAAAAGTGTATGACGACGTCAATGCGTAAAGTCTATCTCTGCGAGTCGTCGCCCAACTTCGTTTCACTCAAGGATATTAGCCCCTACGTCATTGGGGCAGTCATTATGTCTGAAGACTCGGCGTTTTATAGCCATGAAGGCTTGGATTATAAAGAAATCAAAGAAAGTCTAATCCATGACCTCGAACAGGGGCGATTTGCGCGTGGAGCTTCAACAATAACCCAGCAACTGGCCAAAAACGTCTTTCTCAATGAGAAAAAGAGTCTCTTCAGAAAAGGTCTTGAAGTCTATTTGGCTCTTCAAATCGAAAAGCATTTCACCAAGGGACAGATTTTGACTTATTACCTGAATGTCGTTGAGTTTGATGAAGGCGTGTTTGGAGTAAAAGCTGCGAGCGCCCATTATTTCGGAAAGTTCCCAAGCGAGTTAACTGCTGAGCAAGGGGCCTTTTTGGCTTTTTTGCTTCCGAATCCAAAAAAATACTCTCAAAGTTTTCGCCGCAAACAGCTGACGCCTTTTGCACGAAAAACGATAACGGCAATTTTACGGAAGATGACTCTGACCAAGAAAATTTCCGAATTAGAATTCGGCGAGGCTCTCGCCAGACTTGACCTCTTCCCTTGGGATTCTAACGCCCCCGCATTGCTTCAGACTTTAAAGCCAGGCACGGTGGAGGCTTCAGAAGAGTCTACAGAGGGAGATGCTTTTAGATTTGAATTAGATGAAGAAGTTCAAAAAGAAATTGAAACGGAAACACCTAAGGCTACTCCTGCGATTGAGCCTGAGGTTGCGGCTCCGCCAGTAGAACCTATTAATACACCAGCTGACGTCGAATCTGAGCCACCGCCCAGTTTGTAAACAAGACGAAAATAAGACCCATGAAAAAGAGATTGCCTAAGAGTGCCGCACTCCATCGGCCAAGATAGAGTTCACGCATCACGTGAACTCCATGAGTGAGCGGCAGAGCTTGGGCCGCCCACTGGGCCCAAGAGGGAAACTGGCTCAACGGAAAAAAGGTGCCGGCCAGCAAACTCATGGGCGTGATAAAAACAGCAAAGAAATAAGTGAAAGAATCGTAGTCTCGCGCAAATCCGGTAACGACCATGGATATGGCGCTCATACACAATGACAGCATAATCGCCACTGGCAGCGTTAGCCATGCTGTTGGATGCTTAACCATTCCGAGGACAACAAAAACCAAAAACACGGCCAACGACGAGAATACCGCCTTGGTTGCTCCCCACAAAATCTCACCGATGACAATTTCATCAATACTAATCGGAGTCATCATAATGGTTTCGTAGGTCTTTTGAACTCTGAGCTTGGTGAAACTGGAATACGTTGATTCAAAAGCAGCCCCTTGCATGGCCGTCGTCGCCAAAATGGCCGGCGCCAAAAACATGATGTACGGAACTCCCTCAATTTGCCCGACGAAAAATCCCAACCCGTAACCAAAAGCCACCACATAGAGAAGAGGTTCTGTGAAGTTCCAGAAAATTGAAGCTAGCAAATATTTTTTGAAATAAAAAAAGTCCCTAAACCAGACGCGATAAATTCCAATTCCAATCTTTGGAATTGTCACCATGTCTTTGAAAATATTTTTTATCGAAAAATTTTTCATTTCTTCAGTCTCTTAGGTCGTGGCCTGCCACTTTTAAAAATACATCTTCCAGCGTCGCTTTTCTAATCGTCAAATAATCCGTTGGGATCAATCCCATCGCATCTTTGCCCTCTTGGTTTTCTTTTATGAATAAATGAAATCTGTTGCGGATAACTTGATAATCAAATTTTTCGCGCACTTTATCAGAAAGGTACTTTTTGTCTTTCTCTTCGCAAGAAAACTCGACAACCTCTTTTCCGATATGATCGCGAACCAAGTCTTTCGGTCGGCCTTCACAAAGAAATTTGCCGTGATCCATGATCGCAAGTCTGTCGCAAATTTGATACGCCTCTTCCATATAATGTGTCGTGAGAACCATGCTCATGCCTTGCTTTTTGAGTCCGCGCAGATTGTCCCATATTAAAAGTCGAGCCTGCGGATCAAGTCCCGTTGTTGGTTCATCAAGAAATAACATTTCAGGCTGATTGATCATTCCTCGAGCAATGGCCAATCGTCGCTTCATGCCCCCTGATAAAGTGTCGACGGAGGCTTGAGATTTCTCATCTATACTCATAAATCGTAAAAGCTCACGCCCCCGAGACTGAGCCACCTCAGAAGGGAGGTTGTGATAGCTTCCGTAAATGATCAGATTTTCGAGAACGGTAAAGTCCGTGTCCAACCCGTCATCTTGAGGCACCACACCAATGCGCTTTTTAATTTCTGAACTTTTGGACGTGGCGTCCAGACCCAAGATGTGAAGCTCTCCCCCAGAAATCGGAGTTGCTCCATACATCATCTTCATGGTGGAAGTTTTTCCAGCTCCATTAGGACCAAGAAGTCCGTAGCACTCGCCCTTTTTGATTTGAAAACTGATGCCGTTAACAACGGTTTTTTCACCGTACTTCTTTGTCAGTCCCCGCGCTTCAGCAACAATGTCCAGCATGGCTGTTAATCCAGTTTTTCGGCTCGTTTACGCAAGTGCGGATCTAAAAACCGCTTACGAAGCCGTATAGAGTTTGGTGTGATCTCAATAAGCTCGTCGTCATTAATCCATTCCATTGAGCGTTCAAGAGTCATATTAATTGGCGGAGTGAGTTTAATCGCTTCATCAGATCCAGAAGCCCTCATATTAGTAAGCTTCTTTTCTCGGCACACGTTAACAATTAAATCATTGTCCTTTGCATGTTCTCCGACAATCATTCCCTCGTAACAGCCAAGCCCTGGTCCAACAAACAAACGACCTCTTGGTTCAAGGTGAAACAGGGCATAGCCTACCGTCTCTCCTGGGCGATCTGCAATCAGAGCCCCGTTGACTCTGCTTATGATGTCGCCCTTCCAGGGTTCAAAGCCCGCAAAAATCGTATTCATTAAACCAAGGCCCTTCGTATCGGTTAAAAACTCGCTGCGATAACCGATGAGTCCGCGAGACGGCACTGTAAACTCAATACGAACACGACCTGATCCTTTATTTGTCATGTTGGTCATGACCCCTTTGCGAAGTCCCATTTTTTCAGTGACCACACCAACAAACTGGTCTGGCAAATCAAAAACCACATGCTCCATTGGCTCGTGTCGCTCACCGTTGATTTCTTTAGTCACAACTCTTGGTTTACTAACCAAAAGCTCGAATCCTTCGCGTCGCATTGTCTCGATAAGAATGGCAAGTTGAAGCTCTCCCCTGCCGTAGACTTTAAAAGAATCAGCGGCATCAGTTTTTTCAACACGAATAGAGACATTATAGAGAAGTTCTTTATCAAGTCGCTCTAAGATCTTTCGACTGGTGACTTGATCGCCCTCTTTGCCGGCAAATGGGCCATTGTTTACCGAGAAAAGCATGCTGACGGTAGGTTCTTCGACGACCACCCTTGGAAGCGGCTTTGGATTTTCGGCCTCGCCGATGGTGTCGCCAATTTCAATATTCTGTTCACCAGCAATGATGCAAATGTCGCCAGCTTCGACCTTCGGCACTTCGGCTTGTTTTAACCCTTCATATGTATAAAGCGCGGTCACTCGGATTTTATTGATGCGATCAGCTTTGCAAATTGAAACCGTGTCGCCCACTTTAATTACACCCTGAGTGACTCGCCCGATCGCCAGTCGTCCTACGAAATTGTTATAGCCGACATTGGTCACCAAGATTTGGAGCGTTTCATCGACTTTGCCCTTTGGCGGAGGAATGACTTCTAGGATTTTTTGAAACAAGGGCTCTAAAGATTTATTGGGGGCTTCACGATCTTTAAGATCTAAAACAGCCCAACCTTCACGAGCCACAGCATAGACAATCGGAAAGTCGGCCTGCCAATCTTCAGCATCGAGATCAATGAATAAATCAAAGACCTCGTTGACGACTTCATCAACACGGGCGTCATGTCGATCAATTTTATTGATACAAACAATGACTTTAAGCCCCTCTTCAAGGGCCTTTTTCAACACAAAACGGGTCTGGGGTAACGGACCTTCGGCAGCGTCAACCAACAGCATGCAGCCATCGACCATTTTGAGCGTACGCTCGACCTCTCCACCGAAATCGGCGTGCCCCGGAGTATCAACAATGTTGATTTTAAACCCTTGATACTTAACCGAGGTGTTCTTGGCCATGATTGTGATTCCACGCTCTCTTTCGAGATCCATGGAGTCCATGACTCGCTCAGCCACCAGCTCGTTCGTACGAAAAGTACCACTTTGTCTTAAAAGCCCGTCAACCAGAGTGGTTTTGCCGTGGTCAACGTGGGCTATGATAGCAATATTTCTAATTTTTTGTTCATTCATAAAAGCGCCGATCAGTTTGCATCAGAAGGGCAAATCAAGCTACACTTTTTTGTATGTTACCTCAGTGGCTTATGGCCCCGTTTGGGGCAGTGATCTTGTCAATCTCCATTCTTCCCTCGGTGGCCCCGGGTTTTTGGAAAAAATACCATCATTTATGGCTTGCGATGGTGACTTTACCCGTGCTGCTGCTGTGTTTGTACGTGGATCCCTTCTCGGTAGGACGCACACTTAAGCAGCTTTTAATGTTTTGTTCCGTTCTTGCGTGCCTTTTCGCCATTGGCTCAGGTCTATACGTCGGCGGGATTCCCAAAGCCAACCCAGGAACAAACCTCATGTTTTTCGCCCTCGGAGCGTTGCTAAGCTTGGTTATTGGAGGCGTGGGGGCCGCCATTTTGTTATTTCGACCCATTTTGAAGAGCAATATGGGCCGCAAGCATTTGGGTCACTTGGTGATTTTCTTTCTCATACTTGTCTGCAACCTGGGAGGGATAATGTCTCCCCTTGGAAACAGCGCCACTTTACTGGCTTATCTGTTTGGCGTTCCGGCCACTTGGAACCTTCAGCTCTTTCCCGTTTGGATGTTTGCGTTCATTAGCCTTGTTTCGATCTTTATTGCCATGGACGCTTACCTTTATCTTCGAGACCCTGATTTTCGAGGCCCATCTCAATTAAGCAAGAATGAAAATTTTAGGATTCTTGGCGGTTGGAATTTATTTTGGGCTCCGGTCCCGTTACTGCTCATCATTGGAATTCAAAAAATAGATCTCCCCCATGTGTGGGCTCAAGATGTCATCTTAACCTTGTCCCTATGGGCCATTACTTTCATCGTAAGAAAACTCACCCCTAGACAGGTTGATCATTCCAATGAGTTTTCTTGGAATCTCTTAAGCGAGCAATTGGTCATCTGGGCCGCACTATTTGTGACCTGGATACCTGTTTTGAGCATTTTCACAAAAATGGCGCCACAGATGAGTGTGGATAATTCTTGGAATATCTTCTGGCTGGCCGGTGGATTCAGCGCCCTGTTTAATCAGGTTCCAGTTTTTTCAGCTTTTTATGCGCTAGCAAAAGGTGTTGGTGACGATGGAATCATGGTCCATCTCGTCGGAGGAACTGAAGTTTCGAGCGTCTTACTGATGGCTGTTTTGTGTTCAACGAGTTTGTTTAGCGCTTCAACGTATGTGGGAAATGTTTCTAACCTGCTCGTTCAACGGCAAGTACAGCGGGAAAATGTTTCCGTCCCATCGGGAATAAAACTCGTCCTTGTGAGCGCCATCCTTGTTGTGCCCATAGCTTTCGTCACCGCCTACATTTTCTTTTTTCACTAACCATGACCGCCCATCAAGAAATTTTCATGACTCGTGTCTTCTTGCTGCGACAAGCTTAAAGTCGAAAAGTAATCTTTTGAAACTTCGAGAACACCGTCGGCGGTTGTTTCGGTAAACAACTTCTTTCGAAATGCCTGGCTATTCGGATAACCTGACGAAAACCAAGCCGTAAATTTTTTCATTTGAAGAGCTGAGTAGCGCTGATCCAACCTCAGGTCCACATACGCCTTTAGCTTTTCTAAAGTTTGTGGAAAATCCCTTTCCATCGCCATCGCTTGACCGGATTGATGTATTTCGAGAGCTTGCTTAAATATCCAAGGGTTTTTAAGGCACCCTCGGCCAATCATCACTCCATCGCACCCGCTCTCTTTGAGCCGTCGTACAGCAACGGTCGCTGAAGAAATATCTCCATTCCCAATAATGGGAATTGGCGATTTTGACTTCACTTCGCCAATAAAATCCCAATCCGCTTGTCCAGAATATCCTTGGGCTCGCGTGCGGCCATGAATCGCAACCCAAGTTACGCCGGCATCTGCAGCCGCTTTTACGACATCGATTGCATTTTTGGAGGAATCATCCCATCCCGTTCTAATCTTAATCGTTAACGGGATTTTTATGGCGGCCTTAATGGTGGATAATATCTCGCCCAGCTTACAAGGGTCTTTGAGCATGGCCGAACCGGCCCCTTTTTTTACAACCTTAGGAACCGGGCAACCCAAATTGATATCCACAAAATCCGCTCCTGCGGATTCAACGAAACTTGCAGCTTTAGCAAGGACCGTAGCGTCTTCGCCAAAAATCTGAACTCCAATTGGGCGTTGTTGTGAAGTAAATGACATTAAATCGATTGTGCGATGGCTGCGATATTCAATTCCGTAAGCAGAAATCAGCTCTGTTACGACAATTCCGGCGCCCATTTCTTTCATAAAACTACGAAAGGCGTTGTCGGTAATTCCAGCCATGGGAGCGAGAACAAATGGATTTTTCTTTAAAGAAACTAAAGGGTCCATGCTGGTCAAAATCTATAGCACGGACCTTCAAGTTGAAGAAGCTATGAAAAAACTCTCTTATTTCAAAAACTTGTCTATGATTTCTGCAAAACGGTCTTCCGGTACGGCCCCTACTAGAGTCACCCCGTTGATAAGAAACGACGGAGTCCCTCCAAGACCATTTTGAGCGGCCCAGTTACTTTCTGATTCAATTTGCTTAATCATCTCGGGATCATCTAAATCCTTTTCAAACTTCTGAATATTGAGGCCAATTTGCTTTGCATATTCAACCAAGTTAGGGCGATCTAACTTTTGATTATTTGCGAAAAGCACATCATGCATTTGCCAAAATTTGCCCTGTTTGTGAGCGGCCATCGAAGCTTGCGCTGCGATCTTCGCGTTGTTATGAAAAGGCAATGGTCGATGTTTGAAAACAATTTTCAACTTCCCATCATACTTTTTTAACAGAGAGTTAATCGTCGGCGAGACGGCATTACAAAACGGACATTGAAAATCACTAAACTCAATGATTGTGACTTTTGAGTTTTTTGTACCTTTCCAAGGAGAACTTCCCACTTCAATTTTCTTGGGGTTTTTCATCATTTCTTCAACGGAAGGTGGCGCCTCTCTTTGTGGTGCGGTCGGTGGTTGTCCCGGGGCGCCCCCTTTAGTTCGGGCGTACTCTTCTAAGTATTTCTGAAAGCGATCTTTTTCGGCCTCTCGCTCGTCCATGATTTTCCTAACGGCCTTATCAACTTGTTCTTGCGAGGGCGAACAACCCATCAAAAATGAAAGTACTAGACCTAGTCCCACTACCGAATATCGGGTCATTTTGAGATCCTCCGGATCGAGTTTTTAATTTGTATTATTTAGGATGCGCTTGATTGTCGAAAAGCGCAAGTCGGGTTGGTGCCCAGGGACGGAATCGAACCGCCGACACGCGGATTTTCAGTCCGCTGCTCTACCGACTGAGCTACCTGGGCGACAAGGTCCCTGGTTTACTGATCAGGGTGCTCAATGTCAAATGACAAAACCCGCTTAATAAATTATTGCGCATCGCGTAAAGTCGTTGTCGTTGTGCAGATGGGCATTCCATGGGAAAACTCACCGCTGTATGAGATCCACGTTTCGAGCGCTTAAGCATGAAAGCTTCTTATTTGTTTGGCTCGCCACACTTTGCTCCAACGTGGGAACATGGATGGAAAACGTGGGCCAAGGCTGGGTGGTGGCAAGCCAAACTCATTCGGCCTTCCGCACGGAACTCTTAAGTTTTGCTCAGTTTGCGGCCGTCGCGGTCTTGGCGGTTCCCTCAGGAATATTGGCGGATCGAATCAGTCGAAGAAAACTCATTCTCTTCGCTCAAGTGGCGATGTGCCTTTTGGCTTTCTTGTTGGCAGCTCTTTCACAACACGGATTAGCAAGCGCGAACGTGATCACGGCAATCACATTTTTTCAGGGCGCGGCCTGGGTGTTTAATGGACCCGCTTGGCATAGTGTGGTTCCGCACCTTGTTCCGAGAAAAGATTTAGAGTCGGCGATTGCATTAAATTCCATGCAGTTCAATTTGGCGAGACTGTTGGGCCCCGCTCTCGCTGGATTCATAGTCGCCCAATGGGGCGTCACGCACGCTTTCTATTTAAATGCCTTTAGTTTTTTGGCTGTGTTATGGGCCGTTACAAAAATCCAAATTCCAGAAAATCGCAGCGTCCCCTCAGGGCATGCGGCTCCCTTTCGCGAGGGCGTGCAGTGGGTGTTTTCACATAAAGGTGCTAGGCGCGTCGTTTTGAGCATTACGTGCTTTGCCATTTTGGGAGCGCCTGTTCAAGGGTTGATGCCCTTTTTAGCCAGCGATGTATTTCAAATCGGACCCGAAGGGCTTGGAGGACTACTCGCCAGTCTGGGGGCAGGCGCCGTGGTGGGAGCTTATTTGTTTGGATTATTGCCAAGTTATTACCCCAAACATCATCTGATACCGCTATCAATGACGAGCCTCGGTGCTCTTATGTTGGTTTACAGTCAGTGCCCCGCACCGCTCGTCTATCCGGTGTTATTTATACTGGGAATATTCTGGTTGTGGTCCATGATCGCCAGCAATACAGCCATGCAACTGCTTGCCCCCGAAGAAAAGCGCGGGCGCGTGATGAGCATACTCATCATGGCCAACGTGGGAATGCTCCCCGTGGGCCATTTGATCGGTGGGTTTTTGGCACACCACTTTGGACCTCAAAAAACGCTGCTACTCTGTGCTTTTGGAATGTTTGCCGTGGGACTTATCACACTGATTGATCGGGTTCCTGAAATCGATGGCAGAAGCACAAAAGCGCGCCCTAAAAACGTCAAAGCCTTTTTCAATGAAATCATTCTAGCCTCGACCTATCGAGAACAGAGCATGGCCTTGGAACCCGACTCGAAAGCTCGCCCAAAGGAAATTTAGTTTAAAGCCTGAGACAAATCGTTGATTAGGTCGTCGATATGTTCGATTCCGACACTCAGTCGGATCAGTCCATCGTCAATACCAAGTGCTTTTCTGTTTTCTGGAGGAACGCTGGCATGAGTCATAATAGCGGGGTGTTCAACTAAAGACTCCACCCCTCCCAACGACTCTGCTAATGAAAATACGCGAACCTTTTCTAAAAATCCTCGCGCCGCCGGCATGCCGCCTTTGATCACAAAGCTAATCATTCCGCCGAATCCCAGCATTTGTTTTTCGGCTAAAGGAAACTGCGGATGAGAGCGAAGTCCGGGGTAAATAACCTTTTCCACTTTGGCATGAGTATCTAAGAATTGCGCTACCCGCTTGGCATTTTCTTCGTGAGCTCTCATACGAACAGCAAGAGTCTTTGTGCTTCTCAACACCAACCAAGCGTCAAACGTTGCTTGCTGGGTTCCCATGGAGTTCTGAAGGAAGTAAAGTTTCTGTGCGAGCTCGTCATTGTTCAAAGCAACAACTCCGCCAACAAGATCACTGTGCCCGTTCAGATACTTTGTCGACGAATGCACAACAATGTCAGCACCCAACGAGAGAGGTCGCTGAAAGTAGGGACTCATAAAAGTGTTATCCACACAAACGATTACACTTTTTCCATCACTGGATTTATGAGCGTGGGCCTTTTTTGAAACTTCTTGAATATCAACTAGTTTAAGCATTGGGTTTGTCGGCGTTTCAATCCAAACCAGCTTTGTGTTTGGCCTTAGGGCACCACCAAGATTTTCGGATTTTGATAGGTCTACAAATGAAAATTCGAGACCCAGATTTTTCAAAACCTTGTCAAAGAGTCTGAAGGTTCCCCCGTAAACATCGTCCGAACAAACCACATGATCGCCGGCTTTAAGCATCCCGAGAATAGTGGTGGTGGCAGCACAACCGGACGCGAAAGCCAACCCGTATTTGCCACCTTCTAATGCCGCAATATTATTTTCGAGGGCCCGACGAGTAGGATTGTGCGTGCGACTATATTCAAAACCTTTATGTACCCCTGGGGATTCTTGAACATATGTAGAAGTTAAATACACAGGAGTCATGATCGCGCCCGTTGTCGGATCCGGTGTTTGACCGGCATGTATAGCTAGGGTTTCAAACTTGAGGTCTTTTGTGGGGGTTCCGGGCTTCATAGTTATCGCAACCTTTCGCCTAGATATGAAATGAAGTCGATTTTTGTCACGATGCGAAGCTTTCCGTGCTCATCTTTAGTCAATGCCACAAACCCTTTGTTAAACAAGTCGGTCAGTGTTTTAAGTTTTTCATCCAAATCCACCATGATCACTGATCCTTTGATGAAGCTTAGGATTCGGTCGCTCGGCTTAATAAGCCCATTGACCAGAGGTAATATCAAATCGCTTTCATCGATCACGCCAGTTAACTGACCATCAGAAAACACAGGCAGTTGAGAAATACTTTTTTCCTTCATCCTTGTAATCACTTGCTCAACCGTATCGGTATGGTTGGCGGTCACAACTTCGTTGAGTCGAGTTCCCATCGAAACCAAGATGTCCCGAACTGAATCGGTATAAATGGGGCTATCGAGAAGCCCATTTTCTCGCATCCAATTGTCGTTGAAGGCTTTTGATAGATAACGATTTCCGCTATCTGGCAATATGACGACGATGTTCTTCTTCTCTTTTAAGGATTTGGCGTACTTCAAAGCCCCGCAAACTGCCGATCCACTAGAAACGCCGACAAACAATCCCTCTTTTGTCAAAAGGTCCCGGCACATCATAAAGGATTCTTTGTCATTGACCTGCACAAACTCGTCGATAAGCTTAAAGTTGATGTTGCTCGGAATAAAGTCTTCTCCAATGCCTTCAATCTTGTAAACTTTGGTGGCTTGCGAAATATTTCCGGTTTTAAAGTACTCGGTCAGAATGCTACCAAGAGGGTCAACGCCAACAACCTTAATATTGGGATTTTTCTCTTTGAGAAATTTCGCACAACCGCTGATGGTTCCGCCGGTTCCAACGCCGGCAACCAACACATCGACCTTTCCGTCAGACTGGGCCCAAATTTCTGGACCCGTTGTTTTATAGTGAATCTCGGGGTTTTCGGGATTGTGATATTGATTGGCGTAATAGGCGTTGGGAGTAACCTCTACCAACTTCTTCGCAACCGAATAATAACTGCGCGTATCCTCAGGAAGAACGGCCGTGGGTGTCACGACAACTTTGGCACCAAATGCACGCAAGCCTTGAATCTTCTCTTCGCTCATCTTATCGGGCATGACAAAGATACATTTATAGCCTTTCACAGCGGCCGCTATGGCAAGGCCAACGCCTGTGTTACCGGAGGTCGCTTCGATAATGGTTCCACCCGGCTTAAGCTTTCCAGACTTCTCTCCCATTTCAACGATGTAGCGACCCACTCGGTCTTTGATGCTGCCACCCGGATTGAAGAACTCAACTTTGCCGAAAATCGGACTGGAGCTCTCTGAGGCGACGCGATTGAGTCTTACAATTGGAGTGTTTCCAATCGTTTCTAAAATGTTGTTCTTAAATTGTGAGGTCATAGACTCCCTTGATACTTGCAATTACTCTTCAAAGTCTAGGATTTGATAGGGGTGTAAGGCCGCTAAAACCCTATTGATCCTTTCTACCGGATCAGAAGTGTAGTCAAGTTGGAGTTGTTGCATTTGCTCGGCAATTCGAGTTTCAACGGGATTTTCTTTCAGGAGTTCTTCCACGAGGGCCTCTAACTGGAGAATTCTTTCACCTTTAATGTCAGTTTTGTCCATGTCCCCCCCTTGAACTAGGACTGATAGATATATCGCTAATTGACACCGTGGTCCAAAGGTATTTTTCCACTTTTTTGAGAAGCATCAAGCCGAAACATGACTATGCCGTTGTTAAATGCGATTAGGGTCTTTTCAACGACTTGGCCTTGAGGACCCACCCACCGAACTTGGTGCGCTCCGGCCTTAACAGGGTGATTCAAAATTGGAGTGTAACCAATGCTTTTCCCATTCAAAAAAACCTCACCCCAGGGACGGCTCGTCATTGTTAATACACAAGGTCGCAGACGACCGGCCCATGTTTCACTCTTGGAAACAGCTTTGGGGCCGGCTGCAACGACCAAAGCGATGAGGGCGGCCAGCCATTTAAATCGGTGAGCCTTTTTTATCAATTTTAAATCCACCGTTTCGTTGGTCGTGCGCTCAACGGCTCTGAGCCTTAAGCTTTGTAGCTCTGATTTTAGACAATCGAGGTCGCGCTCACCACACTCCGCAACATCACCGCTAAAATCAATTTCATCGCCCCCTTGGGCATTTGCCATTTTAGACAGCCAGTCGCCCCAGGGACTCGGACACATCTCTTTTATTGTTTTTCGAAAGTAGCGGGCCCGCTCCACAGCGGCTCGATCCAGGTGCATCTGATATGGATGATGGCCCAACAAAAGTTCCGCAACAATGACGGCCAACGCAAACCAATCGCAGCTCCCATCGCTTTTTTGTCCCAGCAATCTCTCGGGACTTGAATATTCAACAGTACCCTTTTCGCATCGATAGCCCTTCGTCCCCGACAATCCGAAATCGAGAAGTTTGGTTTCGCCAGTTTTGCTAATCATTATATTGCGTGAGGAAAGATCTCCGTGTGTGAATCCGAACTTATGCGCAAATTGAAGTGCGCTGGCCGCCTGGCTCAAAACTTGTTGCGCTAACAACTCTCGGCGTTTGAACGCGCGGGTCTGGATGATTTCAGACAATGTAAACCCCTCGATGTACTCCAGTAACAGACCAGAAGTTCCATCGGCCATGGATTCGGCTCCGAGTACGCTGACTATGTTTTTATGTCTAAGCGCCTGTAGTCTTTGAGCTTCCAGTCTTGATTCCGATTCACACTGAGCTCCGAAATGCGGTACTTTAAAAACGATTTTTTGTGGGCCATACCCGGGAACTAACCTTTCAAGTAGATAAACTTTGGCACTCCCGCCCGAGGCCAGCACTTTGACAAATTGATAGCGCGACTGTGACGCCGACAGTTTGATATTCATAACTGATTTTAAATGGATTCAATTTATAGGCCGGACACGTGACGAAGACCGCATGAGATCAAGAGCCTTTTGCCTCCAAGCACTTAGCTTACCCAATTGAGAATCCGCTTTTCGGACCAGACGGACGCCCCAAAAGGGATTAGTAAATTTTCTTGCGTGTAACGCTAAAAAAACACGTTTCCAAATGGCGTCGTTGCACCCCTCAAGGTCGCCACTTTTGAGTGCCCTGAGGTGGTCAATAAAACTAAAAAGCGCCTCATCAGAAACTTCTAGCACCATGGATTCACAAACGGTGTTCAACTCCCCTTCTAACTCCATGTAAGGCAGGTTTTTGCCGATAAGTTTTTTGTGTATTCGCAGATGCCGGAGACATTCCGAAAAAGAAGGTAGAGACGGCTCTCCAAAATAAACTTCCTTGCACTCTTCAAGTGATCGCTCTGCTTGCAAAATTTCTTGTGCCAAATATCTATTTCGCTTTTCCAGCAACTCAACGACTAATGCCGTAAATTTTCTTTTGAGGAACTGTTCCTTCTGAGATTTCGTCAGCCCGCTAGCCGCCGCTCCAAAAGGGTTTAAAATGAAAATCAGTATTAAGGTGAACTTCATCATAATAGGCTTCCCATTATGAATGGGCCGATGAGTGACAGTAAAAAAGCCGGTAAGATGCAAAGGGTTAACGGCAAAACCATTTTTACTGGCATCAATTGGGTCTGCTTGACCAACTCTGTCTCTAAGCAATGAAAAAGTTCTTCTTCAAACTCACTCAAAATGGCTTCTGCTGGTGAACCTCGCATCGCCATTTGAAGAATCTGGACTAAAGCCCGTCTTTTAGGAGTTTGATTCCATAAATTATGTTCCACGGTGTGTGATTTCTCCCACAATCCCAGCGCTGCGCCCAACGATTGACCCATCGAGAAACTAGAACTCTGTGACATTTCCCGCACAACACTTCTTAGTGAGCGCCCCATATGAAGAGAAAGCCTCAACTCTTGGACTATGAGGAGCAATTCTGGAATTTTCATGGATCAATATCCTTAAATTTTGAAATTTCAGTCATCCACCGAAGGCCCACTCCAAACAGAATCAAACTTGTCGTGAAAAGTGCTTTGCCGTGAAACTCCGATAACGAAAAGGGCAGTTCTTTAAGGCTTAAAATATACCCATTCACACAAGCATAAAGGGCCGCAACGATGACCGCTTGAAGCTTCGCTTGTGCGGTTTGTCCTAGTACCTTAAGGCGCAATCTCCCTCGTAAAAGTACGATTTTTCTAAAAGATTTTAGTAAGGTAAGCGCTTGCGAAGGTGACTTCTTACAAAATTCTTCTACGGCTTCCCATCGGGGCTCTACGGAAAAGTTTTTAAGCGCAAGACATTCATCTTCTGTTAATTTTGATCGAACAAAATCAAAAGATTTTCCGGTTTGCATGAGCAATAAGAGCTGATCGAGTATCAATTCCGGCGAATGAACGGTTTTTTTTTCGAATTTTCGGAACAAAATCCGAACTCCGAACCAAAATAATGCGAAAATTAATAAAAACAGCAGTAACTTCATACTAAATGAGCATTTGAGCAACGAGTGGACCAAAAAACGTATTGACTCGAAGTGAAAAGCTCTTACACTAAAATTAACAGGCTAGCGAAGTTAGAAGATAAACGTCGACTCACACAAGGAGGAGAGACATGGCCAAGAAGAAAGCAAAACGCAAAACTACAAAGCGCAAAGCAACAAAGAAAAGAAAAAAGCGCTAAGTAGGCGTAAAGTTTGAGATGTAGAAAGACCCGGATGTTCGCATCCGGGTTTTTTTGTGTCTTGAAACCGCCCACCGGACGGGCTAAAACACACAGATTACTCAACGACCCTTCGGAGAGATATCCTAATTGGTAAGGTACCAGACTCGAAATCTGGCGCCCGAAAGGGCTTGGGGGTTCGAGTCCCCCTCTCTCCGCCAATTGCACAATCGGTAAAGTTCATCAAATATTTTGGTTAGCATTGCATCGGACTCGAAAGGCAATGGCCGGCTGCCAGTGGCAGCTGAGCGCACGTGATGTGCGCGAAAGGACATTGCCGTGGCCAGGCGGAGCTTGAGCTTGACGCGAAAGCGAGCGCTTGGC